>JBJKRB010000193.1:0-2986 GCA_046704885.1 Thermoanaerobaculia bacterium | reverse complement strand
TCTTCCCGGACGGCGTGAACGCGTGGTTCGAAGCAGCTCTCGACCGGAGGTCCAGCGACGGGCGGGGGCAGATGAGGGCCGTGATCAGGCTCCTAAAGAGCTTCTGCAAACAGAGGCCGTCATACTCGCTCCCGAGCGGATTCCTCCTAACCGTGCTGGTCGACGAGATCTACGCGGGCTTTGATGACCGCCTCGACCGCAGTTTTCGCGGAGTCCTAGAAAGTGCCCTCGCGCGCCTCGATGTACAGCCTGCTGTGCGGCATCCAGTGGTCGACGAATGGTTGGCTTCCGAGGACGACGCAGGGGTTAAGAAGCTCCGTGACCTTCTCCGCACCGCAGTCGAGGACTTGCGGGTTCTAGACCAACCCAGCTGCTCTCGGTCCCGGTCCCTCAAAGCGTGGAAGAAGGTGCTGCGCACCGACTTCTTCGATTCCGAGATTGAGAGATGCGAGCAGGACGAGAAGAAGAGAACGGCGGCCGCCGTGGCAGCAATGGGGGCTGTGCCCAAGCCCTACGCCGCAGGGCCATGAAGCCTTGGTGGCTGCGAGACCCAGGGCGCCTGGCAACGGAGCGCGGCCGACTGGCGGGGGCGTTTCCGAGCCTGAGCCTAGAACTTTCCAACGGAGGAGACCGGGCTCAGGTCTCGGGCGTGATGCTGGTGATTGACGACCGCGGCTATTCCGTCACGCTGGAAGTGCCTGCGGGTTTTCCACGGGTTGTACCGATTCTCTTCTGCAAGCAAGATGAGATTCCATGGAAAACGGACCGTCACCTCATGCCGGGAAGCGGGAAAGCTTGCCTGTGCGCGCCTTCGGAGTACAGGATTCACTGGCCCGGCGGGTCCGACCTTACGGCATTCCTGGAAAGGCTGGTGCGGCCGTTCTTCGTCGGCCAGCTTTACTACGATGACCACGGCTGTTGGCCCCCTACGGGGCAGCGTTCTCATGGCCGCCCCGGTATCATTGAGTCGTACGGGGAACTTCTAACGTCTGCGGAGGCCCCTAGCGAGGCCGAGCTGATCTCCTGGGTGAGGCTAATTGCCCGCAAGAACCACCCGAAGGGCCACGAACGATGTCCCTGCGGCAGTGGTCTCCTACTGCGCGACTGCCATAGGGATAAGCTGACCCAGCTGCGAAAACGCATCGATCATCGTCACGCCGAACAGGACCTCCAGGCTCTCCTCGTGCCCATCACGGCCACGGTGGGATAGGTCCTCCCAGTGCAAGAGAGTCGGTCGGTCTGAGAGCCTCCGAAGCATCAAGTCTGGGAAGCGCGATCGTGATCTTCGGTCGCCCGCTCCACTCTGGGAAATGCCCAAGGAGTGGTGCCGTTTGACTCGTTTCTCTACGCGGTCGACATCCTCGGCTACAGCTTCATGAGTGTCGCGACGCTACTCGTGGCAAGGGTCTTCCTGGGTGGGGGAGTGGAACGAGTCGCGCGCTGGTTTCTCACCGCGAACGGGCTTCTCCTCCCGTTCCTGCTCTTCCAGATGTACGTCCACTCCCTGATCTGGGTCGCGGCGCTGTGGGCGATCACCTTCCCGGCCTCAACCTGGGCGCTGGCAATCGTCTTCCGGCGGTTCGACAGCACCAATCCGGCTCCATCGCTGCGCCCCTGACGCCTAGTTGGGTGACCAGGGGGACGCCTGGCGCGGCTCTCTCAAAACATTTATCGTAGCTTCATGCCGAAAGCCACTGCGAAAGCCACTCCGAAGGCCACGCCCCGCCCGACCCGCCCGAGCCGCAAGAGCGCGCCCCGTACGCTCGCCATCGACATCGGCGGCACGGGCCTGAAGGCAACGGTCCTCGACACCAAGGGAGCGATGGTCGCGGAACACCTGCGCGTCGAGACGCCCAATCCCGCGCCGCCCAAAGTCATGGTGGCGGCGCTGATCGATCTCGTGAAGCCGCTTCCGAAATACGATCGCGTGTCGGTCGGGTTTCCGGGCGTCGTGCGCGATGGACGGGTGGTCACGGCCCCGCACTGGGGCAACGACGTGTGGAGGGACTTTCCGCTCGCCGAGGAGCTGCGGAACCGTCTGGGAAAACCGGTTCGGGTGCTCAACGACGCCGACGTGCAGGGCTATGGAGCCATCCACGGACACGGGCTCGAGTTCGTGATCACGCTCGGAACGGGTTTGGGCACGGCGCTCTTTCGCGACGGTGAGCTCGCGCCCCACATGGAGTTCGCGCAATTCCCGTTCGGAAAGCACCCGACCTTCAACGCCTACGTCGGCGACGCCGCGCGCAAGCGGATCGGCAAGCGCAAGTGGAACCGGCGCGTGGAGAAGGTGATTGAGGCGTTTCGCACGCTGCTCAACTTCGACCAGATGTACATAGGCGGCGGCAAGTCGCGTCACGTGAAGATCGAGCTCCCGGACGACGTGCACCTTGTGTCGAACGAGGACGGGCTCACAGGCGGGGTCAAGCTCTGGAGCTGACGCGCGCATCTCGCAGCGTAGACGCGATCCTGACGATTCTCCCCCGGCGGCTCGATACGGCTGGCCGAACACCACCTACAGATTGAGGACCTAGACCACGCGGAAGCGCCGGCGGTGGGGAAGGGTCGATACTGTCGCCAAATGGCGGGCCTTCGGCAGTCGGGCTAGACTTCCTGTCAGTCGAGGAGCTTGCAGAGATGGAAGCCTGGAAAGCGAAGGAGCGAGCCTTCTGGCCGTATGTGGCCAGGTGGGGCACGGCGTTGCTGGTGGTTCTCCTGCCCGCCGCCTCGTTCGCGGCCGTCCGCTACAAGTCGGTGACCCTCTCGCCAGGCAAGCGGACCTTGGTCATTCACACGGCGACCGGCTCGATGAAGGCTCCGCGGACGGTGCCCGAACAGGAGGGTTTCGACCTTGCGAAAGTATCGTCGGATGGACGCCTCGTTGGCTGGCTCGCTCTGACGAAGGTTTGCTGCGAGTCCTACCCACTTCCTACGGTTCTGATCATCATGAGAGATGGCAAGATCCTTCGGACGTTCAAAGAAGACC
>JBJKRB010000192.1:0-5584 GCA_046704885.1 Thermoanaerobaculia bacterium | reverse complement strand
GGGTTCCCTGCGGTGTGTCCTCGAGAACGATCCCCGCTGCTTCGAGCTCGTCGCGAATGCGGTCCGCGGCGGCGAAATCGCGGCGTTCGCGCGCCGCCTTGCGCGCCGCGATCTGGGCCTCGATCTCCTCGCCGCTCGGCCCCGTCGAGTCGCCGCTCTCCCCCGCTTCCTCCCACGCCGCCGGATCGAGCACTCCCAAGACGCGATCGGCCCAGGCGAGCGCGTCGGCCACCGCCGCCTTGTCGCCCTTGCCGACCCGCCCCTCCTCGATCGCCACGTTGGTCTCCTTCACCAGGGTGAAGAGCGCCGCCAAGGCCGCCGCGACGTTAAGGTCGTCGCCCAGACCAGCCTGAAAATCCGCCCGGAAGCGCTCGATCGCCTCCCCGATTCCGGCCCCGGTCTCTTCCGTCGCGTGCGCCAGCCGGAAACGCATCTCGTCGACCCGGCCGAGGGCCGCCGCCGCCTGTTTGAGCGCCTCGAAGGTGAAATTGAGCTTCTGGCGGTAGTGCACCGAGATCAAGAGATAGCGGATCGCCCGCGGAGACGCCCCCTTGGCCAGGAGATCCTTCAAGGTGTACTGATTGCCGAGCGACTTCGACATCTTCTGGCCGTCGACGATCAGATGCTCGGAGTGGAGCCAGTAGCGCACGAAGGGCTTGCCGGTCGCCGACTCGCTCTGCGCGATCTCGTTCTCGTGGTGGGGAAAGATGTTGTCGACCGCCCCCGAGTGGATATCGAAGCTTTCGCCCAGATACTCCATGCTCATCGTCGAGCACTCGACGTGCCAGCCTGGCCGCCCCCGACCCCACGGCGACTCCCAAGACGGCTCGCCCGGCTTCGCTCCCTTCCACAAGACGAAGTCGCGCACGTCCTCCTTCTCGTACTCGTCCGAGGCGACGCGCTCGCCACGCCGGGTCTGCCCCGGATCGATGCGCGACAGGCGGCCGTAGTCCGGGTCCTGAGCGATGCGGAAGAAGATCGAGCCCTCGCTCTCGTAGGCAAAGCCCTTCTTCACCAGGGCCTCGACCAGAGCGATCATCTGGGGAATGTGCTCTGTAGCGCGCGGGTAGTGCTCGGCGGGCTCGACGTGAAGAGTGTCGAGATCGGTGAAGAAAGACTCGATGTAGGGGCCAGTGTAGTCGGCCAGGCTCTGGCCCGCTTCTCTCGCGCCGCGAATCGTCTTGTCGTCGACGTCGGTGAGATTCATCACCTGCTTGACCTCGAAACCGAAGAGCTCGAGCGTGCGGCGCAGCACGTCCTCGAACACAAAGGTCCTCAAGTTCCCGATGTGGACGTCGTTGTAGACCGTCGGGCCGCAGGTGTAGAGACGGGCGATACCGGGCTCGAGCGGCGCGAAAGGCTCAACCCGGCGGTCGAGGGTGTTGTAGAGGTCGAGATCGGTCATCGCGATGCCGAGACGAGATCACTGCGTGACTTGCAGGGTACCGCCCACCCACTGCATGTTGTCGATCGGAGAGCCGTTCGAGTCATAGGCGCGGTTGGCGGAAAAATCGATGTTGCCGGAGCCGCCCGCGGTGATCGCGAACTTGAGGGTCAAGAGCGTTCCCGAGCCCGAGAAGCCCCCGACGCTCCCCAGCCGGCTCAGCCCCACCACCAGGTCGCCGTTCGACGCTTCCGCCACCTGGAGCGAGGTCTGGGTCCCTCCCCCGGCGTTGAGCACCGTCCCCTCGACGGCCTGCTGGAAGCTCAGAACCGATTGCGGGTAGCTCAAGTCGAAGCCGACGCCGTAGAGATCGGTGACCTGGTTGGCATCCACGGTCAACGTGAAGGTCGTGGCCGTGGTATTGCCGGCGCCGGACAATGAGATCGAGTCGGATCCCGCCGTCGAGGTGGGCGAGAAGCTGACCCCCGGCTGCGGCTGCGTAGGCCCGCCGCCTCCCCCGCCGCCGCCACCGCCGCAGGCAGCGAGAACGCCAACGAGGGCGTACGCGGCCCAGCGCCCGGCGCGCCGCCACAACTGAGAGGCGTCTCTCTCTAGACCTGTACGCCGGCGCTCTCCCACTCCTGACTCTCCCCCTTGCTTGCCAGCCGCCGCAAGCGGCGACGGGCGCGATCGCGCCGCAAACCGGTCAAATGATCAACGAAGAGAACCCCATTGAGATGGTCCACCTCGTGGGCGATCGCCCGCGCCAGCCAGTCCTCCGCCTCGACCTCGAAGAAATTGCCTTCGACGTCCTGGGCGCGGAGCGTGAACCGCTCCGGCCGAATCACCTTGTCGCTCACTCCGGGTATCGAAAGACAGCCCTCCACCTCAACAGCGCTCCCTGAAGCGCCGGAAATCACGGGGTTGACGAAGGTGATGAGCTGATCCGGATCCTCTCCCACCGAGAGATCGACCACGGCGATCCTGAGCTCGATTCCCACCTGGGAAGCGGCGAGGCCGACCCCGGGCGCCGCGTGCATGGTCTCCACCATATCGGCGGCGAGCCGCTCGAGCGTGGCATCGAACTCCGAGACCGGTTCGCACACCTTGCGCAGCACCGGATCCGGGTAGATCCGAATCGGAATCAGGGACATCGCTACATCTTCCTTTGCAGGCGCTTCACCGCGGCCGCTACCTCACGGTCGAGCTGCTGGCCGCGCAGGGCTTCCACCAGGCCGCGCGGATCCGGATTGCCGGTCAGGGCCGATTCGAATCCGGGCCGGTCGAGGACCAGCGCCACGACCGAGCTCTTGCTCGTGTAGTCCGCCGGCCAGAGTTGCTGCTCGAGCAGAGCGCGCTCGCCGATGATGTCTCCGGGGCCGAAGGTGCGGACGATGATGTTCCGGCCATTCGATCCGGGAATGCTCGCTTCCACGTCGCCCTGTCCCAGCAGGAAGAGAACGGCGCGACTCTCTCCCCGGGAAGCCAGTTTCTCTCCGACGCCGTATCGGGTGAGCTTCATCGCGCCAAAGGTGTGACGCAGCTGCTCGCCCTCGAGACGCCGGACCAGCGGGCTCTTGGACAACTTGTTCCACAGCCTCTGAATCTCGAGCGCCACGTTTCCGGTCTTGGTCTCCTCGGCACCCTGCGCGCTGGTCAAGCCTTCGATCGCCAGGGCCCGGTTGCGTTCCAGGCGCTTGTGATCGTTCAGATTCTCGATCTTGAGCAACAACGTATCGTCTCCGGGCACGAGCTTGGCCACCTTCGAGAGCAACGCGATTCCCTTGTCGTAAAAACCGTCCGAGGCGTACTCGTCGGCGACGAACACATACTCGTCAACCGCCTTGGCTAGCTCGCGGCGCCGCATGAAGACCTCCGCCAGCTTGATGTGCGAGTGCAGGTCCTTGCGATTGAGCTCGAGCTTCTCCTGCAGTCGAGCCTCCGCCTCGTCGTAGCGCTCGAGGACGATCAGGTCGTCGATCTGCAGCTCGTCCTCTTTCGGAGCGCCACCGCCAAAAAAACGCTTCAATGCCACAACATTCCTCTTGCAATGGGAGCGCTAGGCGCTACCATGCGCTGAACTCGAGCGGGGACGTCACTGTGACCGACCGGGGACACTCTCATCTGCTCCCGCGCGAGAAAACGATTATAGATCACCGTCGCATTCCCGCTCGTGCCTGACGTCACGACGAGGATCGCCTCGTTTCATTCGCAATCTGAAGGTTGGCCCGCGGATTGCTTTGATCATAGGTGTGAAGTGCGACGTATATCGTAGAAGAGAAAGTGAGGTCGCCATGAGAGTCCAACATTGGCCGCGAATGATGCTTCCCTGCTTCGCCCTGCTTCTGGCGCTGGTTGCACCGGGCGCGGCGTGGGCGGAGATCGGACAACCAACCCCCCAAGGCGAGCAACCCATCGAGAACGGCCGCAGCTATGGCTACGTCCGTACCGTCGAGGGGCATGCGACTTTGCTTCATTCCCAAGCGCCGGCGACCAAGGACCTGACCGTCAACCAACCGCTGATGGTCGGCGATGAGGTGGTCGTGGACCCTGGCTCACGGATCGAGGTCGTTCTTCCGGATCACAACGTGGCGCGGCTCGCGGGGGGGAGTGACTTGCGCTTGGAGCACCTCGCCTTCTCCGCTGACAGCACCGACCGGACGACCCTCCTGCGGCTTGTCGCCGGTGAGCTGCAGCTTCAGGTCTCCTCGCAGAGCCTGGGCGATCAGCTACCCCGCATCGATACCGCCAATGCCACCGTTTATGTCCAACAACCAGGCAGCTACCGGATCGGGATACCGGGCAAGGATCAAACCGAGGTGATGGTTCGCGACGGCTACGCCGAGGTCTTGACTCCGGATGGATCCGCGATTGTTCGCGACGAGGAGGAGGCCTGGGTGGAAGGAGCCACCAACGTGCGCGTCGCCCTGCGCCAGGCGGGAGCTCTCGACCGACTCGAGAGCTGGGGCAATGAGCTCGACCAGGAGGCGCAGGCCGTAGCTTCTCCCTATGTGAACCCCTCGCTCTCCTACGAGTCGAGCTCGCTCGCTGGTGCGGGAAGCTGGGTGTCGGTCTCCGGCCGCTACGCCTGGAGGCCCTACGTGGCGGCGGGGTGGCGACCCTACGAGGATGGCCGGTGGGACTACACGCCGAGCGGCTGGAGCTGGGTCGCGGCACAACCGTGGGGTTGGATCACAGGACACTACGGGAGCTGGGATTACGCCCCCGAGTACGGCTGGCTCTGGTATCCCGGCGATGTCTACTCTCCCGCCTGGGTCTACTGGTACTGGGGTCCCCAGTACGTGGGCTGGTGCCCGATCGGGGTCTATGCCAACTATTACAGTCCGATGATGGACTGGGATGAGGGCGTCTTCTGGGTGCTCTACGGCGGGGTCAGAGCACCGTGGGACTACATCCAAGCCGGAGGGTACTGGACGTTTTCACGCTGCGGCGAGCTCGAGTGGCGCCACTACCGCTACTGGAACTCGGCGCAGATGCGGCGCCGGTACCTGGGTAGGGCGGTCCCCCGTGGCGTCGTGACCACCAATTCGAGAGCCGTGCTGCCCAGAGACCTGGCGCGGCCGGGCGGCGCCCTGCGCGCCATCTCCACGCGTCCCCACGGCCGAGCCGGTGCCGGAAGTGGCAATGCAGCACCTGACTTGACCGCGTTTATCGCCCGAAAGCCGCAGCTCCCGATGGACGTTCAGCGCGCCCTGCGCTCGCGCCGAACCGCGCTTGGACTGGGCACCGGCGGGTCCGGCGAACGGGCGATCCGCACGGTTGACTCCGCGCCCGGCCGTCGGCACGGCGCCCCGATCATCGAGCCGCGCGTTCCGAATCCTCGGGTTCCCGATCACGGTGTGCCGGCCGCCCCTTCCGCTTGGCGTAGCCGGGTCGCCGCCGAGCCCGGAGTCGCCGCTCCAATAGTGCGGCCCAACGACTGGCGCACGGTGGGGCGGACCGCACCTTCAGCGCGGCCGAGCACCACCTGTGTAAATCGCGCCGTGGTGCCGCGCGGCACCGCACCCACCACTCGGGCGACCGGTAACTCCTGGCGAAGTCTCGGATCGCGCGCGCCCCTCCAGGTTCGCCCCTCGAGTGGAGTGACGAACAGCAGGAACGTGCGCCGGTCTCCGGTCGCCACGCAGAGCTGGCGCATGGGCCGCCCCGGAGTGACGACGACAGCGCCCAGCGTGCGAG
>JBJKRB010000191.1:0-4192 GCA_046704885.1 Thermoanaerobaculia bacterium | reverse complement strand
GCTTCGGTCGTCAAGGCGAAGGGAAGGACGAAGGCGCACAGCGCGACCGCCACGAGGCGGGCAGTGGTGGACATGGTGCGGTGGGTCACAGCGGGGCTCCTTTCAGCAAGGGTGACCTGAGGTTGCGAGGAGAAACACCGCTGGCAGTTTTACCACGAGGCGAGGCCTTTGGGGTAGGGGTGGGCTGGCTGCAAGCAATCCCTAGGCATTTGAGCCCGGCTTGCGTAGACTCGGTGATTGGGCGCCGCCTCGGAGTGTCGAGACGGTTGTGCCCGCCGACCACGTTCCACAGGAGGTTCCATGAAGCCGATCGTCCTTACGTACGCTCTCCTCGCCGTCGCCCTCTCCCTGCCACTCGCGGCGGCGCAACCGCAGGCGGCAAAGCCATTCCAGCTCGATGACCTGAGGCTGAACGTCCGCCTCTCCGATCCGCAGATCTCGCCCAACGGCAAGGCGATCGCCGTGCTCGTTTCTCGGCCCGATTGGAAGACCGACAAGGCGAAGCAGGAGATCGACCTAGTCGACATCAGCAATGGAAACCTGCGCAAGCTGACCTTTGACCGAGAGGGTCTCTCCTCGCCCCGCTGGTCGCCCGACGGGGAGTCTCTCGCCTTTATCGCCAAGGATGCGAAGTCGAAGAAGGGCCAGGTCTATGTCATGCCGATGAACGGCGGCGACGCGGTTCGCCTGACCGAGGCCAAGCAGGGCGTGGACGAGTTCGCCTGGAGCCCGGACGGCAAGTCGATCGCTTTCATGAGCGAAGACGCGGTGCCCAACGAAAAGGCGTTGAAGCATCATGAGGACGGCTTCCAAGTCACGGACAACAACTACATGACCCGCGCCGCCGTGATGCCGTGGCACCTGTGGGTGGTGCCGGCGACGGGCGGCAAACCCATGCGCCTCACCGAGGGAAGCTGGAGCTTGCAGACGGACCAGGACACGGCTACGCCGCTCGCCTGGAGCCCGGACGGCAAGAGCGTGGCTTTCACGCGTTTTCCCGACCCCTACTTCGGCAACGCCTTCAAGTCTGAGATCGACCAGGTAGCGATACCCTCGGAAGCCGAAAGCGAGAGCGCAAGCGAGGCGGAGGGGAAGAAGAAACCCGAGAAACCCGAGAAGGCCAAGGTGACAACCAAGGTGGAGACCCTCGTGGCGGCCGAGGGCTCCGGCGATCTCGAGTACGCGCCCTCCGCCTCGAGCTCGGATCTCTTCGCCTACATGCGAGCGCGAGGCGGCGACCTCAACAACGGCAACGCGGTCTATGTTCACGCGGCGGGAAAGACCTTCGACGCGACCCAGGATCTGGCGCGCAACATCAACACCTACACCTGGATGCCCGATGGCAAGAGTCTGCTCCTGGTCGGCGACATCGGAGCGCGCTCGGCGTTCTGGAAGCAGCCGATCGAGGGGCCAGCCGAGCGCCTCGAGCTCGGCGAAGTCCATCCGAACGGGCGGCCGAGCGTCGCTCCGAACGGCACCGTGGCGTTCATCGCCTCGACGCCCGATCATCCCAGCGAGCTCTATGTCATGGACTCCACGGGCGCCGCGCCGCGCCGTCTCACCAACCTCAACGCCTTCATCTCCGAGCGCGAGCTAGGCAAGAGCAGCGAGGTCACCTGGACCGGGCCGGGCGGTTTCCACGAGGACGGGATCCTCACCTATCCGGTCGGCTACGAGGCGGGGCGAAAGTATCCCCTCGTGCTGGAGATCCACGGCGGTCCGGAGGGAGCATCGACCCTGAGCTTCAGCCAACTGACGCAACTTCTTGCCGCGCAGGGCTTCCTGGTCTTCGAGCCGAACTACCGCGGCAGCATCAATCTCGGGGACAAGTACCAGCACGCGATCTACCGGGACACCGGGGAGGGGCCGGGCAAGGACGTCATGGCCGGATTGGCGGCGGTCGAGAAGATGGGAATCGTCGATCGCGACAAGATCGGCGTCACGGGATGGTCGTACGGAGGCTACATGACCTCCTGGCTGATCGGGCACTACCATGTCTGGAAGGCGGCGGTCTCGGGCGCGGCGCTCACCGACTGGGTGATGGACTACACGATCGCCTTCTATCAGCAGGGCGACCTCTACTTCTTCGGTGGCTCGCCATGGGTCAAGGAATACTGGAACATCTGGCGCGATCAATCGCCGATCCAGTATGCCCGCGCGGTGACCACGCCGACCCTGATCATGGGAGACCAGGGGGATCCAAACGTACCCATCGTCAACAGCTACGAGCTCTATCACGCGCTGCGAGTCAACGGCGTGACCACCGAGTTCTACGTCTATCCCGTCGACAAGCACTTCCCGCACGACATCGTGCGCAAGACGGACATCTACAAGCGCTGGGTCGGCTGGATGGTGAAGTACTTGAAGTAGGGGAACGGCTGGAGGCGAACGCGGAGCTAAGGCCGGGCCAGCTGCCTAACCTCCTTCTCGACCGTGGCAGTCATGTCGGGAAGGAGTCCGGAGTGGTAACGAGCCAGGCGGCCGGCGCGATCAATGATGACGAGACTCGGCAGGCCGGGGTTGTGAAGAGCCGAGAAGGCGGCGCCTCCAGCGTCGAGAAGCACGGGCAAGTCGAGATGCTTGCTGGCGAGAAACTCCCTGACCAGCTTGCGCTGCTTTGGGAGGCGCGAGGTCCTTTCCAGGGTGTCGACAGCAAAAACCTTGACGGGAAGGTTGGATTTCTTCGCCCACGCCGCGAGCTCGGCAGTATGTCCCAGAGCCGTCCAGCAAGGGACGCACCACGTTGCCCAGAAGTCGAGCACGACCACCGAGCCGCGAAGCTTGCCGAGCTCGAGAGTCCCACCTTCGAGTCGGGCGATGGCGAGGGACGGGGCCGGCTTTTCCAGTGGATACCTGGCTCCCGCCAGCTCGGCGAAGGTCTTCACGGCTTCGCGGCCCGCGATCTTGAGCGCCCCGCCGGGCGGACGTTGGCCTCCGGCTACAAGACGATAGCTTCCCGAATATCGGACCTGTTGGCTGCCCGACCCGAGGGCTGCGTGAATCTCACGGAAACGGTGGGTGGAGGGATCGAGACCAACGGTCACCGTTCCGTTCGCCGCTTTGAGATGCACGGTGATGAGGCCTGCGCCACCATTCGTTTCCACCCCTTCGACGGAGAGCGGGGCGAGGACGCCGAGGCGCAGGGCGTCGAGGAACGCGGAGAAGCTGCCCCCCAGCCGTGCGACGAGCGCTGGCGGTGCCGCAATCTGGGCCTGCGCCCCTCCCATTTGGCGCAGAGCCGCGGCGAAATCCCCGTTGAAGGGAACCTCGGCGTAGCGGGTCGGCACGTCGAATTGCGTGCCGATCATTCGGTCTCCTCGAGCAACAATCCGGAAGATCGGCCTCCCATTCGAGGAGATGATCAGAAAGGAGGAGCCATCGCGGTCGACTCCGTACTCTTGCTTCTTGCCTTCCTTGCGCCCATCGGGGAGCTCTAGAGTGGCCGCAAGGGTTTCGACGAAGGCGTCGCTGTGCAAATAGGCCAAGCGCGCCTCCTCGAGAGCACGCCGCCCGGCCGACGCCCGCTCGAGGGCGGACCCGGGGACGGAGAAGACAACGCCGGCGACGACCACGGCGATGAGCGCCGCGCCCCAGCGATTGCTGCGCCGAAATAGCGAGGAGATCACCTTCCGCTCACGCTTCCTTGTAGAGCCAGGCCCCGAGCAGAGCGGCAAGGGTGACTCCTACCAGCATCCAGATCGCGTTGCTCAGCATGAGTCCGGCCGGCAGGAGATGAAGATTCCACATGCTCACGGTCATCAGTAAACCGGCAAAGATCCAAACCGCGAATCCGACCTTGATAGCGGTTCCGGCGCCGGCTCCGAGGCCAGGCCGCGCAGCGGCATAGACCCAGACCAGGGTGATGCCGATGATGAAGTCGAGCACGATCCAGATCACGATGGCGCGGGCGCTGTTGTCCATCGACCGACCCAACATATGGAGAGCTGCTTCCGCCTGCTTCACCATAAACACGTTGAAGAACAGAAAATCGAAGACATTGAGGATCACACCCGCCAACAGTCCGCCCAGAATGACTCGGTTCCAATTGATCTTGCCCATGTCGATTCCCTCCCTTGGATTGGGCCTGCGCCGTGCCGCAAACGGCCCGGTTGACGGCCCGGTTGAATGCTTGCTGCGATTGATGGAGGGACGCTAGCACAAGGAGTGAATGTAGGCAAAGTCGGAGCGACGT
>JBJKRB010000190.1:0-4374 GCA_046704885.1 Thermoanaerobaculia bacterium | reverse complement strand
CCCAATTGATCTGCAGGGTGTCGATATCGGTGGCGATATCGGCAGGCGGTGGCTGACTCGAGGGGCTCTGGCCCGGAGCGACAAATTGCGGTCCTTGGTCGCGCGCCGCCGTCAGCTGGCCGTAGAGCGACACGCGGCCGCGGAGAAGCGGCTTGAATACCGCAAGGGCCAGGGCCGAGGCGTCGAAGCTGTTGGCGCCGCTCGAGAGGTTGGCGTCGTAGTTGGCGATCGCGAACCCGTGAACCTGCAGGGCATCCGCCGAGCTCCCCGAGCTGCCGGCAAGCGCGCTCGCGCCTTGATTGAGCGAGGAGAGGTCGATCGGGACCCCTTCGCTCTGTGGTTTCGTCTGCTTATTGCCGCTCTGCTGCGCGACAAGCGGCGGCGCCAGGGCGAGGAATACCCCCAAGGCTGTTCCTCCCAGCGCCTTCCATCGTGATTGCAGCATGTTGCTTGCGTTCTCCTTCTCCAGTTCGGCCGAGCATGGAAGGACGGCCGGCCCACGGCGAGCGCGCACCCATAGGTGGAGTGCTCGCCCCTGGGCGATTGCGATGAGTGGTTTGGCTAGCGCTTCCGGGTCGCGGCTAGGCGCCGACTCTCGGGGGAGGAGAAAGGGGCTCCGACTTCCAATCGCGAGGCGCGGGGAATACCCGTGCCGAAGAGCGCGTGCCGGCGACGGGGAGAGCGGCGCTCGCTAGCACGCTCAGGCCGCCAGGCGGCGTCACGATGTCGTGAACGTGAGCGGCCGCGCTGTTTTGGTTGGCCACGCACAGACAGCGAACGCAGCAGCACGGACCGGAGTGGCCCAGGCGCGAGCAACAGCAAGCCATGATCGGTGCATCGCTCGCGAGCGCGATCGCAGCGGGAACGAGAAGGGAGCCCAGGGAGAGTGCAAACGTCACCAGGGCAACGAAGGAAAGCCGCGAAGTGCGGCGCCGAGGCGCGCCGCGGGAGCGCCCGCCATAATCTCTGCCAAGTCGCGCCGATTCACGCACCCCCTGATCGTACCAGCCTGAGCTAGTACCGGTCGCGCCGCTCGCGCCGCCCGGTCGCCGCCCCCGATCGCGTTGACCCCCTGGTGGCCCGGTGCTAATTTCCTTCCATCAAAGGCAGTGACGGAGTGACCCTCGCTCGGCGTTCGATCGTCTCTCGGCGCTCGCGAGACCCTTCCCGGCAAAGCTCCTTCGTCGCTCCCATTCGTGGTCGCACAGGATGAACGCATTGATCGAGGATCAATCATGAAGAGAATCTTGCTGCCGCTGCTCGCCGTAGTTGGTCTTGTCGCTCTCGGCGGGGCGACGACCGGCATTCGCAGATCTTCGCCGCCCGCCCGTTCGCCCAAGCCGGCCGCAAGCCACGCGCCCGGCCTCTGGTCCGTCTACGAGCAAACGCTTGTCAAGGCTAAATACATCGATCTCACGCACCGGATCACGCCCTCGATGCCGGTCTGGAAGGGGTTCAGTGGCGCGACCTTCGGGCCGGCGCTCGACCCCGCCACCGGCCGTGCATACACCTACGCCAAGGACGGTTTCGAAGCCACCCGCTACTCGCTCGGCACCGATCAGCTCGGCACCCAGCTCGACCCGCCCGCCCACTGGGCGCCGCACTACCCGGCGATCGATGAGCTTCCTCCAACCTTCGCGGTGCGACCTCTGGTGGTCATCTCGATCGTCAAGCAAGTCGAGAAGGACCCGGGCTACGCCCTCCAGGTCTCGGACATCGAGCGTTGGGAGAAGGAGCACGGCAAGATCCCGGCGGGGTCGGTGGTCATGGTGCGCTCCGACTGGTCGAAGCGCTGGCCCGACCCGAAGCTCGCCCAGCTCAAGGTCTTCCCCGGCGTCTCCCTCGCGGCCCTCGAGTTCCTGCACCTGAAGCGCCACATCCTCTTCCACGGCCACGAGCCCTTGGACACGGACGACACCCCCAACCTCGTGGGCGAGCACTGGTTGATGCACCATGGCTACACCCAGGCCGAGGGCGTCACGCACCTGGACGAAGTGCCTCCCACCGGTTGCCTGGTGACGATCGGCTTCCCCAAGTTCAAGGGCGGCCTGGGCGGTTATGCGCGCTACGTCGCCATCTGCCCGGCGAGCTGGAAGTACGGGGTCACGATCTCCGAGGCGCCCGGCGCGCCGCTTCCCCGATTCGACAAGGTACTGCACTGGGACAAGGGCTTGGGTGTGCGAGTGCGGTAATCGGCCGGAGCTTCGCCTCCATCGCACGCCGGGCTCACCGGCGCCATCGCATCAGGGCGTCACGAGGCGGGCTTGATGTTCTGGTTCACATGGAACAGATTGCCTGGGTCATACTCCGATTTCACGCGCACCAGGCGATCGTAGTTCTCGCGGAAGGTGGCGCGCAGCTGATCCTCGCTCGCGTCCGCTCCCGCGTCGTTAGTCATATTGGAGTAGCTCCCTCCCGCTGAATGGGGGTGAAGGGCCTGCCAAAAGTCTCGGGCCCAGGCGATGATGCGATCGTTGTTCGCCGGGTCGGGGTCGACACCCGAAACCATCTCGATGAACTTGGCGTCACGGTAGGCGAAGGCGGTATTGGCGTTGCTGGTCCGCTGCACGGCGCCGTCGATCGGGTAGTAATGCGCGGTCGAGAGCATGGTGGGGAGTTTCGCCCCGTGCTCCGCCGCCAACTCGATCGCCTCATCGCTGAGCTCGTTGAAGAAATCGGATTTCCAGTACCACTGCAGCCCAGGTGTGAGGAGCGGATCGAACAGCGACTGCAGCACCGGCCAGGGAATCGGCCCGGCGAAGTCGATCGCCGGCTTGCCGAACTCCTCGCGAACCGCCGCCAGACGCTTCTCGGCGTCCTCAGCGGGTCCGGTGTCGCACCAGACGACCGCGCACATCTTGTGCAGATGGTACTCCTCGGGAAAGTGTGGTCCGGGCGGCACGGTCAGAAACCCGAACCATCCGCTGTGCTCCTCCGGAGCCGAAAGGATGTGATCGCGCCAGAGCTTCATCAGCTCCGCGCTCCGCTCGATCGGCCACATCATCGGTCCGCCGTGAACCATGTCGAGGGGATGGAGGGAGAACTCGAATGAGGTGACAACACCGAAGTTGCCACCACCGCCTCGAAGCGCCCAGAAGAGCTCCGGGTGGCTCGCCTCGCTGGCGGTGACGAGACGGCCATCCGCGAGCACCACGTCGGCGGAAAGCAGACTGTCGATGGTCAAACCGAGGTGACGCGCGACGTAGCCGACTCCTCCGCCCAGAGTGAGGCCGCCGACGCCGGTGCTGGATACGAACCCTCCGGGCGCGGCCAGGCCAAACGGGTGCGTTGCGTGGTCCACATCGCCCCAGACGCAGCCCCCCTGAACGCGCACGGTCTTCCCTTCCGGGTCGACCCGAATCCCCCGCATGCGACGCAGGTCGATGACCAGACCGCCCTCGACCGTGCCGAGCCCGGGACCGTTGTGCCCGCCGCCGCGGATCGCCACATCCAATCCGCTCTCTCGTCCAAAAGTGACAGCCGCGATCACATCCGCAACGTCCACGCATTGGGCGATGAGCGCCGGGCGCTTGTCGATCATCGCGTTGTAGACCGCCCGCGCTTCGTCGTAACCCTCGTCGGCCGGCGTGATCAAGGGGCCACGCAGCTTGGAGCGAAACTCTTCGAGTTGAGCATCATCGAACATTCCCTTCCTCCTTTTCCTCAATCAGAGCCGGTGCCGCTCAAAGCCGCGTTTCAAGCGCGCATTGGGATCTCGAGCGTCTGACTTCGATCCGCCGTATGCTGAATGCCTGAGCTTATCAAGGCGGCGCGCTCGAACCATACTCGAGCTTCCGATTGCCGAGGGCCGCAAAGAGTGCCCTGCTATACTCGCGCCTCTCGGAGGTTCTCCGCAGAATGAGCACAGACGCCGCAGCAAAAGCAGTCAAGGCCCCCAAGATCGAGACGTTCCCGCCCGACTTGAAGCCCCTCGCGGAAAAGGTCCTGGCCGGGAAACGCCTGAGCGCGGCGGATGCGCTCCTCTGCTACGAGACGCCGCACCTCTTGGAGCTGGGGGAGCTCGGGGGCTACGTCCGGCGCAAGCTCCACGGCGACGTCACCTACTTCAACGTCAACCGGCACATCAATCCAACGAACGTCTGCGTCTACACCTACAACTGCAAGTTCTGCAGCTTCGCGGCCCTTCCCGGCGAGGCGCACGCGTGGGAGATGTCGCACGAGGTCGTCTACCGGCACGCCGCCGAGCAGGGTGGCAACCAGGTCACCGAGTTCCACATCGTCGGCGGTGTCCACCCCGAGCTCTCCTTCGACTGGTATCTCGAGATGCTGCGGGGCTTGAAGGAGCGCTTCCCCGACGTCCACTTGAAGGCGTTCACGGCCGTCGAGATCGCCTGGTTCGCCAAGCGTGAGAAG
>JBJKRB010000189.1:0-13155 GCA_046704885.1 Thermoanaerobaculia bacterium | reverse complement strand
CAACGCCGCCAGCGGGGATGCAACGACGGCCGAATGCGGCCGTATTTCCGAAACGGGGTACTACGAATGGTGCCGAAGACCGGACTCGAACCGGTACGGGTTGCCCCACACGCCCCTCAAACGTGCGCGTCTACCAATTCCGCCACTTCGGCATGGGCGTATCTTAGCAATTTCGCGGTTCCGCAACGAGGGTTTCAGCGAGCGCGGTGACTACTTCGGCTGGCCTCCACCGTCGCCCGATCCCTTGTTGTCGCTCTTGTTCGCGGCAGGTTTCTGAGCCGGGGCCGGCGTTGCCGCGGCGGGCTTCTCGCTCTTCGCTGGCTTCTGTGCCGTCCCCGTCTCCTCCTGAAGCTCTTGATTCACCACCGACTTCATGACCGAGGTCCCCTTGCCCTTGTTCTGGGTGAACCCGATCGCCATGGTAGTGACGATGAACGCGACAAAGGCGCCCACGGTGAGCTTGTGGAGAAGCGTCGTCCCCGTCCGAGCGCCAAACGCCGCCTGAGTGGCGCCTCCCCCGAAGACCGAGAGATCGGCGCCCTTGCCCTGCTGCAGGAGCACCACGAGAATGAGGAACAAGCTGATGACGATGTGGATGAAGTAAAGGAGATAAATCACCGTTAACTAGCCTCCGTCAGGCGTCTCTTCCAGCCACCGTCCCGATACAACGTGCGATGGAGAGGAAATCTTCCGCCTTGAGACTCGCGCCCCCGACGAGGAATCCGTCGATATCCGGCTGAGCCGCGAGCTCCTCTGCATTTTTCGGCCGCACCGAGCCGCCGTAGACGATCCGGGTCCCGGCGGCGCGTGGACCACTCAAGAGGCGGGAGAGCATATCACGGAGGAAGGCGTGGACCTCCTCCGCCACCTCCGGGGTCGCGGTCTCGCCCGAACCGATGGCCCAGACCGGCTCGTAGGCTATCGCGAAGTCGACCGACGGGGAATTCGAGCCCGTGATCGCCGCGAGCGCGGTGCGCGTCTGACGCTCGACCACCTCCTCGGTCCGCCCTTGCCGCTTCTCCTCCAGCGTCTCTCCCACGCAGATCATCGGTACAAGCGCGGCGCGCAGCGCCGCCTCCACCTTGCGCCCCACGAGCTCGTCGCTCTCCCCGTGCCCGTGGCGCCGTTCACTGTGGCCGCACAGGACCCAGGAACAGCCGCATGCCGCCAGCTGCTCGCCGGCGACGTCGCCGGTATAGGCTCCCGCCGGCTCCGGATGGAGGTCCTGCCCCCCCACCGCGATGGGGCTGCCGGAGAGCAGGGCGAAGACACCCGGAAGGAGAGGATGAGAGGGAAAGACCACCGCGTCCATGACGCCGAACGCCTCGCTCCCCGCCAGCAGCCCTTCGGCGAGGCGAAGGGCGCCGTCCGGCACCAGATGCATCTTCCAGTTGCCGCCCAGTAGCGGCCGACGATGCATCAGGCTCGCTCCAGCGCCGCGACCCCGGGCAGGGACTCGCCGGCGAGAAACTCGAGAGATGCTCCCCCTCCCGTCGAGACGTGATCGATCGAGCCACGAACGCCGGCCCGATCGGCGGCCGCCAGCGTTTCGCCGCCGCCGATTACGCTGAAGGCGGACGAGGCGGCCACCGCCTTGGCTACCGCGAGCGTCGCTCGATCGAATGGAGGCTTTTCAAAGACCCCGAGGGGGCCATTCCAGAAGAGCGTCGCGGCTTCCGGCAGAGCCTCGTCGATCGCGGCAACGGAGGCGGGCCCGATGTCGACCGCTTTGGTTCCACCGGGAACGGCATCGACGCCGACGGTCTCGATCCTCGATGGATGGCCGAGATCGTCGGTCACCACCAGGTCGCTCGGCAGCACGAGCTCGCAGCCGTGCTCCGCGGCGCGATCGAGGATCTGGCGCGCGAGATCCAGACTGTCCTTCTCGACCAAGGAATCCGCAAGCTCCTTGCCTTGTGCGGCGAGGAACGTGTTGGCCATTCCCCCGCCCAAATAGACCCGGTCGAGCCTCTCTAGAAGGTGCGAGAGAGTCGCCGCCTTGTCGCTGATCTTGGCCCCGCCGAGCACCGCGAAGAAGGGGCGCTCAGGATCCTCGACCAGACGCGAGAGCGCCGAGATCTCACTCATCAGCAGGCGACCCGCCGCCTTGCGAGCGAATCTCTCGGGAACGCCGACGACCGAAGCATGGGCGCGGTGCGCGGTGCCGAAGGCGTCGTCCACGTAGGCATCGGCGAGCTCCGCCAAGGCGGCGGCGAATTCGGGGTCGTTGGCCTTCTCGCCAGGGTAAAAGCGCAGGTTCTCGAGCACGCACACCTGGCCCGGAGCGAGCTCGCCGACGACGGCGCGCGCCGGATCGCCGATCGAGTCGGGCGCAAAGGCTACCGATTGGCCGAGAATCTCACCGAGCTTCTCGGCCACCGGCTCCAGGCTCAGCGCCTTGTCGGGCTTGCCCTTCGGACGCCCGAGGTGGGAGGCCAGGATCAGCCGCGCTCCCGCCTGCCGCAGCACGTTCAGGGTGGGAATCGCGGCTTCGATCCGAGTTGCGTCCGCCACCTCGCCGTCGGCGAGCGGCACGTTGAAGTCGACGCGCACGAAAACGGCGACTCCTCGCAGCCGGTCGAGACCGAGATCTTCGAGCTGATAGATGTCTCTCATCGTTTGGGTCTCCCGGTAGAAGCTCCCTCACCCTCGGGTCGCGATGATCTCCAACAGGTCCGCCAGCCGGCTGGCGTGCCCCCACTCGTTGTCGTACCACGCGACCAAGCGGTAGAGCTGGTGCCCCACTTGCTGGGTCAGAGGTAGATCGACCACGGCCGAAGCGCTCTCGCCGATGTAATCGCTCGACACCAGGGGCTCGTCGCTCAGCTTGAGGATGCCCGCCATCTCGCTCCCGGCGGCGGCGCGAAGCGCCTGATGCACTTCCTCGATATCGGGCGCCTCCTCGAGCTCGGCGACCAGATCGACAAGCGAAACGTTCGCGGTAGGCACCCGAACCGCAAAGCCCTGCAGGCGACCGGACATCTGGGGAAGAATCCGAATCGAGGCCTCGATCGCGCTCGTCGTGGTGGGCACCATGTTGATCGCCGCGGCGCGCGCTCGGCGCGGATCCGCGTGCGGGTGAGAGAGCAGACGTTGATCGTTGTTGTAGCTGTGCACGGTGTTGAGCATCGCGAGCTCGACTCCGAACTCGCGGTCAAGCACGAAGAGCAGGGGGACGAGGCAGTTCGTGGTGCAGGAAGCGGCGGAAAGAAACCGGTGCGCCGAGGGGTCGTACTGCTTCTCGTTGACTCCGATGCAAACCGTGAGGTCCATCCCCTCGGCGTTGGCCGAGACCAGAACCTTCTCGACTCCCCCGGCAAGCAGCACCTGCGCTTTCTCCCGCGACTTGCAGTGTCCGGTGGCGTCGACCACCACCCGCGGCCTTTCGCCATTCCAGTCGATCGCCGCCGAGTCGGCGATCGAGGTCACCGGAATGCGCCGCCCGTCGAGAACCAGCGCGTCAGCGTCGGCCTTCACCTCGCCCTCGAGCCTCCCGTGAATCGAATCATGGGCGATGAGCGGCGCGAGCTGGGCGGCGCTCGCCAGATCGTTGACCGCGACGAGCTCGAGATCCGGGCGCGCGCGCGCGATCCTGAGCAGCGCCCGGCCGATGCGACCCAACCCGTTGATGGCGAATGGCAAACTCATAGGAAACGGCCCCGAAACCGGAATCAACCCGGCAAACCGGCGCAAATTCTAGCAGCCGCAACTGCTAACGGAAGTCGATCGACCGCCCCGGTTCCGCCCCGCGCTTCCCCCGAAGACCCCCCCGGAGAGCTCAAGCCCAGGGTGGTCTCTGGCGCTGGGGCACGGGCGAAGGGCTGAAGGCCCGGCGGTCGCCGTTGAGCCGCCCCCCCCCGCTCCCCGACTCCTGTCCAAAGCGGAGAATCCGAGCGCTGTTCGCAACTACCGCGACGACCGCGACGCTCTGAGCCAGCGCTCCAGTCAAGGGAGCAATGATCCCTCCCGCGGCGAGTACGATGAGGAAGACCGAAAGACCAAAGGCAAGCCATACGTTCTGCGAGATCGTGCGCCGCGTCAAGTCGGCGAGATTCAAGAGACGCGGCAGCCGTCCCAGGTCGGTGCCCAGCAAGGCCACGTCGGCGCCGCCCAGGGCCACTTCGTTGAGCTCCGCGCCGATGGCGACGCCCACATCGGCACCGCCCAAGGCCGGAGCGTCATTGACTCCGTCCCCCACCATCATGACGGTCCGACCGAGCTCTTGCTCTCCATGAACCATCTCGAGCTTCTGCGCCGGCAGGACTTCGGCAACCACCTCGTCCACGCCGAGGACCTCTCCAACCTCCTGGGCGACCGCCTTACGGTCCCCGGTGAGTAGCACCAGGCGCTCGATTCCCAGTTGACGCATCGCCTCGAGAGCCTCGCTAGCTTCGGGACGGGGCTGGTCATGGAGGCGAATCCGGCCGAGGCACTGGCCTTTCCACGCAACCCACACCTGCGAAAGGTCTTCTTCATCATCGCTTGGCACCGCGACGCCAGCCTCCTCGAGTAGCTGCCGACGACCGAGAAGCGTGGGGTGGCCCTTGACCTCCGCCGCGACCCCGAGACCCGGCTCCTCGTGTGCTTCCACCGGCGGCTCGACTGACATTCCACGAGCCAACGCCTCGGTGACCACGGCGCGAGAGACCGGATGCCGCGAACCGAAAGCGCAGGCCGCTGCGACAGAAAGGAGCTCGTCCTCGGTGGTCGCGCCCACGGCTTCCACCGCCGTTACCACGGGAGCGCCAACGGTTACCGTCCCGGTCTTGTCCAAGATCAGGGTGTCTACGTCCGAGGCGCGCTCCAGGAAGTCGGCGCTCTTGATCAGGATACGAAGCCGGGTAGCCACGGTCATCGCTCCGACCACCGCGGCCGGGCCTGCCACCACTAGAGCCGTTGGCGTCGCGACGACGAGAACGGCGATGGCGCGAGAGAGATCCCGGGTGAAAAAGAGGGTCGTCGCGGCCAGTGTCAGCACCAAGGGAAGCCACACTCCGGCCCGGCGCTCGAACAATCGAAGAACGGGCACAGTGGTGCGCTCGACCTCGGCCAGGAGCTGAACAACTCGCCCGAGGACCGTGTCCTTGCCGACCTCGCGCACCTCCACATTCAGGAGCCCATCCACCGCGACGCTGCCGGCGAAGACCGGGCTGCCCTGCGCCACGTCCTCGTACATCGATTCACCCGTGATCGCGGACTGGTCAATCGCCGAGCGTCCTGAAACCACGGTGCCGTCGACCGCGATGCGCTCTCCGGGACGAACCAGGATCAGCTCGCCAGGGCGTAGGTCACTCGGATTCACGCGCTCCTCGACCCCGTCCCTCAGACGCGTCGCCTGTCTCGCTCCCAGGGCGCGGATCCCTTCGATCGCCGCGCGCGCCCCGAGTGAGCTTCGCTCCTCGAACAATCGCCCGATCTCGAGGAAGAGCGGGATCAAGGTCGCGGTGACGAAGTGTCCACTCGCCGCCGCGGCGAGGACCGCGATCGCCACCAGCTGATCCGTGGCCCGGCGCGTATCTCCCGTAACCATTCCACGGATCCCCGAAACCAGGGTCGGGATCCCCACGACGAGAGCCGCCAAAGCGCAGAAGAGCTCGCCGATCTGGAATTGATCGGGAGCGAGCCGAATGAGGATCGTACCGAGAGCAAGGAGGCCGGCGGCAACGAGACCGGCACCCAGCCGCGTTCCGATCCGCCGGCGCTCTTCGGGAGCCAGAGAGTCGGCCGGCGCACCCGCCGCGGGCGCCGGCATCTGCATCGCTAGATCGCTCATCTCTCCCTCCGCGGCTCACTACGACTCACTCGCGCAGTCATTTCGAACCCCCACTCTCCTTGCCCTTGCCGGAGCCGGTGGTCATGAAGCGCAGTAACGGGGCCTCTCCACTTTCCGTCCCGCTCGGTGAAATGGTGATGCGTAGACCGTGATACCGCCCACCAACCGGCGGCGGGACCCAGCGAATGCTCCCCGCGGCGGCGGCGGCCTTGTCGATCCCGTCGCGGTAGAGACGCTCTCGGACCTCGCTCGGGTTTCTTCTGTACTGCTCGTCGAGGGCGCGGAACGCGGCCGCGTCCCCACGCGCTTGTGCGATATCGGCGGCTGACTTTCCACGCGCCGTTTGAATCTCGCTGTCCGCGTCGGCCTTTGCGGCCGGAACCACCTTTTGCGCGAAGGCGAGAGCGTCCTTCTTCTCGGTCTCCGCCGTGATGTAGGCATCCTGCACGGCGTCGAAGGCCTTCGCCAGGGCCGCCGGCGGAGCGAGATGGGTGAGCTCGAGCGAGGTCAGCTGGAGACCACTATGAGCCGCATCCAAGCTGGCCTGAGCGCGTTCGGTGGCGTTCGCGACGAGCTCCTTGCGACCATCGGCCAAGACTCGATCGACCCCCATCTCGCCCAGGGAGCGCACCATCGCGGCGCTCACCTCGGCGCTCAGGATCTTCTTGGTCTTCGGTGCGTAGAAGGCCCATGCAACAGGGTCCTTGATCCGATAGCGAACGACCATGTCGACACGGACGATGTTGAGGTCCCCGGTGAGCGCGTACCCCTCAGTCACCGGATCGAGCGTGTCAGCGAGGACCCAGTCTCCTCCCTCCGCCAGAGCACTGACCTTCTGCTCTGAGACATGCTTGACTTTGACCCGGACCACTTCGTCGATGGGGCGCGGCAGCGCCCACAAGAGCCCCGGCCCGTGGCGCTGCAAGGCCGGCGTCGAACCCACGAGCCGCCCCCAGCGCAACACCACCGCCACCTCATCGGGCTTGACGATCGTTACCCCGGAAAAGGCGTAGAGCAGGATCATCACTACGATCCACCAGTGCATCCGTTCCCACCCCCACTCGAGGGTGGAAGAGAGCGGCGCAAGAAGACGCCGGAGCTCGGACGGCCCGCCCAGCTGTCTCATGCTTGCACCCTCATCGCTTGCCTCCATTCTTCGGATGCTCCGTTTGCAGAAGGGAGAACGGCTCGCTGTCCGTACGCAGAATGATCGAAGTCTTGCCGCTGACCAGCTTGTCGAGCGACTGGAGCGAGCGTGTGAAGCGGTAGAGCGTGGGGTCGATACGGTGCGCGTCGGCGTAGATCTTCTGCACCTCCGCGGCCGATTTGCCCCGGATCTGCGCCGCTTGCTCCGCACCCTTGGCTCGGATCTGAGCCGCCTCGAGCTTGGCCGCTGAGCGAATCTGGCTCGCCTTCTGGTCCCCTTCCGCCTGGTACTGCGCCGCGAAACGGTGCCGTTCAGCCCGCATCTGCTTGAAGACCGCGGTGACATTCTCCTCCGGCAAGGCGAGCCGCTCCACGTGGATTTGATCGATCGTGATGCCGTAGCTCCTCCGCGCCACTGGCACGGTCGAAGCCATCAGGTCGCCTTCGATCTGATCCACCTTGAGATCTTTTGGATTGGTAGATACCAGCGCCGAGAGATCGTAGCCCCCAAGCGTGCCGATGGCGGCGTTCGTCAGCAAGCCGTCCAGCTTGCTGTTCGCGGAGCCACCCAGGCCGACCGCCTGTACGAAAGCCAGCGGGTCCCTGATCTGCCACACGACGAAGGTACGCACGATCAGGTTCTTCTTGTCGCGAGTGAGCATTTCGGTGAGTCCCGTTTCGTAGACCTGCCGCCGCATGTCCAGCCGGATGCCGCGATCGATCGGCCACGGAAGCTTCCAATGAAGCCCTGGATGCGTTGCCGCACGGAGCGGACGGCCGAAACGAGTAATCAGCACCGCTTGACCCTCGCGTACGACGATCGCCGTCGAGTAGAAGACCACTCCGGCAAGAGCCAGAATCCCTACGGTGGCCCGCAGCCAACGCTGCGTCTTCATTGAGTCAGCCATAGCTCACCTCCGTCCCGCTGGATGCGGGAATCCACAATCACGAAGCGATGACCCGCCAAGCTCTTTTCGAGGCCCTCCAACCGCCGCCGGAAGAGGTATTCGCTGGGAGCGATGCGGTACTGAAGCTCGAGGGTCCGGAAGCTCCAGGCCTCGCCGTTCGCCAGGGCCAACTCCCCCGCAGAGGTGGCGCGAGCGCCATCTAGCGTCTTGACCACGTCGGCCTGAGCTGCTGGCACCGTCTCGCTGCGAAAGGCCTCCGCGTTCACGATGGAGGTCGCCATCCCGATCTTCGCGGCGGCCACCGCCTGGTAGTCCGGCGCCACCTCGACTGGCGGATGAAGGCCGCTGACCGTAAAGGCTACGATCTGAACTCCGAGCCCGAGGGCGTCCGCCTCCCTCTGCACCATCTCCCGCATGCTCCTGGTGAGAATCACCGTGTTCTGGGACAAGGCCTCATCGAGCGTCAGACTGACGGTAGACCGCATCACCGCTCGGTAGGCAATCGCTCGGAGCGCTTCCATCGGGTTCTTGCAGTCGTAGAACCAAGCTCGTGCATCACGAATCCGAAACCACACCGCGGCGTCGATCGCCAGAAGGTCCCGTCCGTTGCCGAGAAGCAACAACCTTTCGTGCGCCGCGTGCTTCTGGGCCCAGAGCACGTTCTCGGGTCCAGCGTGTGCCTCTCCGCCATGACCGATGTGGATCGCCTGGACCTTGCGCACGGGGAGCAAGAAGACATGATCGACGGGCAGCGGCCAATGGAGATGTATTCCTGGCTGCAACGGCTCGCCGGCGAGCGGCACGCCGAAGCGTTCGACCAGCCCCGCTTGTCCGATATGGACGATGGTCAACGAGGTCGAGAGCCATCCCAGGAGGCACAGAGCAATGACCAGAGGCTCGAAACTGCGCCGGACAATCGTCAGTGCCCAGGTAGAGCGGAGGTCGACTCCCAACTGCTGCTCGGCGGAATCGAGGAGACTGGCGAAGATGTTCGCCCGACTGGCGAGCGCCTTCAGCACCGAGAGGTCGAGAGCCAGGACCCCCACGGCCGCCTGCCGCTTTCCGCCCGGAAACCTCACGCGCAGGAATTGGTAGGAAACGCCGGCCACCGCTAGCAGAATGGCGCCGTGGACGACGCGGGCCGCCGCAACGCTGCCACTCCAAGCAAGACCGGTAGCCACCAGGGCCAGAACCAGAACCCAGGCCGAGAGGCGGGCGCCGCGCGCCAGACCCGCCGCCTCCGGGAAGCGCGACCCATCAACCGACGTGAGGTACCGCGCCGTCGTTGCCGCGAAGATGACCCCGAGGAGGCAGATCACCGGGCCGAGGATGCCGGCGACCCCTCCGGGACGCCCACGGGTGAACACCTCGGGCACGAGCACCAAAGCGCCGACTCCTCCCACAACTCCCGCCGCACGAAAGAAGGTGCTGGCACTCGCCACCTTTCCGGGCCAGGTAGCGAGCCAACGCTCCAGTCGCGTGCTGGAAGCGGCAGCCCTCGGTCTCCGGGACTCACTGGAAGGGACGTGGTCGGGCTCGGCCGGACCCTCGCCTTTTGGACCCGCCCCCTCGCCCTGGTCCGAAGCTCGCTCGAGCGCCACCCGCCCCTTGCTCTCCGCTTCGCCGGCGCTCGCACGCGCAGCGGCGATACCGAGAAGAACGATGAGCGCCACCCCCAAGGAGAGTCCCGCGTCCAGCAAGGCGGGATTCGCCGCCCAAGAGCCGAGGAAAACCGTCAGCGCGCTTCCGAGAAACGAGCATGTCTCGAGAACGAGGATCACTCCCGCATAGGAGTCTCGCGCAAACTGCTGTCGAATCGGTGCCACCTATGTCCCGTCCTTTGCGCAGGCTCTGAAGATCAACCTCTCGAACATCGCTTCCTCCTCCCTTGTCGGTCCGACCCGACGAGTCGACAGCCGCTCAGTCGAGCTCTCGAGTGCTCCAAACAGCCCTTCTCACTCCGCTCCTCCGTCGCCCTGGGGCCTGCGCCGGACGGATAGCCAAGTCTCTACTGTAGGCTCAACAGACGGCTGGAGGTGCCCGGGAGATCTGGGCGACGCGAGCGATGGTGAAGGATTCGAATCTGCCCTCGGGGAGAGCCATGGCCAAGGCCCTCGAGGTCGCCACGAGGCCGCCATCCGAAGGAAGATGAGCGCCAGCCGTCAGGATTTGCAGAAGACAGAACGGGCAAACCGGAAGGCGTTCGGGGTGTCCGTGCTCGAAACCTGGTCGCTGCGGGATCCACTCGGTAACACTGACCAGGACCCGCCCTGCCGCCTCGAAGCTGGCGTCGTGCACCTCCTTGGGTGAGCCGAGATCGATGGTCCCGGCAATGAGCAAGGTACACAACGCGAGGGTTGATACCCTCCGCGCAACCATCTCCCCAATACTACAAGGCGCGCAGTCGCTGTCAACTTGCGGCGCTCGGAGTTTCGTGATCCCGTCGCTTCGTGCTACGGTCTACAGCTCATGCGGTTCTCGGCCCGCGCAATAACCGGTCTAGCGCTCCTCGCCCTCTTCGTATCCGTCGAGGCACTGGCGCCCCTGCCGGAGTTCCACCACGACAAGAACGAGCTCGGCGATCTGTTCGCCGCCGCGGCGGCTGCCGCGGGCGCGAGCAGCGGCTCGGGTGCTCATCACCAGAACACCGCCCAGCTCCTTACCGCGGACAGTCCCTTCGACTGTCCCGCCTGCATGCTCCTCGGCATGGCGGTGGTGGGGAGCGGTCACGTCGCGGCAGCCGGCCTTCCCACGGTTTCCTCACGCACCGTAAGCCCACCGGTCCAACCGCATCACGTCAGCAATCCGCGCCCATTTGACGGGCGTGCGCCTCCAGCCGCCTGAGCGGCACCCAGCGAATCCATCGATAACGCTTGGCTCGGGGCATCGAAAGCCCCGAAGGAGGTATTTCATGACGCTTCTTCGTGCCGCCACGTTGGCGGTTGCGATCACCACAGTCTGCCTGCCGGCGGCGCGCGCCAGCACCGCCCCACCGCCGGATCCCTCGACCATGCCTGCCCGCCTGAGTCGCCAGCAGGCCGTCGCCGAAGCCTGGGCCCACAATCCCGGCCTCGCCGCGGCCCGGCAACAGGTGGCGCAGGCGCGAGCTCGGATCGTCGAGGCGCGAGCGCTTCCCGATCCGTCGCTGTCGGCGGAGTACGACGACGAAAGCGGACTGCTCTCGCCCGGATCTTCACCCGCCCGGATCTACGGGCTCGATCTCGCCATCCCCTTTCCCACCAAGATTCACCTCGCCGGCAAGGCCGCGACCGACATCTATCACTCGTCCGAGTTCGACTACACCCAGGCGCGCCAGCAGCTCGCCGCTGACACGGTGGCGGCCTACGACGCGCTGCTCGTGGCCCAAAGGCATCTGCGCGACTTCAAGCAAGCCAAGGCTCTGGCCGACGACTTCGTCGCCAAGACCAAGGCCCGGTTCGCCGCCGGCACCGTCGCCGAGATCGATGTGATCAAGGCAAAGGTGGACCAGGCCCAAGCGGAAAACGCCCTAATTGCCATCCAGAGGCAGCTCGCGACCTCGCGCTCGGCGCTCAACCGGCTCTTGGGGCGCCCGCTCGCGGCGCCCCTGGATTTGACCGACCCCTTGGCCGTGCCGCCTCCCTTGCCTTCCTTGAAAGCGCTCATCAACCTGGCGGCCCTGCACCGCCCGGATCTCAAGAGCATGGGGGCGCAACGCCGGGCGGCGCGCGCCTCGACCAAGCTCGCCCGCTCCTACTGGCTCCCCGACTTTGATTTCACCCTCGAGCGCAACAGCTACCTGGGGGGCCCTTCCACTTACTCCACGATCGCCGGGATCAGCTTCCCGCTCTTCTTCTGGCAGCATGAGAAAGGCCAGGTCGCCGAGGCTGAGCACTACGAAGAGCAGCTCTCGGCCGCGGCCCGCGACCTCGAAGCGCAGGTCGCGCTCGAGGTGCGGAGCGCCTTCCAGGCCGCCGACACCGCCCGCCGCCAGGCGATTTACCTGCAGGACCAACTCCTCCCCGAAGCGCAACGCGCCTACGACATCGCCAGCAAGAGCTACAGCCTCGGGGGGCTCTCGGCCCTCGACCTTCTCGACTCCAAGCGCACGCTGCTCGCCGCCGAAAGCGAGCTCGCCGACGCCCTGGGCGCCGCCAACGACTCTCGCGCCGACCTCGAACGCGCGATCGGCACTTCGCTTCCCGCAGTTACCTCCGGAGAATCCGAAGATGAGAACTAAACTCTCGAAAACCCTCTTCCTCTTCCTCCTGCCCGCCGCCCTCGTGGCCGGCGCGTGCTCCCACTCCTCCGACCCCGCCGCGACGACTACCGTGAACGGCGGAATCGAAGGCATCACCATCACGCCCGCCCAGAAGGCGCGCATTCATACCATCAACATCGAGCCGACCGAGTACCGGCGCACGGTCGAGAGCACCGGCACCGTGGCCTTCGACGCCGACCAGTCGACCCAGGTCATCGCTCCCATTTCGGGACCCGTAGCCCGGCTGCTAGTCGACGTCGGCGCCCACGTGAAGCGCGGCCAGCCGATGGCGGAGGTGGCTTCGCCCGACTTCGCCGCCGACGTCAGCGCGTACCGCAAGGGGGCCGCCGACGCCGCCAACGCGCGCCGCATCGCCGAGCTCGACCGCAAGCTCTACGCCAACGGCGGGCTGTCCCGCCGCGAGCTCGAGCAGGCGGAGGTCAACGCCACCGCCGCCGAGGCGGATCGCGACGCGGCGCTCGAAGCGCTGCGCTCTTTAGGGGTCGACCAGAAGACGCTCGATGATCTCGTGGCGGGCAAGTCGGTCGACCGCAACTACGCTTTGCTGCGCTCTCCCCTGACCGGCACCGTCGTCGAACGGATGATCACGCCCGGCCAGCTCCTCTCGGCGGGAGCGACAAACTGCTTCACCGTCGCCAACCTCTCGAAGATGTGGGTGATGGCCAACGTCTTCACCCGTGACCTCGCCGACGTCAAGTTGGGCGACCCCGCCGAGGTGATCACCGAGACCGCGCCCCAGCCCGTTCCCGGGAGGGTCTCCTACATCGCCGCGGTGGTCGACCCTCAAACCCGAGCGGTGGCGGTGCGGATCGTCGCCGGCAACCCGGGCGGCGCCCTCAAGAAGGACCTCTACGTCAAGGTGCGGATCCACTCGAGCACCGAGCACCGGGGTCTCCTGGCGCCGGTCTCGGCGGTGCTGCGCGATGACGAGGATCTCCCTTTCGTCTACCTGGCGGGCAAGGGCGACAGCTTCTTGCGCCGGCGGATCACCCTGGGCTCCAGGGTTGGAGATCACTTCGAGGTCCTCTCCGGGCTCACGCCCCAAGACAACGTAGTAGTGGAGGGCG
>JBJKRB010000188.1:0-3655 GCA_046704885.1 Thermoanaerobaculia bacterium | reverse complement strand
TCCGCGCCGCTCGTCGCCGTGCGCGCCGGGCCGGCCTGGGCCAGGCTCGTGGCCGAAACGCTCGCTCCGGGGAGGGGAGCTCCGCCCGGGCCGAGCACCCGCCCGCTGACCGAGCCCTGGGTTTGCGCGGTCAGGGGCGAAGCTAGGAGCGCGGCGGCAAGCCCGAGCGTCAGTGTCAGCGCGCATAGCCTCGACCTCGGAGCTTCGTTCACTTTCATTGGATGGATACCGGTGGGAGCACGGTCGGCCGCCGTCGCCGTCTGCAAGGCGGACCCTAGGCCAGCCGAGGACGGCTGTCAACCGGGTGAGGCGGGCGGCCGCCGAGGCAAGAGCCCCGGCGGCCGACTGGATTGAAGGTGGATCGTTCTCGGCGGCTACACCTCGAGGCGATCGTTGGGTCGAGCAACGATCAGGTAGAGCGCCGGCATCAAGAAGACGCTGATCAGCAGGCGCGAGAACAAGCCACTCACGATCACCAGAGCAAACGGTTTTTGCGAGTCCGAGCCGATGCCGGTCGAGAGCGCCGCTGGAAGAAGGCCCAACGCCGCCACCAGCGCCGTCATCATGATCGGTCGCAATCGAACCATTGCCGCGTCTCGCGTTGCCTTGAGGATCGCGGTCCCTCCGCGTCGGAGCTCGTTGGCGTACGACACGTAGACCACGGCGGTCTGTACCGACACTCCGAATAGGGCAATGAATCCGATCCCCGAAGAGACCGAGAACGGAGTGTTCGTCGCCCAGAGGGCGACCAGGCCTCCGACCGGCGCCGAGAGCAGCACCCCGATCACGGTAATGAGCGGGAACTTGAAGTTGCTGTAGAGGGCGAAGAGCAGCAGGAAGATCACGAACAGGGTGAGCGGCAGGATGATTCTCAGCTGCCGCCTGGAGGCCGTGTACTCCTTGTACTCGCCGCCCCAGTCGATCCGGTAGCCGGTCGGAAGCTTGACCTGCGAGGCCACCTGGTGCTGCGCGTCCTCGACCGCGGAGGCCAGGTCGCGGCCCTCGACCGAGAACTGGACACCGATGTAGCGCTGGTCGTTCTGGCGATAGATGAACGAGGCGCCGTTCTTGACGCTGATCTTGGCGAGCTCCTTGAGCGGCACCTGCTGACCGCCGGGGGTGGCGACCAGGATGTTGCCGATCGTCTGCGGGTTGCTCCGGTACTGCGGCTCGAGGCGCACGACGAGGTCGAAGAGCTTCTCCCCCTCGACCACCTCGGTCGCTGCTTCGCCGCCTACCGCCGCCTCGATCAGGTCGTTGATGTCTGCGACGTTGACGCCGTAGCGGGCGATCGCGGCGCGGTCGATCTGGATCGCGAGGCTCGGCTGGCCGAGCTCTTGAACCAGGGTCACGTGATCGATGCCGCGCACCCCTTCGAGCACGTGCTTGATCTTCTTTCCTTTCGCTTGGAGGACATTGAGATTTGTCCCGAAGATCTTGACAGCCAGCGCGCTCTTCAAGCCGGTCTCGGCCTCGTCCACCGCATCCTCGGCAGGCTGGGTGTAGTTGAAGATGATGCCGGGGAAGCTCTTGAGCTTGTGGTCGATGGCGGCGATCAGCTGCTGCTTGCTGTGGTATTTGCCGGTCCACTGGCCATAGGGCTTCAGGCCGACGAAGAACTCGGCGTTGAAGAACCCGGTGGGGTCTGTGCCGTCGTCGGGGCGCCCGTGCTCGGAGGCGACGACAGTGACGGGGCTGAACGAGCGCAGGACCTGTCGAATCTGCGGCACGATCTTGCGGGACTCGTCGAACGAGATCGTGTAGGGCATGGTCGCCCGCACCCACAAGGCCCCCTCGTCCAGCTTGGGCATGAACTCGGCACCGATCTGCGGGATCAAGAGCAGCGAAAGCCCCAAGAGGACGGTCGAGACCACCGTTGTTGCCCAGGGGTGATCGAGGCAGGCATCGAGGCCCCTACCATAGAGAGCCTTGACCCACTCGAACGCCGGGTTCCGCCGTTCCTTGACCCCTCGTTTCATTACCCACGAGCAGAGCACTGGAAGCAGCGCCAGGGTGATGATCAACGAGCCGATCAGGGCGAAGATCATGGTGTCGGCCATCGGCTTGAAGAGCTTGCCCGACGGGCCGGAGAGAACGTAGATCGGCAGGAAGCCGGCGATGATCACAGCCACGGCGTAGAAAATCGGCCGATCGACCTCGGCCGCCGCTTCGACAATCACCTTGCGAATGGAGAAGCTCTGCCCTTCGCGCAGGGCCACCTGGCGGAAGATGTTCTCCACCATGACCACGGCGCCATCGACCAGGATTCCGAAGTCGATCGCCCCGATCGAGAGCAGGTTTGCGGGGATCCCCTTGAGGTCGAGACAGATGAAGGCGAAGAGCAGAGCGAACGGAATGCTGACCGCGACGATCAGTCCCGATCTCCAGTCGTAGAGGAAGAAGATCAGGACAACGACGACCAGCACCATGCCGCGCAGCAGATTGTCCTCGACCGTGTGGGTGGTGAGGTCGATCAGGTGGGTGCGGTCATAGAAGGGGTGAATCTTCACGTCCTTGGGCAGGATGTGATCGTTGAGCTCCTTGGTCTTGGCCTCGATCCGCTTGAGCACGGTCTGCGCTTGGTCGCCCTTGCGTAGCATGATCACGCCTTCGACGGCGTCGTTCTGGCCGTTGTAGCCGAACTGACCGAGGCGCGGCGCGTGTCCGATCACGACCTTGCCCACGTCCTTGACCAGGACCGGAGTGCCGTTGTGCACGGTCAAGACGACATTGCCGATGTCCTCCAGGGTGTGGACGCGCCCCAGGCCGCGGACGTAGTAGAACTGTCCGCCCTCCGAGTAGAAGCCGCCGCCGGCGTTGCCGTTATTGGCGGCGAGAGCGGAGACCACGTCGGCGAGCGAGAGGCCGGCCCCGGCGATCTTCGCGGGATCGAGGAGGACCTGATACTGCATCGTCTCGCCGCCCAACCCGGAGTCGTCGGCGACGCCGGGGACCGCCTTGTACCGGCGCGCGACGATCCAGTCCTCGATCGTCTTGAGCTCCATCGGTGAGCGATCGGGGCTTTGGAGGACGTAGCGGTAGATCAAGCCGGAGGGCGAGAAGAGCGGCGCCACCGAGGGTGACACTCCGCCCGGCAGAGTGACGTCGGGCAGACGCTCGAAGACGAGCTGGCGATCGAAGTAGTTGTTGGTCTTGTCACCGAAGGTGAGCCGGACGTCGGAGAGGCCGTAGAGCGAAATCGAGCGCTGCACGACCATCCCGGGGGTGCCGTTCATCTCGACCTCGGTGGGCACCGTGATCAGCCGCTCCACCTCCTCGGCGGCATGGCCGGGCCACTGGGTGATGATCTCCACCATTGGCGGCGAGAGGTCGGGGTAGGCGTCCACCGGGAGACGGCGGAAGGAGTTGATGCCGGCCACGATCAGGAGAATGGCCAGCAAGACCATGAGGAAGCGCTGGTTGAGCGCCATCCGGACGATCCGGTTGATGATCGACGGGGTGGTGCTGACGGTAGTCTGCGGAGTTTCTTGCTCGCTCATTGGTTCTCCGCGAACTTGAGGAACAGTCCGCCCTCCACTACTACGTTGTCTTGGGGCGTGAGCCCGGAGAGGACCTCGAAGTGATCTCCAACCCTGGAGCCCAGGGTGATCCGCCGGCGCAAGAAGCTGTCGCCCTTGCCCGCCAGGTAGACGAA
>JBJKRB010000187.1:0-10427 GCA_046704885.1 Thermoanaerobaculia bacterium | reverse complement strand
TGGCGCGAAGAATCTCGTTTCCGCTCTGGGCCTTGACCACGAAACCGCTTCCGTTGGCCGGCGTCACGACAACGTCGGCGGCCCCCGCCGATGCCGCGATCAGGGCCAGACCCATGACCAGCAGGAGGCATCGTCCCCAGTTCTTCGTCGAGATCATTCTTACTCGCATCGGTTTTCCTCCTCGCGGTCACCCGGCTGGTGGCGTCGCTTGGAAACTCCGTGGTAGTCCCGCGGACCTCCACTCGGACCTGGCCGCTGCGTGAGGAGATGCTAGCACGAGCTGTTCGACTCCGGACGGCCCTGCCCGGTGCGTTCGATGCGTCGCCCTCTGCTATCTTGAGCCAGTCGCTTACCTGAAGTTCGTGCCGCGAGAGAAGACGACCTCGCCGCCCACTGGGGGTGAACGTCGACGATTTGCCTGCGGCGAAGCACTAGCCGGAACGCCTCCTCCATGACCCACGAGATCCTCTACCTCTCCCGCGCCGCCGTCGAAACGGCCGGTGGCGGAATGGGGGTTGTCTACGAGGCGGAGGATACGGAGCTCGGGCGGCGCGTGGCGATCAAGTTTCTGCCTGGGAAGACGGTGGGCTAACCCTCCTCGGCTCGGTCGTTGTTTTTCCTTCTGGTACAGTGGTTAGATCATTCACTTGGAAAAAGGGGAGGGCTGAAATGCAAGTTGAAGTCGAGTCTGCGCTGAAATCATTCACCCGGGTCGGGAGCCGGTCCAACGCTCGAGGCGCTCGAGGGATCGTTCTCGCGCTCGGGCTGGCCGTGGCACTGTGCATCGGGCCGTCGGTGGCCGTCGCTCAGATCACGCAGATCATCGATTCTGGGGGTGATGGGTCCCACTCACTCACCGGCCCCGAAGGCGTGGCGGTGGACGGCAGCGGCGATGTCTTCGTAGCGGGCATCTTTAGCAGGAACGTCTTCAAGATCACTCCGGGCGGCACGATCACCCGAATCCTCGACGTTAATGGCGACGGGACCCACTCGCTCTTGGGTCCCTACGGTGTAGTGGCGGACGGGAGCGGTGATGTGTTCGTGGCGGGTGCGGGCAGCAACAACGTCTTCGAGGTGGCTCCGGGCGGCACGATCACTCAGATCATCGGTCCCGCGGGTGACGGGTCCAACTCGCTGGCCGCCCCCATAGGCGTGGCGGTGGACGGCAGCGGTGATGTGTTCGTGCCGGGTGCGAGCAGCAACAACGCCTTCGAGATCACTCCCGGCGGCACGATCACGCAGATCATCGATCACTCCGGCGACGGGACCAACCTTCTCACAGAGCCCCAAGGCGTGGCGGTGGACGGCAGCGGGGATGTGTTCGTGTCGGGTTACATTAGCAGAAACGTCTTCGAGTTTACTCCTGGCGGGACAATCACGCAGATCATCGGTTCCGCGGGTGATGGGTCCAACTCGCTCCTCAACCCCGTAGGCGTGGCAGTGGACGGCAGCGGTGATGTGTTCGTGGCGGGTGCGGGCAGCAACAACGTCTTCGAGATTACTCCTGGCGGGACAATTACGCAGATCATCGGTCCCGCGGGTGACGGGTCCAACTCGCTCTCCGACCCCGCAGCCGTGGCGGTGGACGGCGCAGGCGATGTCTTCGTATCGGGCGACGGTAGCAGCAACGTCTTCAAGATCACCCCAGGGGGGACGATCACGCAGATCATCGATTCCACGGGTGACGGGACCAACTCGCTGACTTCTCCCGCTCTCGATGCCGTCGCCGTCCATGGATTGGATGCATTCGTGACAGGGTTCGATAGCGAGAATGCCTTCAGGATCGCGGGCGTCGCGCGCCCCGCGTCTGTACTGAAGATTCCGACGCTCTCCTTGTGCGGACTGATCCTCCTGACCATGGCGATGCTGGCCTTGGGAGTGGCGAAGCTGCGGAGCTCCTAGCCTGCAACTTGCCTGGACGCCAGGTTGTCTTGACCGGGACGCCTTCTCCATGACCGACGAGATCCTCTACCTCTCCCGCGCCGACGTCGAAGCGACCGGCGTGACGATGCGCCAGGTCATCGACGCGCTAGCGGTCGCCTTCCGCGAGAAGGGCGAGGGACGGATCGAGATGCCGCCCAAACCGGGGATCCATCCACGCCCCGATTCGTTTCTCCATGCCATGCCGGCGTGGATCCCGTCGCTCGGCTCGGCGGGGGTCAAGTGGGTCGGCGGCTTCCCGGAGAACCCGGCGAAGGGGCTTCCCTACATCTCCGGCCTCTTGATCTTGAACGATCCCGAGACTGGCTTTCCGACCGCGGTGCTCGACGCGACCTGGATCACCGCGATGCGGACCGGGGCGGCGACGACGCTCGCCGCGCGCTACCTGGCGCGGCCGGACAGCGCGACGATCGGCATCCTCGCTTGCGGCACCCAGGGGAGGGCGAATCTCGAGGCTCTGGCCTCTGAGCTCGCGCTCGAGCGCGCGGTGGCGTTCGACGTCAACCGCGAGGCCGCGAAGCGCTTCGCGCGCGAGACGAGTGTAAAGCTCGGCATCGACGTCGAGGTCGTCGAAACGCCGGAGGAGGCCGTGCGCGGCTTCGACCTCGTGGTCACCAGCGGCCCGATCCTCAAGCACCCGTCGCCGGTGATCGAGGCGGGGTGGCTCGCGCCCGGGGCGTTCGCCTCGCCGGTCGACTTCGACTCCTACTGGACCGGCGCGGCACTCGCCGAAGCCGACAAGCTCGCCACCGACGATCGCGCCCAGATGGCCTACTACCGGACGCAGGGTTACTTCTCCGACACCCCCGAGCCTTACGCCGACCTCGGCGAGATCGTCAGCGGCAAGGCGCCCGGACGCGAGTCGGCGGAGGAGCGCACGATCGCGATCAACCTCGGCCTCGCTTTAGACGACATGGCCGTGGCGCCCCTCGTCGTCGCCCGCGCCCGCGAGGCCGGGCTCGGCACGCGGCTACCACTCTGATTGCCGGAGGTCCCGAGCCTCATCCCGACCGGAGGTGATGCGCAACACCTCCTCGGCGAGCCGCGGCAACTCCCCGGTTGCTTGACGGGTGAAGCCGAACGTGTTTGGGACCGTCACGGCCCGGGCGGTGTCGTCGTTCGGCCCAATCAAATCTCTCCTCGACGAGACTTCGGGTCGACCTTACTCTGCTCCCTTGACGCGTCGAAATCTGGTATTTTGAGCTAGTCGCACACCAACGAGGTTGAGAGGAGAGGAATGGAGGACAAAGCGGCGCCCGCCACAAAGACATTCGCCTGGATTGGCCATCGGGCCAAGGTTGGAGGAATCGCGCTCGCGCTTGGGCTGGCCGTGGCGCTCTGCCTCGCGCCGGCCGCCGCTTTTGCTCAGATCACCCAGATCATCGACTCGACGGGGGACGGGAGTCATGCACTTTCAGATGCCGAAGGCGTGGCGGCGGACGGGAGCGGCGACGTCCTCGTGACCGGAGCGAAAAGCAATAACGTATTCAAGATCATCTCGGGCGGAGCGATCGGCCAAATTATCGATCCGACGGGCGACGGCTCCAATCCGCTCACGAAGCCGTACAGTGTCGCGGTGGACTCGAGCGGTGATGTCTTCGTGGCGGGCTTGAGTAGCAACAACGTCTTCAAGATCACCCCGGGCGGCACGATCACGCAGATCATCAGTGCCTCCGGCGACGGCTCCAATCCGCTCACGGGTCCCTTCGGTCTGGCGGTGGACGGGAGCGGCGATGTCTTCGTGGCGGGCGCTACTAGCAACAACGCCTTCAAGATCACTCCCGGAGGCACGATCACCCAGGTCATCGACGGAAATGGCGACGGAACCCATCCGCTCGCAGGTCCCAATGGAGTGGCGGTGGACGCGAATGGCGATGTCTTCGTGGCGGGATTCAGTAGCGACAACGTCTTCGAGATCCCTCCCGGCGGTGCGATCACCCAAATCATCGATGCGACGGGCGACGGCTCCAATCCGCTCAGCGGCCCGCAGGGTATAGCGGTGGACGGGAGCGGCGATGTCTTCGTAGCGGGCCTACCTACCAACAACGTTTTTAAGATCACTTCAGGCGGCGTGATCTCTGAGATCATCGACGCCACGGGCGACGGGACCCATGGGCTCACAGAGCCCACTAGCGTGGCGGTGGACGGGAGCGGCGATGTCTTCGTGACAGGCTTCCTGAGCAATAACGTCTTCAAGATCATTCCCGGCGGCACGATCACCCAAGTCATCGACGGAAATGGCGACGGAACCCATCCGCTCGCAGGTCCCAATGGAGTGGCGGTGCACGGAGGGCTTGTCTTCGTGGGGGGGAGCGAGAGCAACAATGTCTTCAAGATCGCGGGCGTCGCCAATCCCGGATCGATCCTGAAGGTTCCGACGCTTTCTCTCTTGGGGCTGGCGCTCCTCGCCATGGCGATGCTCGGCCTGGGAGTCGCGAAGTTGCGGAGCTCCTAGCCAGCTTTAGGCCTGGCCGCCACGTCATCTTGACCGACTGCCGGGCGTTGTATCGAGTGCGGAGCCCGGTGCTCAGTGCCGTATCGGGTCCCTGGACTACCGCACCGGACGCGGGGCAAGCCAAGAAGCTCGCGGTCAAGGGAGCGGAGGAGCCTGGCCTCGGTGACTGCCAGATCCTCCGCTTCCCGCCTCCAACTGAGAATCCTTGCTCGCCGCGCTCAGGCGAGGTCGAAGCGGTCGAGGTCCATGACCTTCGCCCAGGCGGCGACGAAGTCGTTGACGAACGATTCCTCGGAGTCGCTGGAGGCGTAGACCTCGGCGACCGCCCGGAGCTCGGAGCTCGAGCCGAAGACCAGGTCGGCCCGCGTTCCCGTCCACTTGAGCTTGCCCGAGGCGCGATCGTGGCCCTCGTAGATGCCTTCCTCGCTCTCCGACTTCTTCCACTCCGTGCCCATGTCGAGCAGGTTGACGAAAAAGTCGTTGGTCAAGGTTCCCGGCCGGTCGGTGAATACGCCGTGCTTCGATCCTCCGGCGTTGGCGCCCAAGACGCGCAGACCGCCGACCAGGACCGTCATCTCGGGAGCGGTCAGGGTCAGAAGCTGCGCCTTGTCCACGAGCAGGTGCTCGGCCACCGCGGCGTGCCCATCGCCGATACCGGCGTAGTTGCGGAAGCCATCAGCCCGGGGCTCCAAGGGGGCGAAGGAGTCGATGTCGGTCTGCTCCTGCGAGGCGTCGGTGCGTCCCGGTGAGAAGGGGACTCGCACGTCATGACCGGCCTTCTTCGCCGCCTGCTCGATGGCCGCCGAGCCGCCGAGGACGATCACGTCGGCAAGCGAGACTCTCTTGTCTCCGGATTGGGCATCGTTGAACTTCTTCTGGATCTCCTCGAGCTTGGCGAGGACCTTCGCCAGTTGCTCCGGCTGATTGACCTCCCAGCTCCTCTGTGGCTCCAGACGGATGCGGGCGCCGTTCGCGCCGCCCCGCATATCCGAGCCGCGGAAGGTCGAGGCTGAGGCCCAGGCGGTCGAGACCAGCTCCGGGACCGTGAGCCCCGAAGCGAGGATCTCGCCCTTGAGCTGGGCGATGTCGTCCTCGCCGATGAGCTCGTGGTCGACGGGCGGAATCGGGTCCTGCCAGATGAGGTCCTCGTCGGGGACCTCGGGTCCCAGGTAACGTGATTTCGGTCCCATGTCGCGGTGGGTGAGCTTGAACCAGGCCCGGGCGAAGGCGTCGGCGAGCTCCTCCGGGTGCTCGTGAAAGTGGCGCGCGATCGGCTCGTAGATCGGGTCCATGCGCATCGACATGTCGGCGGTGGTCATCATCGGCGCGTGCTTCTTGGAGGGATCGTGCGCGTCCGGCACCATGTCCTTCTCGGCGACGTCCTGCGCCACCCACTGCCAGGCGCCGGCGGGGCTCTTCACCAGCTTCCACTCGTAGCCGAAGAGCATGTCGAGGTAGCCGTTGTCCCACTTCGTGGGGTTTGGCGTCCAGGCCCCTTCGATGCCGCTGGTGATCGTGTCGTCCCCCTTGCCGCTGCCGAAGCTGTTCTTCCAGCCCAAGCCCTGCTCCTCGATCGGCGCGCCTTCCGGCTCGCGGCCGAGGTACTCGTCGGAGGGGGCCGCTCCATGGGTCTTGCCGAAGGTGTGGCCGCCGATGGTGAGCGCCGCGGTCTCCTCGTCGTTCATCGCCATGCGGGCGAAGGTCTCGCGCACGTCACGCCCCGAGGCGACCGGGTCGGGATTGCCGTTCGGTCCCTCCGGGTTGACGTAGATCAGGCCCATCTGCACGGCGCCGTAGGGGTTGGCGAGCTCGCGGTCGCCGCTGTAGCGCTCGTCGCCCAACCATTCGCTCTCGGTTCCCCAGTCGATGTCCTCTTCCGGCTCCCAGATATCGACGCGGCCGCCGCCGAAGCCGAAGGTCTTCAAGCCCATCGACTCCAGGGCGCAGTTGCCGGCGAGGACGATCAGGTCGGCCCAGGAGATCTTGCGCCCGTACTTCTGCTTGACCGGCCAGAGCAGGCGGCGCGCCTTGTCGAGGTTGGCGTTGTCGGGCCAGCTGTTCAATGGCGCGAAGCGCTGGTTGCCGGTGCCGGCGCCGCCGCGGCCGTCGCTGATCCTGTAGGTGCCGGCGCTGTGCCAGGCCATGCGGATGAAGAGGCCGCCGTAGTGGCCCCAGTCGGCCGGCCACCAGTCCTGCGAGGTGGTCATCAGCTCGTAGAGGTCCTTCTTGACCGCGGCCAGGTCGAGGGTTTGAAACTTCTTCGCGTAGTCGAAGTCCTCGCCCAGCGGATTCATTTCGGGGGAGTTCTGATGCAGCATTTTCAGCTTCAGCTGGTTCGGCCACCAGTCGCGGTTGGTTCGCGCCCGCTTGGCGCCGGGGACCACGGGACAGCTGTTGGTCTCGTCCGACATTTCATTTCTCCTTGTCGATAGTTCGTTCGGTCTCGGGTTGTTCGTCGGTACGGTTTCTCGTTCAGTCTCGAAGCGGTTTCTGCTCTTTCGCCGCACAGTCCGGGCAGTGGCCCCAGTAGATCACCTCGGCCTCGTCGATCTCGTACCCCGCATCGTCGGCGGGGGAGAGGCAAGGCGCTTCGCCGACCGCGCAGTCGACGTCGACCATCTTGCCGCAAGCGCGGCAGATGAGGTGGTGATGGTTGTCGTGGACCCGATCTTCGTAGCGGGCCGGCGACCCGGCGGGCTGAATGCGGCGAATCAATCCCTTGTCGGCCAGGAGGCCGAGCGCGTTGTAGACCGCCTGGCGGGAGATCGAGCCGATCTCCGCGCGCACGGCCTCGGCGACGTCGTCCGCCGTCGAGTGCGGTCTTGCTCCTACCGCCGCCAGGACCGCCAGACGCTGCGCCGTGACCTGGAGGCCGTGGCGGCGAAGGAGCTCTGCCGAGTCGTGAGGCACGTTCGTAGTTTGTATCCAATTGTGGACTCTGTCAAGATTAGTGGCATACGACCCCTCGGACGCAGGGTTCCGCTTGTCGGCTGTCGATCGCTGTTGGTGGGTTTGAGGGCCTTGGAGGGCAAACGACTCCCTCGTCGGAGGAGAGCCGCCCTTCCAGGAGAACGCGCTCAGCCATGAGCCGCGCACCATTCGACTACGGTGCGTCGGAACGAGGCCGGGTCGATCGCGGGGTAGCGGTAAAGCTCGTTCTTGATCGATTCGAAGTGCGCGAGAAGCTTCTCGGGCTCGATAAGGTCTGACGCACGCATGCTCTCCACGTCGTCGAGGTCGCGCCGATGGCTCCGCTCGAGCTTGGCGAGCGCTTGACCGTAGAAATCGTAGTGGAAGAAATCGATCGAACCCTCCCTGGCGATGAGGGGGCTGCGCGATTCCCATCCCGGGAGCGCCGGGATGAAGTCGTCCGGCGATGCGAGCTCGATGTTCATCTCGAGCCGCACCTTCAAATGCGGAAGCTCTCGGAGGACGGCGTCTGTTGCGGAGACGATCTTGAGGTCGAGATCGATGGTCGTCTGGCGCCAGCCGTGAAGCAGAGCCGTGGCTCCACCCGTGAAGTAGATCCGCGCGGGGTGGTGAACCCGACTGCCCAGCTCCGTCATGAAACGCCGCAGGCTGTCCGGCGTCACCGCGCGGCGCATTCCGCGGCCCTCTCGAAGCTCACCAGGCGCCGGACGAGCGCGTTGTAGCGGGCGTGGGCGGAGTCGGAGTCCTCGCTTGCGAGCAGCTCGTAGAGCCGGTGATCCGGTTCCTCGATGGAATCGGGAACCGAAAGGCCCAGGCGCCGCAACCGTAGGGCGCCAATGGCGACGAGGAGAGCCTCGGCGGATTCGACCCCAGAGCCGAGATCCGCGAGGCCCTTTTCGACGAGCTCAGCTCCGGGCAAGCCGCTGAATTCCATTGGGTTCGAGTATAGCGCCTGCGACGAACGGCCACGGCTGGCCTGCGTTTCTGCGCTGGACCTTCGAGCGAGTGGGTAGCCGACCGGAATCGAGTCCCTCCCCATGCCCGGTATGGCCAGTTGTCGATTGCCGGCGAAAGCGAATTGTGAGACGCTGAACGACGATCGCAATGCACGAAGTCTCTTGGGGCAAAGCCACCGCACCATGATGGGCCTGATCGGCAGCACGGTTTCGCGCTACAAGATCCTGTCGAAGCTGGGCGGCGGCGGGATGGGGGAGGTCTATCGCGCCACCGACGCCCAGATCGTCGATAGCGAGTGGTATACATGAGCCATGACGAAGAGAACCAAGGTCGCTGAGCGCGGGAACTCCGAGATCGAAGCGTTCTTCCGCAAGACTAAGAAGTGGCGGGAAGAGATGGAGGAGCTGAGGACGATCGTTCTCGAAAGTGGGTTGCGCGAAGATCTCAAGTGGCGGCACCCTTGTTACACGCTCGACGGAAAGAACGTCGTCCTGATCCACGGCTTCAAGGAGTACTGCGCGCTCCTCTTCTTCAAGGGCGCCCTGTTGAAGGACCCCGAGAAAATCTTGGTCCAGCAGACCAAGAACGTGCAGGCGGCGCGCCAGATCCGCTTCACCAACGCACGAGAGATCGTCGCGATGAAGCAGGTCTTGAAGGATTACATCCAGCAGGCGATCGAGGTGGAGAAGGCCGGCTTGAAGGTGAAGCTCAAGAAGACGTCGGAATATGCGGTTCCAGAAGAGTTCCAGAAGAAATTGGATCAAAGCCCGGCCTTGAAGACCGCCTTCGAGAAGCTCACTCCCGGACGGCAAAGGGCGTATCTCTTCTACTTTTCTTCCGCCAAGCAGTCCAAAACGCGAGTCGTACGGATCGAGAAGTCCGTGCGGAAGATTCTCGACGGCAAAGGAATGATCGATTAGCCGATCGCTCCGCTCTCGGGAGATCTCGAGGGCCTCGAAGACGAGGGTACAGATGTGAAGGAAGACTCAGAAGGACTCGGCGCGCCCCCAGCCAGGTACGCGGAGAGTCTGCCCAAAACGGTCGACCGGGCCGCTTTCGAGGCCCAGATCGCCAACCTCAGGGTGAGAGAGAAGGCGCACACTCGAGAGGGCGACGCGATCGCCGCGGCCAGGCGGCGTCTGCCGATGGTCGAGGTCGATGCCGGCCTCACGCTGACCGGACCGGAAGGGCCGCTCACCCTGCTCGAGGCATTCGAAGGGCGCCGGCAGCTCATCGCCTACTACTTCATGTGGCACGACGGCCGCCCGGCGGCGGGGCAGTGTGAGGGCTGCACCTGGGTCAACACCCAGATCGGAGAGCTCGCCTACCTTCACTCGCGCGACATCACCTACGCCGTCTTCTGTCAGGGCCCCTACGAGCCGAGCAAGCGCTACCGCGACTTCATGGGCTGGGAGATGCCCTGGTACTCGGCGAAGGAATCCGTCGGCGAGCTCCTCGTCGGCCGCCAGGTGGGCCTCTTCCACCTCGTCTGCTACCTGCGCGACGGCGCCCGCGTCTTCGAGACCTACTGGACCACCCGCCGCGGCGCCGAGGCCATGGACTACAGCTACGCCCTGATGGACCTCACCGTCTACGGACGCCAGGAGCCCTGGGAGGACTCCCCCTCCGGCTGGCCGCAGGAGTGCACCTACATCCGGACCGAGACTGGCCCGCCCGAGTGGCGACCCGTTGCCAAGTGGCCGGGCGGACGCTCGATCGCCCACTGGTCACGCCTCGCCGCCGGCCGCTCCGACGACCTTGGCGGCGAGGGCTGATCTCTCCGCTCTTGGCTCAACCGCGCAGCACGAACTGGCCTCGTCTCCGCGACACCCATTTTCCCACTGAGGATTGGTTACGATGCGATTCGTTTACGAGTATCTCTTTCCCGCGATCTGGCTTGCCTATCTCGGCTACTGGTGGCTGCTCGCCACCAAGGTCAAGAGTACGGAGCGGCGTGAGCCTTGGCTCTCCCGCTGGATTCGACTCGTGGCGGTTGTTGCCGCCACGCTGCTCCTCGTGCTGCCCAGCGGTTGGATTCCCGTCCTGAGCGCGAGATTTCTCCCTAACCGGGCTCTCTCGTTCTGGATCGGCGCCCTGGTGACGACGTGTGGCCTTCTCTTTTCGGTCTGGGGTCGGGTGCAAC
>JBJKRB010000186.1:0-6042 GCA_046704885.1 Thermoanaerobaculia bacterium | reverse complement strand
ATCTCCTCGATGACCAAGCAGTAGGAGACGGTGTCCATCCCCGCGCCTCCGTACTCCTCCGGAATCGCGACGCCTCCCAATCCCATCTCTCCGGCTTGGTCGAAAAACTCGCGCGGGAAGATCCCGCTCTGGTCGATCTCCTTGGCGCGGGGCTTGACTTCTTCTTGAGCGAACCGGCGCACGGTTTCGCGCAGGAGCCGCTGCTCTTCATTGAGCTCAATTTGCATCGAAAGACCCTCTCTTCGTTGAGTAAAGACCGAGTTCAGACGCCCTGATCGAGGGCGAACCGATGCTAGCAACGCGGCGGGATGGTGGTCAACCGAGGGGAGTGAGCTCAGTAGAGAATTCGCGTACGGATGCTGGCATCGAGGGCCGCCACCGCCGTCCGCACCTCATCGGAGAGCTCGCGATCGAGGTCCATTACGAGATAGCCGACGTCGGGGTCGGTGGCGAGAATCTGGCTCTCGACGTTCGCCCCCACCTCACTGACGATGCGGTTGATGGAGCTCAGCACGCCGGGCACGTTGCGGTGCACGTTGAGAATTCGATGCCGGCCCGCCTGCGGCGGCGGCTCGACTTGGGGAAAGCCGACCGCCCCGCTCGTCGCGCCCCGATTGACGAAAGCGGTGAGCTTGGCCGCCACCTCGCCTCCAATCGATTCCTGCGCTTCCTCGGTCGAGCCGCCGATGTGCGGGGTGAGAACGACGTTGGGCAAGCTGGAGAGCTCGGAGGAGAAGGGCTCGCCGCGCCGCTTGGGCTCGGAGGGAAAGACGTCGATCGCCGCTCCCCCGAGCCTTCCTCCCGCCAGCGCTTCCGCGAGCGCCGGAATCACCACGACCGTCCCCCGGCTCAAGTTGAGGAGGCAGGCGCCAGGCTTCATGGCGGCGAGCTGGGGCGCGCCGATCATCCCTCGCGTGAGCTCGGTATCGGGAACGTGCAAGGTCACGAAGTCGGCGTTGGAGAGAACCTCGCCGAGGGAGCCCGCGACCCGATTGTTGCCGAGAGGCAAGCGGGGCGCGATGTCGTAGAACAGAACCCGCATTCCCAGCGCTTCCGCTAGCACCCCGACCTGCATTCCGATGTGTCCGTAGCCGACGATCCCCAAGGTCTTGCCGCGGACCTCGTGCGCCCCCTCGGCGCTCTTGCTCCACGATCCCCGGCGAAGCTCCGCCCAGCGCTCGGGCAGCCGGCGGGCAAGAAGAACGATCTCGGCCAGGACCAGCTCGGCGACGCTCCTGGTGTTGCTGAACGGCGCGTTGAACACCGGCACGCCACCGCGCTTGGCCACCTCGATGTCGACTTGATCGGTACCGATGCAAAAGCAGCCGATGGCGAGAAGGCGGCGCGCCGCGGCCAGGACCGCCGGACCGACCTGGGTCTTGCTGCGGATCCCCAGCAGGTGGACGCTCTTGATTCTCTCGGCGAGCTCTCGTTCCGGGAGAGCCCTGGGAAGAAGCTCGACCTGAAAGCCCTCGCTCGAGAAGAGATCGCGAGCGCTCGGGTGGATCCCCTCGAGAAGCAGAACTTCGATCCGATCCTTGGGAAAGGAGGTCGCGGGGTGCGCTTGAGGGCCGTTTTCGGTCACGGTCGTGGGAGTCGAGTGCACAATTTTCGTTGCAGTGGTAGACTACCATCAGCGTTTGTGACGCGAAACGATCCGGCACTCGAGCCGGGGGCCTGGTGAGCCGCGAGCGGTGCCCGCCCATCGAGGTGGGACATCGGCTCTGCCATGGTGGCTTTGCAGCCACCTTCCCGGGTATGGCAGACGCGAGCACGGCCTTGGAAGCCTTGGAGCAAGAGGGATCGGTCATGTTTACTCTATCGGGAAACATCTCGGATCTGCCGCTGCCGCATATCCTGCAAGTGGTCGGGAACAACCAGATGACCGGCCGTCTGGTCCTGACTCGCCGCGACGGCCAGGGACTGATCGTCTTTCGCCAGGGAAAGATCATCTACGCCGCGTCGAACGCGGTGCGGGAGACCTTCGGCAACATCCTCATCAACCAACGCCTGATCAGCGAGGCGACGCTGATGGAAGCGCTCTCTCGCCAGGCCAAGAGCCCGGAAGAAACGCGCCTGGGAGCGATCTTGGTGGAGATGGGTATCCTCGATTGGCCGGTGATCGCACAGGTCGTGCGCGGCCAGATCGAACGGGTGATCGGCGACTTGATGAGCTGGGAGGGAGGCTTCGCCGCCTTTGAAGCGCTGGAGATCCCCGATCGCGGCGAGGTCGCGGTCGACGCCAGCGATTTCATTCTTCCCGAGGGGCTCGACACGCAGGCGGTGATCCTCGGCATCCTCGATTGGAACTGGCAGCGCCAAGAGCGCACCGACGAGTCGGGAGAGCTGCTGCTCAACGCCCTCGATCCGAATGCGGCGGACCACCTGCCGGAGATGGCGACGGCCGATGAGCTGATGGTGCGCGAAGGTCTGCTGCGGACGGTCTCGTTGGGATCGATCATGGCGGAGCTCCGCTCGCCCGCCTTCCCGGGCGAGGTGTCGCTCGGCATCATGAAGCTCGCGAGCCAACGACTCGATCGCGGAGTCTTGTTGCTGCGCACGCCGCGCCCATCGCTCCGGGGAATGGGCCAGTTCGGCGTCGAGGCGCTCCCCGGAACCCCCGCGGACGGGGTGCGCAGCCTGCGCATCCCGATTGGCGAGCCGTCGGTCTTTCTCGAGGTGATACAACGGCGAGAGACCTTCAAGGGTCCGCTCGAGCAGCACTTCTGGAATCTCTACTTCGTGAACCAGCTCGGCGAGGAGATGCCGCGCGAGGTCGTGGTGGTGCCGATGGTCGTCGACGCCCGGGTGGAAGCGGTCCTCTATGGCGACAACCTCCCCTCCGGACGCCCGATCAAGGGAGTCAACGAGCTCGAGGCCGTGATGATCGAGGCCGGCCTGGTGATCGAGAAGGCCCTGCTCGAGTCTCGTCTCGAGCGCTTGAAGAAGCGCCGCCGCCAGAAGCCCGCCAAGAACAGCGTCCTCAGCCGCCTCTAGAGCCGCTCATCCGAAGACCTCGATTGCATCGTAGTCGCCGCGCTGATCTTGGGAGGTCCGCAACAATCGTAGGGGCGGGTTTCAAACCCGCCCGCGCATCCCACCGGAAAGAAATGCCGGAGGCGGGATTCGAACCCGCACGGGCGAACCCGGAGGATTTTAAGTCTGGGCCCCGCCAATCCTCGGCAATAGTGGACAGCAACTAACCACAATACCTTCAGCAGGTTGCGGTGGTCTATCTTGTTGTCGCTTGCTGTCGATTGCGGCCAGTTCTTGCGGTCAACTGTGACGCCAGCGTGACATCACGGAGCCCCATCGGCACTCCTCATCGCGGTTCATCCGTCCGCATGGATCTCCGTGCCCTCGCGCTCAGGAATTTCCCGGAAGCGGATAACGAAGGTTATGTCAATGAAGGTTGATCATGTGGGCATTCGCGTCCTCGCGATCGCCTCATCCCGCATCCGGCTCGTTCTTGGTCGCTCCGATCTCCGATAGCGGTCCTCGCGTCTATGCCTACGGGCAGTTGAAGGCCGTGACGTCGGTCACCGGTAGCGCCGGGTGTAGGTTGTCATTGGTGTAGACCTTCGTTACACCGGCCTGCGTATCGGTCACCCGAACGATGAGCCCCACGTTGGTCGTCGCTGCGAAAAAGACCCAGTGATGATTGTTCACCCCGCACCCATGGAGGACCTTGATCAGCATTTCGGGGTTGGTTGAGTCGAAGAACCAGAACATGCCACCGCGCTTGAACCCGATCGTCGATAGAGGAACGGCGTGCCCCTGACCGGAGCCCGCGTTCGAAGTGTAATCAACGGTAACCTCGTATCGACTGTCGCCCGGGTTCTCGTCGATGCAGAGTGTGTGATCGTCGGGGACGCAGGGGCCTGTTGGAGGCGTGGATGGATTTAGGTAGGGCGCCAGTGCGGGATAGCTTACGGCGAACGCCCCGTCCACGACGTGATTGCTGTAGTCGCAACCATCCGTTGGATTTGGCCCGCAAAGCCCAGTGAGCTGTCCAACGACCTGACCGTTGGAAAGCATCACGGGCGATCCGGAACTTCCGCCATAGGTTCCGCCGATAGCGGGCAGCTCGTAAATCCGGTCACCATGTGGCCATCCGGCACACGTCGGGGCCGAGGCATCCACAGCGGTTTGCGAATAGGTCTCAGGGAGTGGAAGGGCATAGCCGTTTGGATAAGGAAACGACAGGCGATGAAGCGTTGTGCCGCCTGGGACCTGGCTAGCACTCCAGCCCAATAGTGTTCGCCGTGGCGGCACGCTCGCAAGTTGAAGGAGCGTGAAGTCCGACTGTGCTCCGGTCGCGATCAGCACACTTCCGACGCTCTCGGGTAGGGAGGAGAAGTTCGGCATGCCACCTTCGCATGAGCCGTCGATGTAGTCCCAGGTGGCGACCAAGGTTGACGCCGCGGACTGTGTGGAAATGCAGTGATGCGCCGTTAGGAGGTACAGCGGCTTCGAAGGGTTCGTGCTATTCAGGAGGCCTCCGCTGCAGATGTAGGCATTGGCTCCGTCGATGTACTGGAGCTGGGCCATCGCCGACTTCGAGCTATCTATCTCGGGATAAGTGGAGGCGCTAACACATGGCTCATCGACCAAGCATGACCCCGCTATCGCCGAGTACAAGGATGTCGCACCGGCCGGCGAGCCGGAGGAGTTCAGTTGGAAAAGTTCGGCAACGCTCGTGACTCGGAAACTGAAAGACTGGTCGGCTTGAAGCGCGCTAGCCGGAATTGCCAGTTCGAAGTACAGATTGTCCCCACCAATTGTCGGCGTCCACAGGAGGCCGTTCGAAGCAGTTAACGTGGGCTCGAATTCCTTCGGCGCTTCTCCGAGGCCCCAGACCCACATTCGTGCGCCAGGTGGAAGATCTACTCTGGCCAGCCCGAGCCGCAGCCCGTAAGCCCCAGGTACTTCCACGCCGGTACCCCAGACCAGGCGATCCTGCGGATCTCTCGCAACGTATCCGCCTTCGAAGCTTTGAAAATGCGCGTCCTCCCAGACGGCCTTGTCCAAGCGTACAGAAACGACGGACGGTAGCGGTCTGGCGAATCCATTCTGCTCCGGTAAGCGACCGGACCTGTTCCAGGCAATCATGGCCTTGAGCTGATCCAGCGAGCCGACATCCGCCGTGGAGAGCGAAATTGGAGGTCTTGCTGATAGCCCCTCTGCCAGCCGCATTGGAGGTCCAGGCGGCGGCGCAGTAACGGCGGTAGCTCGCAGGGTCGCTGGCCCGAGAGACTGAGCAACTGCCGGAAAGCTAATGAGGACGACTGCGAAGGCAACGACCAGCAATGCAACAGCGATGCTCCACGCCGAGAGACTTCCACCTTCCGCGGCACGACGAACGGGTGCTTTCATGATCTCCTCCCGGGAGGAGCCACCGTTCCCTACCAAGCGGCGGCTCGGCCAACTTCGAGTTTCGGTTAACGCTGTTTCGAGTATAGGCCCAGCAGCCGCGCTGTCAAGCCGTCCGGCAGCGAGGGTTACGAACACCCTTCCGAAGCGAGAACGGGGCTCCTTTCCGCCACTTGGGCTGACAGGGACGGGTTGCCCTTCGGGGAAGAGAACTGCGTTGGGGAAATGCCGGAGGCGGGATTCGAACCCGCACGGGCGAACCCGGAGGATTTTAAGTCCTCTGCGTCTACCGTTCCGCCACTCCGGCGTTGGCCGGATTCTTCCACAAAGCGCGACCAGGACGGCTCGTTAGTGCGCAGGCCCGTCATGCGACGAAGCGCGTGAGTGCCTGGAGAAGAGGGGCTGGGATTCCCTCTCAGCCCCTCCCTGGCGACTCGCGAATCAGGCAGGAGTCGAGCTGACGAAAATGCGTCCACGTGAGCAGCTTCAGGCTGAGCTCGATGAAGCACAGGACCGCCTCGACACGGTGGTCAACAGGGCACTGGGCAACTTTCCAGAGCTGGACGAGAAGGCGTCCTGATTACGTCTTTCGCCCAAGCCCTTTTGGCACTCCTTTCTGGCGTAGGGGGACGTCGCGCGGGGCGGCGAAAGCTGGTCAGGCAGCACCCC
>JBJKRB010000185.1:0-45467 GCA_046704885.1 Thermoanaerobaculia bacterium | reverse complement strand
GTCGTCGTCCTTTCGAGACCCTCGCTCGAGGCCCCGCGTGGTACCTGGATGGGATCGCCGCAGGCGACCACAATGTGACTGAAGGGCTTGGGAACCAGCATCCGGTCCCAGGATCTGACCCGCCAGGAGCGACTGATCGCGAGTCCCATGGGGAGGATGGGGAGGCCGGTCAGCTGGGCGAGGACAGCGGTCCCGGGCTTGGCCTCGCGCGGAGGCCCCTTAGGTCCATCGGGCAGCGTGACTGCGGCGGAGTCGTGCTGCCGGATGGTTCGGTAGAGCCCCCGCAGGGCCGCGGTTCCGCCGTGGGTGGAGGAGCCGCGGGTGACGAGCGCGCCCCAGCCGCGCCCCAGCCGCGCCCCCAGCTCGCCATCGCGAGACCAGCTGGAGAGCATGGCCACCGGGTAGCCGTGGCGCAAGAGCTTGCGCCGGAAAAGATCAGCAAAGGGGAAGATCTGGCAGTGCCAGAAGGAGAAGATGGCGCGTTCACCGCGCTCGCGGACCTGGTCGAAGCAGTCGGGGCCGGCGATGAAGGTCACACGACAGGTGGCCATCAGGGCGCGCAGAAGCCAGCGGAGAAAGATGGCGGCCGTCGCGACCGCGAGGCGCTCACGACCGCTTAGAGCCGGAGCTCCGGCCGGGCGCTCCTCCGCCTCGGCGGGCCGGCTTTCCGGGCTCACGCCGGCTGTTTCTCGGCGTAGGCGAGGATGTCGCTGACCTTCTCCATCCGTGCCGCCTCATCGTCGCTGATCTCGACGCCCAAGCTCTCCTCCAGCTCGACCAGGAGCTGCAGCGCCTTGGGTGAGTCGATGCCGAGGTCGGCGACCAGGTCCATGTCGGGCTCGAGGGTCTGAGCCTCCTTGCCGCTCACTTTCGCGATCACATCGAGAGCTTGTTGTTTTCGGTCCATTTCGCTCGCTCCTTGCTATTCGTGGGATTTCGAGGGCTCGATTCTTTCGAGCTCGCCGGTGAGGTAGCGGCGCTTGAGCTCGCGCCGCTGCACCTTGCCGCTCGTGGTCTTGGGAATCCGTCCGCGGCGAACAAACGCGATGTCGGCCAAGGGTAGGGACAGGGCGCGGGCCACGCGCAGGCGGATCTCGTGCGCCAGCGCGGTGCGGGCCGCGGCGTCACGCTCGCCGGTCTCGATCACCAGGACCGCCTGTTCTCCGTCGGCGCCGTGCTCGATCGAAAACGCCCCGGCGCGTTCGGCTCCTCCGCCTCCGGTCACCCCTTCCGCCGCCCATTCGATCTCATGCGGCATCAGATTATGTCCGTGAATGATCAGCAAGTCCTTGATCCGTCCGGTCAAGTAGAGCTCGCCATCGGCCATGAAGCCGAGATCGCCGGTGGCGAGCCAGCCGTCCCGCAGGCTCTCGGCGGTCGCTTCGGGATCGGCGTAATAGCCGGCGAAGACACCCGGGCCTTTGACCCAGACCTCGCCAATCTGGCCAGCAGGGAGGCGGCTTTCGTCCGGCGCCGTGATCGCGATCTCGGTATCGAGGACCGGCTCGCCGACCGACACCACCTCGCCTCCTCCTTCGCCGCCGGCGGTGGGCCGCGGCATCATTCGAACGCCCTCTCCCCGACAGTCGAAGGTGACCGCCAGGGTCCCTTCCGCGAGACCGTAGCAGGGTCGGAAAGCGCGCGGCTCGAAACCGGTCGCGACGGTCAGCCGGGCAAACGCGTCGGTGGTCTCGGGACGCACCATCTCGGCCCCGACGAGAGCCGCCTTCCAACCGCTGAGGTCGAGAGCCTCCAGGTCGGATGGCTGGAGACGCTCACAGCAGAGCTGATAGCCGAAGTTTGGCGCCGGCGTGAACACGGTGCCGTGTTGGGCGATCGCTTCCAACCAGAGGCCGGGGCGGGCGAGAAAGGTCTGCGGATTGAAGAGCCAGAGGTCCAGTCCGTTCAGGATCGACATGAACCAACAACCGACCAACCCCATGTCGTGGTGGAGCGGCAGCCAGGAGACCATCGAGCTCGCCCAGGCGCTCGCCGGACTTCCGAACGGGGCGCCGATCGCCTGGTCGCTCGCCATGTTGTTGTGAATGACCGCCCGGTGGGGGATGGAGACGGCGCGCGGGATGCCGGTCGAGCCGCTGGTGAGCTGGAGAAAGGCGAGCTCTTCCCCCTCGGGTCGCGCCAGCGGGGCGTTGGCGACCGTGGCCTGCTCCAGATCGTCGGGTGTAAGGAGGATCTCCGCGAGATCCGAGAGTCCGAGCTCTCCGGCCTCCCGCACCAGCCCGGGGCTGCCGACCACGGCCCGTGCCGTGAGGTGCTCGGAGACTGCGGAGATCTTTCGCACATGTGCTTCCGAGGCGCCGAGGGCGCCGGCGGGAGCCATGGCGACCGGCAAGGCGCCCAAGAGCAGCGCTCCCATCCATGCTTCGGCCCAGGCCCAGCTCGAAGGGAGACAGACGATCACCCGGTCTCCGGGCGCCACGCCCATGGATCGGAGCCGTCCCGCGCCGGCCTCGGCGCTGGCCAAGATTTCGGGATAGGTGCGACGCTCGGCGTGACGCCCGCGACTGTCGAAGATCGCGATGCCCCGCTCGGGCGCGAGCCTCGCGGCGCGCGCCAGCGCCTCTTGCAGAGAGGTCGTTTCCTTCTCTTCGCGCGGGGTCAAGCCTCGCTACCCGATGCCAGGGCCGGGGCGCTCGAGTCTTGTTCGGCGGCTCGGCGCTCGGCGAGACGCTGTCCCGCGGCGATCGACTTGTCGAGTCGTTCCATCGCTTCCTTGGAGAGCTCGTCGAAGAGCCAGTGACGGTCGATGCCCACCTCGGCGAGCTCGGAGTCGACTGCATCGAACATCGGTGGGACAAAGGAGAGGACCTTGGTCAGATGCTCGCGGAGGCGCGTCGCCTGGATCTCCGCTTCCTCGGGGGCATCACGGAAGAGATCGCCGAAGCGGTCCTCGAGGTAGATATGGTTGAAGCCGAGGTGGCGAGCCTCGTCGCGTAGAATTCCATGCGCGATCTCGCTCAGCACGGCGTCGATGTCCAAGCGCTCGAACTCGCGCATCACCAGTTGGGCCAGGACCTCGCTGATCAAGACGCCGGACAGCCACTCGGCGGGCTCCTTGGAGACGATCTGACTCTGAAAGAGATAGCCGCTCGGGAAGCGCCGGATAGACATCGGCTCGCCGTCGATGCGACCGTAGAAGCGGGTAAAAAGTTCGGTGTGACGGGCTTCATCGACCGCCCAGGTCGTGAGGTAGAACTGGCTCTCGACCTCGGAACGATGTCCGAGAACCGGAATCAAGCCGGAGACCGAGTACAAGGCCGATTGCTCACCCATCAGGATCGGGGTGAGAATTCGCGCCATCTTCTCGCGCAGGTGGCGTTCGCGCAGTCGCGACGCTGGTGCGTCCCAGTTGAGATCGGCGGCCGACCACTGGGAGCGCAGCGCCTTGTGCCAGATCTTCATCTGACGCTCGCGCGTAAGGCTGGGCAGGACTTTGTAGATGTTCATTGGGAACCTCCTGAAGCGGGAAGCCGGAGCCGCGGCCCGGCTCGCCGTATTCTAGTCGATCGATTCGAAGAGACCAAGGGAACCTTTGTCCGCCCACGGCGTTGTAGAAGGGTGGAGAAGGGATGAGCGAAACGAGCGACGCCCAGCTCATGGACCGGCTCGCGGCTGGAGACATCGAGGCGTTGGGCCCACTCGTCGAGAGGTACAAGGACCCTATGACCAACTATCTCACCCGCCTCACCGGCAACCGGGCGCGCGGCGAGGAACTGGCCCAGGAGACGTTTCTCCGCCTCTGGAGGGCAGCCCCTGGCTACCGCGAGGAGGGGAAGCTATCGGCGCTCCTGTACCGGATCGCGACGAACCTGGCGCGCTCCGACGCGCGGCGCTCGCGTCGCTGGCGGCTGAAGCTGGAGCGCTTTCCGGCCGAGATGAGCGGTAATGGCCGCGAGCCGGTCGCGGGACCCGAGGATGCGCTCTTGCGCCGGGAAGCGCGCGCGGGGGTCAGCGCGGCGCTCGCCGCGTTGCCCATTCGCTACCGCGTGCCGCTGACCCTCTTCGCCATTGAAGGATTGAGCTACCGGGAGATCGCCGAGCTCCTCGAGGTGCGGGAGGGAACCGTCAAGTCGCGCATCGCGCGTGGGCGAGAGCGCCTGCGCGCCGCGCTCGCGCCGTCCTCGAAGGGAGACGAGAAGCAATGAAGGACAACGACCTCGAGCTGCTGCGCCAGTTGCCGAAAGTGCGGGCGTCGGCGGGCTTCGCGGAAACGGTTGTCGAACGTGCCCGGGAAATGGAGAGGGCCGGCGGCAACGGCGCCGGAGTGCAATGGCGTCGGCCGCGTTGGGCCCTCGCGGCGTCGGTCGCCGTGGTTCTGACAGCGGTCGCGATCTTCTGGGGAGCTCAATGGCACGTCAGAAACGAACGCCGGCGCGCGGCCTTGGCCGAGCTCGAGCGGATCAGAGACGAGCAGCGCCAAGTCGCACGCCAGATCTCGAATCTGCGTCAGGCCCCGGAGCCGACGATCGTCTATCTCGGAGGCGATCAAAATCACGATTTCGTTCTCGACGTCGGTCGTCTCGTCGAATGGGCGCGGGAAGCGAAGAAGTCGGCTGGCCCCAGTCAAAACCAGTCCCCAACCAATCTGTAGAGCAGAGAGGAGCAGTCCGTCATGTCCAAGTCGAGCCTGTTGGGAACGTCGATCGTCGTAGCCCTTGCGCTCGCGCAGGTCGCTTCCGCCGCGAGCGGTGACGCGGCCAAGCCGGCGCCGGAGCAATCGCCCAAGAAGAAAGTGAAGATCGAAAAGCAGATCGTCGTCACCGATGGCGGCGCCCCCTCGGGGTACATCTATCGGAGCGACGACAAGGGCACCCGGGTGTGGGTGATGAAGGACGGCGAGCAAGGCCCCGGCAAGATGGTATTCGCAGGGATGGGCAAGGGGGGCTACCTGGGTGTGAGCCTGATCACCCTGACCCCTGAGCTTCGCACCCACTTCGGCGCCAAGTCCGACGCCGGGGTCATGGTATCCAAGGTGGAGAAGGGCAGCCCGGCGGAAAAGGCGGGGCTGGCGGTTGGCGACATCATCACCGGAATCGACGGCAAGTCGGTCAGCTCATCGCTCGGTCTCACCGTTGATGTGCGCGGCAAGAAGAAGGGTGACAAAGTGAGCCTCGACGTCGTTCGCAACGGCAAGAGCAGACGCCTGACTGCGACTCTCGGCGAGCGCGACCGGCAGGTCGTGGACGTCGGCAAGTGGGTGATCGAGGGTTCGAAGGGCGGCGAGCTTCCTCCTCTGGATCCGGCCGAGCGCTCGCTGATGATCGGCAAGATGCGCGAGCTCATCGTCAGCCCCAAGGGCGAGCAGAATCTCGTGTTCTTGAAGAGCGAGCGGGAAGAGAAGCTCGAGAAGCGCCTCGATGAGCTCGAGAAGCGCCTCGACAAGCTGCAGAAGGAGCTCGAGCACAACCAGCGCTGACGCCGGTGCTCCCTTTCGGCCGCTACTCCTTGTTCCGGGCGAGTCGAATGCCGGTGAGCTGAAAGCGCGTCGACGCCGCCCAGAAGTTGCGGTAGCTCAATCGGATGTGATTGGCGGGTGTTGCGCAGGAGCCGCCGCGCAGCACCCGCTGATTGTCCATGAACTTCTCGTTGTACTCCATCAGAGCACCGGCGAAGGGGCGATAACCGGGGTAAGGCTCATAGTGGCTGTTGGTCCACTCCCAGAGATCTCCCGCCATCTGAAGCAGCCCGTCTCCCGCGCCGGCGGGGCGGGGGTGGAGACTCCCGGAATCGAGCCAGTTTCCATTGGCGACGTCGAACCTTTCCTGGCGCGCGGCGTGCTCCCATTCGCTCTCGGTGGGGAGGCGCGCGCCTTTCCAGGTGGCGTAGGCATCGGCTTCGTAGAAGCTCACGTGGGAGACGGGCTCGTCGAGGTCGAGCTCCCGCTCGCCAGCGAGGGTCCAGATGAGCCAGCGCCCGTCATCCCGGCGCCAGTAGAGCGGATGCTCCCAACCGTGAGCCTCGACGGTCGCCCAGCCGTTGGAGAGCCAGAGAAGGGGCCGTTGATAGCCGCCATCGGCGACGAACTCGAGATATTCGCGATTGGTGACCAGGCGGTTGGCCAAGGTGAAATCATCGAGGAAGACTTTGTGCGCCGGGAGCTCGTTGTCCCAGCACCAGCTCGCCTCCTGGTGACCGATCTCGACCAGCCCTCCGGAGATCTCCATAAAGCGGAGCTCCGGACTTCCCGCTCCCGCGTCGGGAACGGCGGGGAGGTAGGCCTCGCGTAGCTGGGGTGGATTGTTCCAGTAGATGTGCTTGATCTCGGTGACCATGAGCTCCTGGTGCTGCTGCTCGTGGTGGATGCCGATCTCGACGATCGGCGATAGGCGCGAGAAATTCTCTTTGCCGGCGGAATCGAGCCAGGCTTGCATTCTCTCGTCGACGGATCGGCGGAAGGCCAGGATCTCCTCTGTCCGTGGGCGGGTGACCAGGCCGCGATGCGCACGTACCAGCCGGGGTCCGAGCGAAACGTAGTATGAGTTGAGGACGAACTCGAGGCGCCGGTCGGCGTCGCGGTAGAGTCCCAGCGGCTCGAGGACGTTCTTGGCGAAGAACCAGCTCGTGTGTCCCAGGTTCCACCACGGCGGGCTGACGTCCGGCATCGACTGAATGCGGTAATCCTCGGGGGCGAGCGGATCGGCGAGCTCGAGGCTCTGCGCGCGGGTCGCGACGAAGTGCTCGAGGAGCGCCTGGCGCCGCGCGGTGCTCTGCCCTTTCGGCACGGAGGTCTTCAACGTTTCCGTCGTCATGCGGTCACTCTAACAAAGCGTTTTAGTGCAGCAGGATCCGGCGGCTCGAGGGCGAGGGCCGCCCGCGGTGGTGAATGAGTCGGACCGCAAGCTCATAATCCCCGGGAGGAAGGGCCGGGGCGAGCACCGTCACCTCGTAGTCGTTCTCGATGGCGCTTGCCACTTCGGCGGTGGCGACATCGGGAAAATCGTTGGTCTTGCGGTAGGCGCCGCCGGTGTCCGCCGCGACCCGGCGCAGTCCGAACTCGAGCGAATGGTAGTCGGCGTTGGTCACGTCGAGGACGAAGACCACGGCGCCGGCGCGGAGCAGCGCTTCGCGGGCAGGCGCGTACTCGGAAGTCATCTCCGGTCCGTCGGCACCGAAGCGTCCGAGTCCCCAGCCGATCAAGATGACCGTCTTCTCCCCTTGGATCTGAGCGAGAGCGTTGCCGACGAGCTCCAGGGCGCGCTCGGGAGAATCGGCTTTTCGTGCTGCTGCGGCTCTCATGTGGCGGGCGAGGGAAGGAGCCGAGAGCTGCGCGGTAGCCGTCCCTGGACCGGCGAGCAGGGCCCGGTTCATCGCCCCGTCAAGGAGGTGGCGGTCGTGAGTGAAGTCCTGGCGCAGCTTGAAATGAGAATCGAAGGAGGTCACCGCGACCCAGTCCCCCGGAGCGAAGGACTCGAGCATCCGCTTGGCTCGAGGCAAGGTGTCGACCTGTCCACTTAAGCGGGCGCCCTCGAAGCTCGTCTCGAAGAAGAAGACGATCAGGTGCCGTTCGTCCGATTCGAGCGACGCAGTCGTCCCTGGCATTCCGGTCTCGGGAGCTGAAGAGTGGGATGAGCGCTTCTCGACCGCCAAGACCTTCGCCGGCAGATCCTTGATTGTGACAGCCAGGTCCCCGGGACGGATTCCGGGGACGGGACGCGAGTCCCGGTCGAGGACGCGGAGCGGGAAGCTGACCAGCCGAATCGAGATTCGGCCGTGGAAGACGTCTTGCGTCGCCGCCTGGCGCGGCGCTCCGCTTCCAAGAAGGGAGACAGAGAGCAGCAGGATGCCGACGCCGAGCGCGCGTTTCACCGCGTCTCAGCGTAGCATCGGCGTCTCAGGCTTCGAACGATGCCAGGACTTTCAGACACTCCTCGATATCGGTAGCCGTATGGTCGGCCGAGATCTGGAAACGGATCTCTTCGTCTCCCTTGGGAACGACAGGGTAGTTGAGCCCGGTCGCCAGGACCCCGTTGCTCTTCAGGTGCTTGACCAGGGCCGCGGTTCGTTGCGTATCGCGAACCATCAAGGGAACCACCGGATGCTCGCCCGGCAGGGTCTCGAAGCCGCGGTCGATCAAGCCCTGGCGGAAGCGCGCCGTCATTTCGCGCAGGTGGTCCAAGCGTTGGCGCCCGCTAGCGCTGTCGAGGATCCCGAGAGAGGCGCTGGCGGCGGCGGCCTCGGCTGGCGTGATGGGATTGGAATAGATGTAGAGCGGCGCCTTCTCGCGGAGGTAGCGGATCAGGGTCTGGCTCCCCACGACGTAGCCGCCGTTTACCCCCAGCGCCTTGCCCAGGGTGGCGATCAGTACGTCGACCGGCTCCGAGCCCGTTGCCTCCTCGGTGCCGCGGCCGGTCGCTCCGAAGGCGCCGACGCCGTGCGAGTCGTCCATGACGACGACGACGTTCTCGGGAAACTCTGCATCGAATCGCCGCGCCAAGGCCATGATCTCCGGCACCGGCGCGTGATCCCCGCGCATCGAAAAGATGCCATCGGTCACGATGATCGCTCGCTTTGCCTGCCCGGCGGCGGTGGTGAGAGCCTCTTCGAGGTCCGCCATGTCGAGATGGCGGTAGACCTTCTTGTCCTTGGGGCGGGCGAGCCTCAGCGCGTTGATGATGCAGTTGTGGTTGAGCTCGTCGCTGATCACGACCGTATCCGCGCTCAAAAGGGTGACGAGGACTCCGAGCACGGTGGCGTACGCGGCGCTCATGATCATCGCGGCGTCGCGGCCATGGAAGGAGGCGAGCTGGTGCTCGAGCTCGACGTGCGCGGAGAAGGTACCGCTGATGAAACGCACGGCGCCCGGCCCGGTGCCGAAGGCGCTTGCCGCCTTTTCCTCCGCCGCGATGACCGTGGGTTCGAGACTCAAGCCCAGGTAACTGTTCGAGTTCATTCGCAGGAAGTCTCGTTCCCCCTCGCCCGCGAGGCGGTAACGCGGGCCGCGGCCCTCGCTAGCGGGAACGATGGCGGTGATCTCGTCCTCGTCTCCTTTGGAAGTTCCCTGCTGCACGAGGGCGGAAAGCTCGGCTTCGAGCGCGGTGTCGAGTCGATCGGAAGGCATCTATCCTCCTTGCGGGCTGGCTACGGCGGGGTCGTTCTCCTCCCCGTGGCGCAAGCGCATACCCAACTGGTCGAGCATCTCGCGGGTCATGGCCGCGAGATCGTAACCTGGTTGCCACCCCCACTCTTCGCGGGCGGCGCTGTCGTCGAGCGAGTTAGGCCAGGAGTCCGCGATCGCCTGGCGCATCGGGTCGACGTCATAGTCAAGGGTGAAGTCTGGTAGGTGCTTGCGGATCTCGGCGCCGAGCTCCGCGGGGGTGAAGTTCATCGCAGTGACGTTGAAGGCGTTACGGTGGAGGAGGCGCTCCGGATCGGCCTCCATGACGTCGATCGCCGCCTTGATGCAGTCCGGCATGTACATCATGTCGAGGCGGGTATCGGCGGAGAGAAAGCTCGTGTAGCGCTGGTGGCGAATCGCCTCATAGAAGATGTCGACCGCGTAGTCCGTCGTACCGCCGCCCGGTGGGGTCAGATACGAGATGATGCCGGGGAAGCGCACTCCCCGGGTATCGACCCCGAAGCGGCGGTGGTAGTAGTCGCAGATGAGCTCGCCCGCCACTTTGGTGACGCCGTACATCGTGGTGGGACGCTGGATCGTGTCCTGGGGAGTTCCTTCCTTTGGGGTGCTGGGACCAAAGGCGCCGATCGAGCTCGGGGTGAAGACCGCGCACTCGTTCTCTCGCGCCACCTCGAGGACCCGGTAGAGGCCGCCGAGATTGACGCCCCAGGCGACTTGTGGCTTCTCTTCCGCGACCGCGGATAGGAGCGCGGCGAGGTGGTAGATGGTGTCGATGCGATGGTGGCGCACCACCTGCTGGATCTGGCTTTGGTCGGTGCAGTCGAGGTACTCGAAGGGTCCGTCGGGCGCCGCGGGTGCGGGCGGCATTCGGACGTCGGAGGCGACGACCTGGTCTTCGCCGTAGCGCGCGCGCAGGGCGGAGACGAGCTCGCTGCCGATCTGGCCGAGCGCGCCGGTGACGAGAATCTTCTTCATGGTGGCTGTGTTCGGGCGGGCGGCAATGCTGTCCGCAGGTGTTGGCATCCTAACCGGCCGTTGGCGCGAGAGCAAGGCTGCAGGGGGCACCAACTTGGTGGTGCCGCGTGGCTCGACCCTCCAAGGGGCACCCGAGTAGAGGTTGGAGGAGTGCTCGACGGAGGACAAGATTAGCTAATGGCGATGCTTCGAGGCTCGAGCAACCCTTGGGCACTGGTGGTTGGCCTTGCGTTCTCCTCCTCGGGGTGGACTTGGGTCGCAGGGCCTCTTGAACATTTGCGCACTTTCGCCCAAGTGTAGGCGAAGAGATGGGGTTGGTCAGCTCGCCTAGAGCGCTTCGTTTAGGCCGGGTGGTGGCCTCTCATCCGGGTGCTGGATGGGGTACGAAGGGGGGGCCTGGAGGGAAACTCCCCGGCGGGAAACTTGGCTCACCGTTTCCTCGTGCGAGGTCCTCTGCAGCTTGCCGAAAAGCAAGAACGAAAAGGCGGTAGGCCTCGCGCATCTTGCGAAGTCCTTCCTGAGTTCTTGAATGAAACCAGGGACGGGGCGAGTGCTTGAGGCGCCTCGGCCGTTCGGTGGGTCTATGGTCGAGGATTGCGTGCAAACCCACAGGCTGGGTGCCATTCGCTCGGTGCCGTGTCTGCGCCTCGGCTTCGACCATGTCGACAATCGCACGAATTCTTTGTCGGATCTCGCTCCAGGGGAGGTGAGCCCAGCAGGGGAGAGGCGAAAGGATGACTCTTTCCGGTTCGGCGAAATCACCCTTGTTCACTTCTCTTCCCCAGCGGGCAGCGCGATACAGGGCGCTTCGGTCATGCCACGTTCCAAAGAGAGCGGTCCCTTCAATCAAAGCGGAAACGCAGTTGGCTCCGGGCCAGTCTTTGGCCTGCGCGATGAGGCCCTCTTTGACTCCGTGGCTCAGGAGGTAGGCGAGCCGATGGAGCTGCGTGTGTTCGTCAGGGGCGACTGGGATCGCGTGATAGCGGCCGGCCCACAGAGCCCCACTCCAGCCATGGAGACGTTGTACCTCGCGGGCGAGCTTGGCCTGGAAGTATCCCATGAACTCCGCAAGGTGTTTGGCGTCATCTGGGGTCACCAAGAGATGGAAGTGGTTGGAGGCGAACGTGAAGGCGTGGATTGGCATGGTGAATCGGCGTTGGGAGCGGCCGAGCGCGCCGAGGACGAGCGGGTGGAGCCTGGGAGTGGGAAGCAATAGGAATCGCCCTTGGAAGGTGCGGTTCGTTACTTCGACGAGCTCGCCGGGTGGAATGTAGCGTAGAGGTCGAGGCATTTACTTTGAGAGACGGAACAACGGGGTGGCATCTTGCGCCTAATTGGGAGTGGAGGACATGTCGGGCTAGAAGGGGACATCGTATGGTGATGTCTTCGCCACCGCCACGGGGGTGGCACTTGAGTGAGTGGGGGATCGGTGGTCTGGGCTCTACGGGGGTGACCCCAAGAGACGTTTAGTGAAAATCGTGGCTGGGGACGCGGGTGAGGTCGCTCAGGCGCCAGAAGCGCTCGGCGCGTAGCGACAGCGTGCCGTCGCGCCTCTCGAGCGCGCCCTCGACGATCAGCCCGGCGGCTCCGACGATCAGTTGACGGTGCGTGTGAAGCAGCTTGGGGGCGACGATCGCTTGCGCCATGCCGGTTTCGTCCTCGAGGGTGATGAACAGGACCCCCTTGGCCGTTCCCGGCCGCTGGCGGACGATGACCGAGCCCGCGATGCGAACTTTCTCGCCGCGACGCCGCCGGCCGAGCTCGGCGGTGGGGACGACCCCGCGCCCCTCGAGCTCGGGACGGAAGTAGGAGAGGGGGTGGGGGCCGGCGGTGAGACTGGAACCGGCGTAATCGGCTACGGTTTCGTCGAAAGGGGTCATCTCGGGCAGGGGAGAAGGATCGGCGCTTGGCGCGGTCGCGGCGAAGAGCGGTCCGCTGGGACGCGCGGCGCGAGCGACCTGCCAGAGTGCCGTGCGGCGTGAAAGACCGAGCGAGGAGAGGGCGCCGATCGCCGCCAGGGTGTCGAGCTCGTCGCGGCGCAGCAGGGAGCGGCGGACGAGGTCGTCCGCATCTCGGAAAGGCTCCCGGAGCCTCTCTTTCGCGATCGTTTCCGCCGCATCTTGGCGCAGGCCTTTGACGTAGCGAAGACCGAGGCGCATGGCCCCCTCCTCCCAACCACACTTCCAGGAGGAAAAGCCGACGTCGATCGGCCGCACCTCGACGCCGTGGCGCTGCGCGTCCTTGACTACGGTGGCGGGGTGGTAGAAGCCCATCGGCCAGGCGTTGAGGAGGGCAATAGCGAAGGCGGCCGGATGGTGCGCCTTGAGATAAGCCGAGGCGTAGGCGATGAGCGCGAAGCTCGCGGCGTGGGACTCGGGGAAGCCATAGAGGGCAAAAGAGGTGATCGCCTTGACGATCTCTTCCTGCGCTTCCCCTCGGATCCCGCGCTCGTCCATGCCGCGGCGCAGCTTCTCCTCGATCGTCTGCATGCGCTCGTAGGAGCGCTTGAACCCCATCGCCCGGCGCAGCTCCTCCGCCTCTCCGCCGGAGAACCCCGCCGCCACCATGGCGATCTTGAGAATCTGCTCCTGGAACAGGAGGACGCCCAGGGTGCGCTCGAGGATGGGCGCGAGGCTGGGGTGGGGGTAGGTGACCGCCTGACGTCCCTGACGGCGCTCGAAGTAGGGGTGGACCATGCCGCCGACGATCGGTCCGGGCCGGATGATCGCCACCTGCACCACGAGATCGTAGAAACAACGCGGATCATTTCTCGGCAGCGATGCCATTTGCGCCCGGCTCTCGACCTGAAAGACCCCTACCGTGTCGGCGGCACGGAGCATGGCGAAGGTCTTCGCGTCGTCCGCGGGCAGATGAGCGAGGTCGAGGTCGATCTTCTCGTGCGTGCGGATGAGCGGGATCGCTTCCTCGAGGGCGGCGAGCATCCCTAGGCCCAGGAGGTCGACCTTGATGATGCCGAGATCGGCGCAGTCGTCCTTGTCCCACTGCACGACGACCCGTCCGGGCATGGCGGCGGGCTCGAGAGGCACGACCTCGTCCAGACGTCCGGCGGCGATCACCATGCCGCCCGAGTGTTGTCCTAGATGACGCGGGAGATTCTGGATGCGCTGCCACATGCGGGCGAAGAGCTCCATGCGCGGCTCGTTCGGATCGAAGCCGGCGTTCTGAAGCTCGCGCGGCAGCGACTTGGGATCGCCGCGGTCGAGGTCATAACGCCAGTTGCCGAGCTGTTTGGCGAGCTTGTCGACCTGCTCCGGCGAGTAGCCCAGCGCCTTGGCCACCTCGCGCGCCGCCGAGCGGTCGCGGTAGGTGATGACGTTGGCGGTCATCGCCGCGCCGTGCGGTCCGTAACGGTGGTAGACGTACTGGATGACCTTCTCTCTCTGATCTCCGGAGGGCAGGTCGATGTCGATGTCCGGCCACTCGCCCCGCTCCTCGGAGAGAAAACGCTCGAACAAGAGATCCATCTTCACCGGATCGACGGCGGTGATTCCCAGGGCGTAGCAGACGGCGCTGTTGGCGGCGGAGCCACGTCCCTGGGCGAGGATCCCCTCGCGGCGGCAGAACTCGACGATGTCCCAGACGATCAAGAAGTAGCCGGCGAGCTCGAGCTTGGCGATCATCGCGAGCTCGTGCTCCAATTGGCGCTCGACCCGCCGGTCGAGGGGGCGGAAGCGTCGCCGGGCGCGCGTCAAGGTGATCTGGCGCAGGTAGGAGATGGCGGTCTCGCCGGGAGGCAGTGGATAGTCGGGAAAGCGGTAGCCGAGGTTGGAGAGGGTGAAATCGAGCTCCTGGGCGAGCTCCGCGGCGTTCGCCACGGCGCTGGGGAGGTCCGCGAAGATCTCGCCCATCTCGGCGGCGTGCTTCAGGTATTGCTCGCGTTGCGCCGCGAGCAGGGTGCCGGCGCCATCGAGGGTGGTCTTGTGGCGGATGGAGGTGAGGACGTCGTAGAGCTCTTTGCCGCCGCGCTCGGCGTAACGCACGCCGTTGGTGGCGACGAGGGGCAGGCGCAGACGGGAGGCGAGCTCGATCAGGGCGTGATTGCGCTGCTCGGCGCGGCGCAGCCGGTGCCGTTGAATCTCGACCCGGAGGCGCCGCGGGTAGATCGCCGCGAGACGCTCGAGCAGGCCGCGGGCGTTCGCTGGGCCACCGGCCTCGAGGGATCGCGCCAGAGGCCCTTCTTCGCCGCCGGTCAGGCAGTAGAGACCGGCCGCGTGTTCGGCAAGGAGATCGAGGTCGGCTCGAGCCTCTCCCTTGGGACGGTCGTGGGCCGCGGCGGTGAGCAGACGGCAGAGGTTGCGGTAGCCGGCGCGGCTCGCGGCCAGCAGGGTGAGACGGGGCGGAGGCGCCTGCGGTGAGGGGTCGTTCATTTTCGAAGCCAACGTGTCCAGGGTCACCTCCGCTCCGACCAGGGCCTTGATGCCGGCGGCGGCCGCGGCCTTGTAGAAACGGGGGGCGCCGTAGAGACCGTCGCGATCGGTCAGGGCGATGGCGGGCAGCTCGAGAGCGGCGGCGCGGGCCACCAGGTCCTCGGGCAGCGATGCCCCGGCCAAAAAAGAGAAGGCGGAGGCCATATGGAGCTCGGCGTAGGGGAGCGCGGCCTTCGTGGGGGGGTGAGAGTCGAGACGGCGGAAGTCCCTGCGGCGCAACTTCTCCTTGCGCGCCCCCGGCGACAGGTACCCGGTCGGCCGCTCTCGCGCCAGCTCGCGGAAGTCGATGGTGGGGGCTCCGGTGGACTCCCGATGCGTTTCCTCGTCCGGGGATGGCTCAGTCGCGGGTGGCGTGGTTTCGGGAGGCTTCATGGGATCGGGGGCATTGCGGAGGGTGTATGATGGTAGGCGTAAACAGGGCGTAAGTCAAGGTTACGAGGCCTCCGCCTTCCCCCTTCCGTCAAGGACGGTTTGCTCCACCCTGCGGGTATCATGCAAGGACCGACCGGATTCGCGAGCGCCGCCTTGACCAGAGATCTCCAGCCCTTCATCGACCGCCTGCGGCGCGACCCATCCCTGTCGGGAACCCTGCGCGCCGTCATCGATCTGCCGACCGAAAGGGCGCGTTACGCCACGCTCGAGCCTCCTCTGGAAGCTCCGATCGCCAAGGCCCTGGCCAGCCGGGGCGTCGAGCGCCTGTGGAGCCACCAGGTCGAGGCGCTTACCGCCCTCGAGAGTGGGGAGGACGTCTTGATCACCACTCCGACGGCGTCGGGGAAATCGCTCGTCTACCAGGTGCCGGTGCTCGCGGAGGCGGCGCGCGGAGGGCCCGGCCGGGCCCTTTTCCTCTTCCCCTTGAAGGCCCTGGGCAACGACCAGCGAGCGAAGCTCAGCGATCTCGCCACGGCATCGGGGCTCGGCAAGGAAGCATCGGTAGCGATCTATGACGGCGACACTCCGTCCTCCAAGCGCCAACAAATCAAGCGCAAGCCGCCCCGTGTCCTCATCACCAATCCCGACATGCTCCACCTCGGGATCCTTCCGTACTGGCATTCGTGGGCGGGATTTTTGGGCGAGCTGCGCTGGATCGTCATCGACGAGCTCCATACCTATCGAGGGATCTTCGGCAGCCACTTCCATCACGTCCTCAAGAGGCTGCTTCGCATCACCGCGCTGCTCGGTGCCCAGCCGCAGATCGTGGCCTCCTCGGCGACGGTCGCGGGCGCGGGAGAGTTCGCTCGCGAGCTCACGGGACGCGAGATGCGCTGGATCGACGCCTCTGGAGCACCCCGGGAAGGGAGAAGGCTGCTCTTCATCGAGCCCCAGGCCAGTCCCTATACGACCGCCCTCCACCTCCTGTCGCGCTGTCTCGATTCCGATCTGAAGACCATCGTGTTCACCAAGGCGCGGCGCATCACCGAGCTCCTCTTCTCCTGGCTCGAACGCCAGTCGCCGGAGCGAGCGCGACGGGTCGCGAGCTACCGCTCGGGCTTCCTCCCGGAGGAACGGCGGGCAATCGAGGGGAGGCTCGCAGGCGGCGACCTCGACGGCGTGATCGCCACCTCGGCTCTTGAGATGGGGATCGACATCGGCGGCTTGGACGCCTGCATCCTGGTCGGCTATCCCGGAAGCGTGATGGCGACCTGGCAGCGCTCCGGCCGCGTCGGGCGCAGGGGGCGTGAGTCGCTAACCGCACTCGTCGCCCTCCCCGATGCCCTGGACCAGTACTTTCTCGCTCACCCCAGGGAGCTGGTCGAGCGCCCTCTGGAGCGACTCGTGGTCGACAGCGGTAACGAGCTCGTGGCGAGCGCGCATCTGGTCGCGGCGGCGGCCGAGCAGCCGCTCCATCCGGAGGCCGACGGTGAGTACATGGAGGCGCACCGTGGTGCCGTGGCTTCGCTCCTCGAAGCGGGCAAGTTGCGTAAAGGCGCTGAGAGCGGAGAGCTCTTCACTCCGCGCAAGCGGCCGCAGCGCGAGATCAACCTGCGAGGCAGCGGCGTGACATTCAGCATCGTCGAGCGGCGCGGTGGGGCGGTTCTGGGGACCATCGACGCGGTCCGCGTGCGGCACGAATGTCACGCGGGCGCGGTCTATCTTCACGCCGGCCGTCAGTATCTCGTCGACGAGCTCGATCTCGTGCACCACTGCGCCCGGGTCGTTCGAGGTCACGTCGACTTTTTCACCACGCCGCTCACCGAGAAGGACACCGAGATCCTCGAGGTCCTGGAGCGGCGCTCGACCGGTCCGCTGCGTGCCGGTTTGGCGCGACTGCGCGTGACCGAGCGGGTGGTGGGCTTCGAGCGCAAGCGCTTGCGTTCCCAGGAGGTCATCGATCAACAACCGCTTGCCCTCGATCCCGTCCAGTTCGAGACGGTCGGTCTCTTCTGGCAGACGCCACCGGATCTCGCGCCGCTGTTGTCGGCAAAAGGTGAGCAGCTGATGGGATCGCTGCATGCCAGCGAACACGCCGCGATCTCGCTCTTTCCCTTGCTCGCGCTGTCCGATCGCGGCGACATCGGCGGCATCTCCTACGCGCTGCACCCTCAGCTCGCGACGCCGGCGGTTTTCATCTACGACGGGCACCCGGGCGGAGTAGGGATCTCGGCGCGCGGATTCGAGCGCCTCGAGGATCTCGTCGATCGGGTCATCGCCCTGCTCGAGGAATGCCCCTGCGAGAGCGGCTGCCCCGCTTGCGTCCAATCGCCCAAGTGCGGCAACGGCAATCGCCCTCTCGACAAGGGCGGAGCGTGGCATTACCTCCAGGTGTTGCGCGGCAGCGCGGACGAGCGGCTCGACCCCGACTGGCAGGCGCCCGAGATCACGCTCGACGTCGCGCCCCAAGAGACGGGAAGGGAGCAGGCGGGGGGAGAGCGAGAGCCGCCTCACGGCGAGCCTCTGGTGGAGAGTCCGACTCGGGATCGCGCTCCTGCCCCGACTCGAAGAGCCGCGAGGGGCAACTCAGGCGGCACCCTCCTCTTCGACCTCGAGACTCAGAAATCGGCCGCCGAGGTCGGCGGCTGGGCGAACGCCCATCGCATGCTAGTGGCGGTTGGAGTCGCCTGTTTCCTCGAAGAAGGGAGGTTCGAAGCCTATCGGGAGGCCGAGGTGCCCAGGCTCATCTCCGCCATGGAAAGCGCCAGCCTGGTCGTCGGTTTCAATATCCGTCGTTTCGACTATCAAGTCCTGGCGGGCTACACCGGGGTCGACTACGGGGCGACCTTGCCGACGCTCGATCTGCTCGAGGTTGTTCACGGGAAGCTCGGGTTCCGGCTTCCGATGAACCATTTGGCGCAAGAGACGCTGGGAGTGGAGAAGTCGGCGGACGGTCTGCAGAGCCTCGAATGGTTCAAGGAAGGACGCTGGGACCTCATCACCGAGTACTGCACGAAGGATGTCGAGATTCTGCGCGATCTCTATCTCTTCGGCCGTCGCATGGGGCATCTGGTCTACCGCGACCGGCAAGGGCGGCGAATGCAGCTTCCGGTGGACTGGTGAGGGTGGTTGGGGCCCTGCCCCCGTTTGGGTGAGTGATGTTAGGCTGCCGCCAATGGACCGGCACCGCGAACGTCTGGAGGTTCCAGCCGCAGAGATGGAGCTGTTCAACGACAGCCTCGAAGAGTGCCTCGCCGACCCAGCGTTCTTGCCCCGCTTCTACGAGCTTTTCCTGGCGACCTCGCCGGAAGTCCGAGAGAAGTTCGTCGGCACGGATTTTCACCGTCAGACGCGTGTGCTCAAGGCGTCGTTGATGTTGCTCCTGTTCGCCGCCCAAGGCCTTCCCGAAGGCGCGGCACACCTTGACCGGATCGCCGAGATTCATGGCCCTAAGCAACACGACATCCCTGACCGGCACTACGACCTGTGGCTAGACTCGTTGCTGCAGGCCGCGGCCGAGACGCACCGAGCATTCACGGACAAGATGCGGAATGCATGGATCGCCGTTCTCACCCCCGGCATCGAGCACATGCGTGGGTATCGTAGGGAGCACCTGACGAGCGCTCCCGGGGAGACAGAGTGAGCCAGCTCCCGAGGTCGAGTCATCCTACGTGTCGGTGGCCTAGCATGGCCGCCGCTCTTCTCTAGGCCGATCGCTCCGGACCTGCCGGGTCGATTACCCGTTTCGCAACGCCCACGATGACGCCCGAGCCCTCCGCCAAGGCTCCCAAGCCGGTCACCGTCTTTTCGCCCAAGAAGAGTGGGTTGGGCACGTTCGGCGGGGTCTTTACCCCTTCGATCCTGACCATCCTCGGCGTGATCATGTACCTACGCTTTGGCTGGGTCGTGGGCAACGTCGGGCTGGTCGGAACTCTCATCATCGTCACGTTGTCGACGAGCATCACTCTGCTTACGGCACTGTCGATCTCCGAGATCGCGACCGATCAACACGTGCGGGCGGGAGGCGCCTATTACATGATCAGCCGCTCCCTCGGAATCGAAAGCGGCGGCGCCGTCGGAATTCCTCTCTACCTCGCGCAGGCGCTCTCCGTCGCGCTCTACACCGTTGGTTTCGCGGAGAGCGTGGTCAAGGCATTTCCCGCGCTCGATCAGCGCCTGGTCGGGCTGGTGACGACGGTGCTGATCGCGGTCCTCGCCCTGGTCTCGTCGCGAATCGCGATCAAGGCGCAGTACTTCATCATGGCCGCGATCGTCCTGTCCTTGATCTCGTTTGCCTTCGGGCATCCGATCGAGCCCACGCACGTCGAGATGTGGCGAACGCCGGCGTCCTCGGCGGGCTTCTGGGTCGTCTTCGCGGTGTTCTTCCCCGCGGTGACCGGAATCATGTCCGGGGTCAACATGTCCGGCGACCTCAAGAATCCGGCCCGCTCGATTCCGATCGGCACGCTAGCGGCGGTGGCGACCGGCTACCTCATCTACATGACCGTTCCCGTGTTTCTCGCGGCGAGGGCTGATTCCGCTACCCTGATCGCCGATTCGCTGATCATGCGCCGCATGGCGCTCTGGGGCGACGCGATCCTCATCGGCGTCTGGGGAGCCACGCTCTCGAGCGCTCTCGGCAGCATTCTGGGAGCGCCGCGCGTTCTCCAGGCATTGGCACGAGACAACGTTCTTCCCCGGCCTCTTCGGTGGCTAGGGCGAGGAGATGGAGAGGACGACGAGCCGCGTCTCGGCACGCTCGTCACCCTGCTCGTGGCCCTGTTGGCGGTCGCGGCGGGCAATCTCGACGTGATCGCGCCGGTTCTGACCATGTTCTTCCTGACGACGTACGGCGTGTTGAACATCACGGCGGGAGTCGAACGGTTCCTCGGCAGCCCATCGTTCCGTCCCAAGTTCCGCGTCCACTGGACGCTTTCGATCTTGGGGGCCGTGGGTTGCGTGGCCGTGATGTTCTTGATCAACGCTCTGGCGACGGTGGTCGCGGCGGCGATCATCGTGCTCATCTTCATCTGGCTCGAACGCCGCGAGATGACAACCGCCTGGGGGGACGTCCGGCGGGGGATCTGGCTTGCGGTCATCCGTACCGGTCTGCTGCGCCTGGGCGACGACCACCCAAAGAACTGGCGGCCGCATCCCTTGGTTCTGGCGGGTGCGCCGAACCGGCGCTGGCATCTGATCGATTTCGCCTCCTCCCTTACCCACAACAAGGGCTTGATGACGGTAGCGAGCGTCCTGCCCGATCAGTCCGTGAGCCACGCCCACCAGGGGGCGATGGAGGAGACCCTACGGGACTATCTGCTCAAGCGCGGCGTCGAGGCTTTGACCCGCGTGGTCACCGCACCGGACCCGTTCGCGGGGGCCGAGGGCTTGGTTGCCGCATACGGGCTGGGATCTCTGGTGCCGAATACGGTGATTCTGGGGGACAGCCTGGAAGTGGAGAACCACGCTCGCTACTGCGACGCGATTCGCCAATTCCATCGCGCCGAGCGCAACGTGATCATCGTCCGCTCCGGCTCGGAAAGACCGTTCGGGCGCCGCCGTCGCATCGACGTGTGGTGGGGCGGCCTGAGGCGCAACGGGGGCCTGATGATGATCCTCGCGTATCTCGTCAGGACGAGCCTCGAGTGGCGCGGCTCCGAGGTCGTGCTCAAGCTCGTGGTTGGGGAGCAAGGGGCCGCACCGAGGGCTCGCGCGAACCTCGAAGCCATCATCGAGCGCTCGCGCACCGGCGTCCGCGGCGAGGTCCTGGTGGCGGCCAGCAGGCCGTTCGACGACATCCTCCACCAGTCCTCGGCCGACGCCGATCTGGTCCTCCTGGGCATCGCCGAGCCGGATGACGATTTCGCGTCCTATATGGACCAGCTCAAGCGGCGCCTCGAGGGGCTTCCCGACGCGGCGCTGGTGCTCGCCGCCGAGGATCTCGCCTTTGGCGAAGTGCTGTCCTGAGCTCAGTAGTGCGAGGAGCCGCCTTCGCTGACCTTGCCCGCGAAGTGGCGGTAGACGAAGACGATGTAGACGGCGGCGAGAAGCATCCCCGGAATCCACCATGCCAGCCCGATCTCGAGTCCGCGAATCGGCGCCGCGGCGCCGGAAACCGTGAGGCCGAGAGTTGGATCGGGCCGAGCCGGGAGGACGTAGGGGTAGAGCCCGAAGGCGACGGAACAGAGCATCCCCACCAGATAGACGGAGGAAGACAGGAAGGCTCTGACCTCATTGCCGCGCCGATAGAGGACGACGCCGATCAGCCCTCCGATCGCTAGGGCAGGGAAGATCCAGCCCCAGGGGGCTCGCCGCAGGTTGAACGCGATCTGCGGTTGAACCAAGAGGCTGGCGATCGTCACCAGGACGGTCATGACGAGGGTGGACCCCGCCATCCAGGCGGCGAGATCGACCGCCCGGTCGTGCACCGGACCTTGGGTCTTGAGCGAGACCCAAAGACTGCCGTGCAAGCCCAGCGCCGCGACCGCGGCGAGTCCGACGATGACCGTGTAGAAGTCGAGGATGCCGCTTGGAGGACCGAGGGTGAAGTTGTGCCATAGGGGGAGGAAGAACCAGCCCTCGGAGGAGAGCGGCACGCCGCGGATCACGTTTCCTAGAGCGACGCCGAAAAAGAGGCAGAGCAGAGCGCTTGACAGGACGAACACTCCGTCCCAAAAACCGCGCCACACCGGGCTTTCCACCCGGCTGTAGAACTCGAGGCTGATGCCGCGTCCGATGAGCATCCAGAGAACCATCATGAGCGGGAGGTAGAAGCCGCTAAAGCTCGCCGCGTAGAGCGCGGGGAAGGCGAAATAGAGGGTGCCGCCCGCGGCAAGCAGCCAGACCTCGTTGCCGTCCCAGACCGGACCGATCGTCCGGGTGACCAGCCGGCGCTCCTCCGGGGTCTTGGCCACGAGGCGATGGACGAAGCCGGTGCCGAGGTCGAGTCCGTCGAAAACGACGTACATGGCGAGCATCCAGGCGACTAGGCAGTACCAAAGGGTCGACACGGGCTCAGCCCACCTCTCCGGGGGTCTCGAGGGTCGCGCCCTCGGGCTCCGGGCCGCGGGTAATTTCGGCCCAGAGGAGGTAGAGGAAGAGGACGCTGAGCAGCGCGTAGACTCCCATGAAGCCGAGCAGGGTAAAGAGACCGTTGCCGGCCGAGACCATCTGCGATGCCCCGTTCGCCGTACGCATGAGACCGTAGATCAACCAGGGTTGTCTCCCCACCTCGGTGGTAATCCAGCCGGCGGTCGTGGCGATATAGGGAAAGGGAAGACAGAGCATGAGGAGCCACATCATCGCGCGGGAGCGATAGAGGGTCCCTCGCCACAGCTTCCATCCGGCGATGAGCATGACCAGGATGAAGATGGTCCCCAGACCCACCATGATGTGGTAGCTGTAGTAGACGAGCGGGATGTTGTCCGGCCAGTTCTTCGGCGAGAACGCGTCCAATCCCTTGACCTCGGCCTTCCAATGTCGGTAGGTGAGTATGCTGAGCGCGCGTGGTACGAAGATCGGGTTGTCCAGCGTTTGCTTGGGTACGTCGGGCTGGCCGATGAGAACCAGAGGGGCTCCGGCCTGGGAAGAGAACAGACCCTCCATCGCTGCCAAGGTCGCAGGCTGATGCTCGGCCACCATGCGGCCTTGCGCGTCGCCGGTGGGGAAAACCTGGATCAAGCTGGCGATCAGGCCGGCGATTACTCCCAGGCGGACAAAGAGGCGGCCGAAGTCGAGGTGACGGCCCGCGAGGAGATAGAAAGCCCCCACCGCGGCCATGGCGAAGCTCGCGGTGATCACCGCGGCGGACATGTTGTGGGCGTATTGCCACAGCGCCCAGGGGTTGAGAAGCAGCTTCCAGAAGCTCGCCAGAGCGATCTGACCGTGTGCGCCGATCTGATAGCCCACTGGGTGCTGCATCCAGGCGTTGGTGGCGATGATGAAGTAGCCGGAGAGCCAAGACCCGAGGAAGACGAGAAACGCAGAGAGCCAGTGGGCCTTGGGCCCGAGGCGCTTCTCACCGAACAGGAAGAGCCCGAGGAAGGTCGACTCGAGAAAGAAGGAGAAGACCCCTTCCATCGCTAGAGTCTGGCCGATGACGCCTCCCGCGGCCCGCGAGAATTGTGCCCAGTTGGTCCCGAACTGAAACTCCATCGGGATTCCCGTCACCACTCCCATCGCGAAGTTGATGCCGAAGATCCTGGCCCAGAACCGGGCGGCGCGATCGTACCGTTCGTCACCGGTCCTGAGGGCGAGCGTCTTGAGTACGACGAGGAGGAGAGCCAGCCCCATCGTGAGTTGGGGGAAGAGATAGTGAAACGTGACCGTGAAGGCGAATTGCCAACGGTCGATGGGCAGGGCGCCGTGCATTGCCAGGGCACCCAAGCTATCATGCAGCCGCGATCTCTGTGAATTGGCCGCGGGCGCCGAGTGGGATGGTTGATCTAAACTGAGAGCGAGCCGATGCGTCTTCGCCTGGTCAATCTGCAAACCGCCGACTCCGAGCGTGAGCTCAATGGGGATTCGATCGTCATCGGCAGGTCGCCGAGTTGCGAGCTCGTGCTCCCCGATCCCCTCCTCTCGCGCCGTCATGCGAGGTTGTTCCGGCGCGACGAGCGCTGGTATCTCGAAGACCTTGGCTCGCGCAACGGGACCCGCTTGAATGGGCGAGCTCTGGCCGACGCCACCGAGCTCGAGGTGGGCGATGTGATCGAGGTCTCGGGCTGCCACGTCGAGATCGTCGACCTGGGTGAGCGGTCAGCCAGCCCGATCTCGCAATCCGAATCTCAGCAGACGGTCTTCTTGCGCTCCGCGACCGAGCTCTTGGACGCCGCCGAGCTCGCTGGCGAGGTGAGGGCCGACCTGGCCGAGGATGAGCTGCGCAAGGTCAGCGAGCGTTTGGCGCTCATCAATCGCTTTTATCAAGCTCTCGGAAGAGCCGGCGATTCCGAGAGCTTGCTCGAGAGCATGCTGGATCTGGTCTTCGAATACTTTCACGCGGATGCTGGAGCGATCTTCCTGCGGCGAGAGGGAGGAGCGTTCGAGATGGTGGCCAGCCGTCCAATCGGTCCCCAGGTCGAGGAGCTACTGAGCTCTCGTACCTTGATCCGTGACGTGGCGGAAGGTGGTATGGCCGCGCTGGTTCTCGATACCGCCTCGGACGAGCGCTTCAGCGAGGCCAAGAGCCTGGTGGACGCGGGCCTGCGCAGTTTCCTCGCGGCGCCCTTGCAGAGCGGCGAAGCTCCCCTGGGGATGGTCATCGTGGCGTCTCAGAGCGCGGCCCGACAATTCGGCGAGGAGGATCTGGAGCTTCTCAACTCGCTCGCCGCTCTCAGCGCCTCACGAGTGCGCAACCTTCGCCTGACGCGAGAGGCGGCCGAGGCGTCGAAGCTTCGGCAAGAGCTCAAGGCGGCCCGTGCGATTCAGGTAAGGCTCCTGCCGCCGGTGCTTCCGGAGCTTCCGGGTTATGACCTCGAAGCGGCAAACATGGCCTCGAGCGGGGTCTCCGGGGACTTCTATCAAGTGGTCGAACGGAAGGCGGAAGGCGAGTGCGTCATCCTCCTCGCCGACGTATCGAGCAAGGGGATGGCGGCCGCGCTTCTCGCCGCGATGCTCGACTCCTTTGCGGCGGAGCCGATGGCCCAAGGCAGAGAGCCGGAGGATGTCTTTCGCCGGCTCAATGATCTCCTTGAGGAGCGTGCTCTGCCGGAGTGGTTTGCAACGGCATACCTGGCGAGGCTGAGAGGCGCGGCCGGCACCCTTCGTTACGCGAGCGCCGGACACAACCCCGCGCTGCTGATTCGAGTCGACGGAAGCGTCGAGCAGCTCGGCAAGACCGGCCTGCCGCTCGGCGTCATGCGAGGCGTCTCCTACCGCGGCATCGATGTGTTGCTTGGAGTGGGCGACTGCCTGGTGCTCTACACGGATGGAATCACCGAAGCGTTCAACGCAGCCAAGGAGGAATACGGATTGGAACGCTTGATCGCGGTGTGCGTCCGGCGGCACGGGGAGAGCGCCAGCGCGATGCTTGCGGGGATCATGAAGGATGTCGAGAGGTTTAGCGGCGGCGAGCCCCGGGCGGACGATCAGACCCTGGTGATTCTCCGACGGTCGCGCTGAGCGGCGTGGCTCTTTCCAGGGATCTCACTGAATGGTCGCAGGAGCGGTGCTATACTAATTTAGTGGCTCTAAGCTAGGTAGATTGCAATGGCGGGGCGGTCGGCGCGATGCGCTTCGATGCTGACTTTCGTCTAGTGCCTTGCGTGAACGTAGCAGCCACGCGCTCTCGATTTCCGCGACGCTAGTGGTTGCGATGAGTGAGGGTGCTTTTCGAGGGGAGGGGGATGCAAAAGACGGTCAAGATTGCGCGTTCGGTATCCGCTCTCGATGAGCTCTTTGCATTTCTCGAGAAGGAGCTGACCCTCGGGAACGTCGACGAGAAAACCACCTTTTGCATGAACCTCGCCGCTGAGGAGCTCTTCACCAACCTCGTGCGCCACAATCAGGGCGGCGCCGAGGGCATCGTCGCTGGCCTCGAGGTCTCGCCTCAACAAATCGAGCTAACGCTGATCGATCACGATGTTGAGCCTTTCGATCCCGAATCGGTACCGGACGTCGACATTCATGAGCCGATCGAGAAGCGGCACGCCGGTGGCCTCGGCGTGCATCTGGTGAGGTCGATCGTTGATCGCCTCTCCTACAGTTATGACAATCGCGAGCTAACGGTGTCCGTGATCAAGAAACGCCACGAGCAATGCTAGAGATTACGATCGAGCAAGACAACAGCGTCATCATCGTGGGGCGTTTCGACGCGTCCCAGGTCGACATGGCGCTCACGCGCTTCAACGAGATTAGGTCCTCCGCCACCCTCAACTGCGAGAAGTTGCAGTACATCTCGAGTGCCGGCCTCGGCGTTCTGGTGAGTGTGCAGAAGCGGTTGATGGATAGCGGTCAAAGGCTGAAGCTGGCCCAACTGAGCCCTCACATCCGCGAAGTCTTCGAGCTCGCGGGGTTCGATGCGATCTTCGAGATCGTGTGAGCGCTCCTGAGGGGGGCCAAGACCGACGCGCTCGAGAATCGGTGAGCGCGGAGTCAAGCGTCTTGCGAGAAGCGAACCCGATCGGCGATGAACCGAACCTCTCCGACGACGAGTTGATTCGTCGCTGCGCCGAGGGGCAGAGCGAGCTCTTCGGCCAATTGATCGACAGGTATCAGGGCAAGATCTACCATCTCGCTCTCGGCATCACCGGGAATGTCGAGGACGCCATGGACGCGACGCAGAACGCCTTTCTGAAGGCGTTCGAACACCTTTCGAGTTTCGATCCCTCCTATCGATTCTTTAGTTGGATCTACCGCATCGGTCTCAACGAGGCCCTAAACGTCAAGCGCCGAAAGGGTGAGAGTACGGTCCTCGAGTGGGAACCCGAGTCTCCCCAGGCAAGCCCCGAGGATCGGGCGGCGGGTAGGGAGACTGGTCGCGAGATCCATCATGCTCTGCGTCTGTTGAGCGTCGATCTGCGAACGGTCGTTGTGCTCCGACACCTGCAGGATCTCTCCTACGCGGAGATTGCCGAAGTCGTCGGAGTGGAGGTCAAGACGGTCAAATCGAGGCTCTTCGAGGCGCGCCGCGAGCTTCGGGAGATTCTTGCGCGCCGCGGGCTCGATCCACGGTGAGGAGCTGAGAGATGGCCACCTACGCGCTCTGCTTCCTCCTCGCTCTGCTTCCGGTAACGCTGTTTCTGTTGACCCTCATCACGCTGGACAGCTACAAGCTGGTTCGGTTTCGTATCGTCTTGGCGCTGGTCGGTGCTGGAGTCGCGGCGGCTTTCGTCTGTCTCTTCGTCAACCCCACCCTGGCCGAGGTCTTTGGCTTGGGGCCTCGCACCTATTCACGATCGATCGCGGCCTTCGTCGAGGAGCTGTGCAAGGGTTCCATCATCATGGTCGCCATTGCCCGGCGTCGCCTCGGTTTCCTCGTCGATGCCGCCATCTGGGGATTCGCGATCGGGGCAGGGTTCGCGGCGGTCGAGAACATCCATTACTTTCTCGTCTTGCGGGAGCCCAATCCCGCCCTGTGGGCGGTGCGCGGTCTCGGAACCGCCGTGATGCACGGTGGAGCGACCGCCATCCTCGCCGTCGTGACCAAGGTGATCAGCGAGCGACAAGGCTCGTTTCATCTGCGAGCTCTGGTCCCGGGCTATCTGTTGGCGGTCCTTCTTCATGGCTCGTACAATCAGTTCTTCCTCTCTCCCGAAGCTTCGACCTTGGCGGTCATCGTCTTCTTCCCCTTGCTCTTTTGGGTCGTCTTCAGAGCCAGCGTCAAGACCACCGAGGAGTGGCTCGGGTCCGGGTTCGACAGCGACCAAGACCTCTTGGGAATCATCAATCGAGGCAAGATCTCGGAGACTCGCGTGGGACGTTACCTCCAGGATCTGAAGCACCACTTCGCGCCCGAAACGGTGGCGGACATGCTCTGTCTCATTCGTCTCCACGTGGAACTATCGATCCGGGCAAAGGGCATCATGCTGATGCGCAAGAGCGGCTTCAACATGAACCCGGACCCGTCGGTGGAGGCGGACCTGAAGGAGCTCAATTACCTCGAGGAGAGCATCGGCCCGACCGGTCTGATGGCACTCGATCCCATTTTCCACACCAGCAGCCGGGACCTCTGGGAGCTGAACATGCTGCGCCGGGGGGAGTCTCGAACGAAACGGGCGAAATCGTGAGCCCGAGTGGTGTCATGATGGTTTGGCCAATCCCAACCAACCTTTTTCACCTTCGCGGGTACTTGTCTAATGAAGGCGCAAGGCCCAGAGGCGCACACGTGACTTCTGGCGCGAAATACTCCGAGCCATTGAGCGATTCAATCGATTCAATCGGACAATGACCAAGATCGAGATCGAAGAGCTTCTCTGGAAGCGCCGTGATGGGGAGCTGGGCAAAGAGGAGGAAGCGCTCCTCGAGCGGCTGCTTGCGGAAAGCGAGGAAGCTCGAGAGTTGGCCCGGCAAGTCGAGGAGCTGGAGGAGCGTTTGGAGGCCTTGGCCGAGAGCAAGCTGCCGGTCGAGCTCCGCAGCCGAATCGATAGCGCCCTCTCCGAAGCGGTGAACCGGCCGAGAGCACGGGTCGTCTCGGCGCCGCGGTCGGTGCGTCGGCGGTGGATGTTCGCTCCGCTGTATCGATACGCGGCCTTGGCGGCGGCTCTGGTAGTTGCTGTTCTGGGTGGTTGGATCATCACGAGCCGGCAGCCATCGACGAGGGACGAATCACGCTATGTCGGTACGATGGAGAATCCACCCGCAGCGGCGATATCGAGCCAGAGCTTCGATCTGGGGGAGAAGCTCGGCAAGGTGTCGGTGCGCCGCCGGGCGAAGCAGGTGGTCTTTGATCTGATTCTAGAAAAGAAAGCGAAAGTCGAGCTCGATCTGACGCTGACGGACGAGGCAGGTGGGGGAATCAACTTGGTTCGTTTCGGCGGGTCTGGTGAGACGGCGCCCCGAACGGGGCCGGCCGCTCTGAGCTGGAACGTCGAGGGGCCTGGCACATTCTCTCTGACGGTTGCGCCTCGACCCTCTGGCGCGGATCTGAGCTTGACGGTTCTTCACAGTGGGCGGCAGGTCCTCGAGACAACAGTGCGAGGAGCGCATTAGGGTCCTTGACCCAGGCATTCGACCAACCTTTCACGGCCCAGGTTGTATTTGCTAATAGTGAACGGAGCAAGTTAAGCAAAGAAACCGGACCTTACGGTCAACCCGAAGGCCCACTCGGCAAGGAGGACGAGATGAAGAGCTCTAGCAAACTTTGGTTTTTGGCTGGACTGATCGTTGTGGTCGGGCTGGCCGCTGGTTTCGTCATGTGGGGGAACTACCCACCGAAGAAGGGAGAGGCGGAAGGAACCATCGGCGTCGCGCAGCGTTACCACGCCAAGCAGATGACCGCGAAGGACGTCAAGCTGCAGAATCAGACGATGCAGGATTTCATGCAGACCGACACCTTCGACAAGCTGATCCATGACAAGGCCGCCGTGGCTGCTTTGACGAATCCCGCGATGCAGGCGGCGCTCAAGAGCGACGCGTTCCGTGCGGCCCTGCAGAGCCAAGCGTTCCGCGCGGCCCTACAGAGTCAAGCGTTCCGCGCCGCTTTGAAGAGCAACGCGTTCCGTGCGGCGCTCGAGAGCCAGGCGTTCCAGGCGGCGCTTGAGAGCCAGGCGTTCCAGGCGGCGTTGCAGAGCCAGGCGTTCCGCGCCGCGCTCGAGAGCCAGGCGTTTCGCGCTGCCCTTCAGGATCAGGCGTTCCGCGCCGCTTTGAAGAGCGACGCGTTTCGTGCGGCGCTGCAGGACCAGGCGTTTCGTGCCGCCCTTCAGGACCAAGCGTTCCGCGCCGCTTTGAAGAGCAACGCGTTCCGCGCGGCCTTGAAGAGCAACGCGTTCCGTGCCGCTTTGAAGAGCAACGCGTTCCGCGCCGCCCTTCAGGACCAAGCGTTCCGCGCGGCGCTCGAGAGCCAGGCGTTCCGCGCCGCTCTCACTAGCCAGGCGGCCGTCGATGCCCTGCAGAGCCAGGCGATGAAGGATCAGGCGTTCCGCGCCGCCCTTCAGGACCAGGCGTTCCGCGCGGCGCTCGAGAGCCAGGCGTTCCGCGCCGCCCTCCAGAGCCAGGCGTTCCGTGCCGCGCTTGAGAGCCAGGCCTTCCGCGCCGCGCTCGAGAATCAGGCGTTCCGTGCGGCGCTCGAGAATCAGGCGTTCCGTGCCGCGCTCGAGAGTCAGGCGTTCCGCGCCGCCTTGGAGAGTCAAGCGTTCCGCGCCGCCTTGGAGAGCCAGGCGTTCCGTGCCGCGCTCGAGAGCCAAGCGTTCCGCGCCGCGCTCGAGAGCCAGGCGTTCCGTGCGGCGCTCGAGAGCCAGGCCTTCCGTGCGGCCCTCGAGAGCCAGGCATTCCGCGCCGCTCTGACCAGTCAGGCCTTCACCGCGGCATTGGAAAATCAAGCGTTCCGCGCCGCGCTCGAGAACCAGGCGTTCAGTGCTGCGCTCGAGAGCCAGGCCTTCCAGAGTGCGCTCGCCGACGCCGCGCACCCACAGGCCAACTGACATCCATGTGAGTCTCGATGCCAGTATCGGCTAGTCTGTTTGAAGTTGATCACCGTGGTGCCTGCAGCCCGGCTGCAGGCACCTTTTTCTTTTCCGCTCTCCTCCAAGGGTTGAAAGCGAGGTTGGCCATGCTGAAGAGGGTGGCGAGGTTCTTGGTCGCGTGTGCACTGGTGCTTAGCACGGCGGCGCCGCTCGCCGCGATCAACCTCAACTTGAGCGAGATCGAGACGAAGGATATCCGTCTCATCTACCAAGCCCCGCAGCTCTCCTATCTGGCCCCCTATGTCGCGCAATGCGCGGAAAATTCGCTGGCATTCCAGGAGAAGCTCTATGGCTATCGGCCGCAGGAGCGGCTCAACGTGGTGCTCAACGACTTCTCCGATGAAGGCAACGCGAGCACTAGCACCGTTCCGTTCAACACGGTGATGGTGCAGGTCGCGCCCTTGAGCTTCGCGTTCGAGACGGTGATGGCCAACGAACGCATGAACTGGATCATGAATCATGAGTTCGTCCATGTGGCGATGATGGATGGAACGACGCGAGAGGACCGCTTCTTTCGTCATCTGTTCGGGGGCAAGGTCGTACCCATCGCCGAAGACCCGGAATCGATTCTCTACTTCTATCTGACCTCCCCGAGGATCGCCGCACCACGCTGGTATCAGGAAGGAATCGCGGTCTTCACCGAAACCTGGATGGCGGGAGGAATCGGGCGGGCGCAGGGCGCCTACGACGAGATGGTTTTTCGCTCGATGGTGCGGGATCACTCCCATTTCTATGATCCCCTGGGGTTGGTCTCCGAGGCGACCGAGACGAACTTCCAGGTGGGAGTCAATTGGTACCTCTATGGCACGAGGTTTCTGTCTTACCTCGCCTATCGCTACAGTCCGCAGAAGCTGATTCAGTGGGTGGCGCGCAAGGAGGGGAGCAAGCGCTACTACGCCGACCAGTTCACTCATGTCTTCGGCATGTCGCTCGACCAAGGGTGGCAGCAGTGGGTCAAGTGGGAGCACAAGTTCCAGGAGAAGAATCTCGCGGCGATCAATCAGTATCCGACCACGCCCTACCACGATCTATCGCATCGCGCCCTCGGATCGATCTCGACGGCGTACTACGACCCCAGCGATCACCGTCTCTACGCCGCCTTCAACTACCCGGGCACCGTCGCCTACCTGGGTTGGATCGACACGCGGGACGGCTCGGTACACAAGCTCATCGACGTCAAGGGTCCGGTTCTCTATACGGTCACTTCCCTCGCTTGGGACCCGGTCTCTCAGACCCTCTTCTACACCACGGACAATCTGGCCTATCGCGATCTACGCGAGGTCGACGTCAAGACCGGGAAATCGCGCACCCTGCTCAAGGACGTGCGGGTGGGCTACCTCGCGTTCGATCGGGCCGATCGTTCGATCTGGGGCGTCCGGACGCTCAACGGGATCGCCACCCTGGTTCGCATTCCCTATCCCTACAAGGAGTGGCAACAGATCAAGTCGCTACCCTACGGCGAGGTCGCCTACGACTTGGACGTTTCACCTGACGGTAAGGATCTCGTTGCCTCATTCGGGGAGATCGACGGCACCCAGAAGCTCCAGGTGATGAAGATCTCCGACTTGCGCAAGGGCGAGCTCAAGCCGATCAAGAAATACGAGTTCGGCGATACGGTGCCCGAGAACTTCGTCTTTTCCTCCGATGGCAGGTACCTCTACGGCACCTCCTATCTCAGTGGCGTCTCCAACGTCTTCCGCTATACGCTGGCGAGCGGCAAGATGAACGCCATGACCAACACAGACACGGGATTCTTCCGTCCGATCCCTCTCGAGGATGGCTCCCTCATCGTCTTTCGCTACTCGGGCTCGGGCTTCGTTCCCGCGATGATCGACCACCCGCACGTGGTCACCGACATCGCGCCGATCACCTTCCTCGGTCACCAGATCGCGGAGAAGTACCCGATCGTTCAGAAGTGGTCGGTGGGATCGCCGGCAAGGATCCCGATCAAGTCGATGATCGAGAAGAAGGGGCCGTACGAGCCGCTCCACATGATGCGGGTGAGCTCGTTCTACCCGATCGTCGAGGGTTACAAGAACTCCAAGGCGGTCGGAATGCGGCTGAACTTCTCCGATCCGATCGGCATCAACCGGGCGAGTCTGAAGGCGACCTACACCCCTGACAACACCCTGCCGTCGAAGGAGCGGCTCCACCTCGCGTTCGACTACCAGCGCTACGACTGGCACCTGCGGGCGAAGTGGAACGCAGGCGATTTCTACGACCTCTTCGGCCCGACCAAGCGGAGCCGCAAGGGATACTCGATCGGCATCGGCTACGATCGCATGCTGATCTACGATCAGCCCCGCACTCTGGAGGTCAAGTTCGACACGGCGTACTACGGGGACATCGAGCGGTTGCCAAGCTACCAGAACATCGCATCGCCGGCGACCCGCCTGTCATCGACCGAGGTCTCGTTGACCTACAGCAATGAAAGGCATTCGCTGGGCCATGTCGACCAGGAGAAGGGGGTCAAGTGGCAGCTCTTCGCCCACAACGATTGGATTCCGGGCGACGACGTTCCCAGCATTTTCGGGACCCTCGATCTGGGCGTGGCCCTTCCAATTCCGCACTCGTCGATCTGGTTGCGTAGCGCGGCCGGAGTCGCTTTCGGCCGGCAGGCGGATCCGATCGCCAACTTCTACTTTGGCGGATTCGGCAACAACTACGTGGATCACCTGCAGGTGAAGCGTTACCGCGAGTACTACAGCTTTCCGGGAGTGGGGCTCAACTCGATCGCTGGCCGCACCTTCGCCAAGTCGATGCTCGAGTGGAACCTGCCGCCGATCCGCTTCCGCAAGTTCGGCACGCCGGGGTTCTACATCTCCTGGGCGCGGCCCGCCATTTTCGCTTCGGGGATTCTCACCAACCTGAGCGCTCCGTCGACCCAACAGGTGCGGGCAAGCAACGTCGGCGCGCAGCTCGATTTCAGGATGTCGGTCCTGTCGCGGCTGCAGATGACGCTCTCGCTCGGTTACGCGGTTGCCTTCCCCAAGGGGCAGCCTTCGCATGACGAGTTCATGGCCTCGCTGAAGGTCATGTAGGCGAGGCGCTCCACAATAAGCCGCGGGCGCCGGATACCGCCACGAGCACCCCGACCCGCGGCTCTTTCCTTCAATCCGCGCCCAGGACCGCCGCCAAGCGCTCGAGCGCCCAGTCGATCTCTTCGCGCTCGATGACGAGGGGCGGCGCGATGCGGATCACGTGCTCGTGGGTCTCCTTGCACAGGAGTCCCCGGCGCTGCAGCTCCTCGCAGAAGCGCCGGGCGCCGCCCGCCGCGGGCTCGAGCTCGATCCCGATCCATAGCCCCCTGCCGCGGATCTCCTTGACGTGGGGCGATTCGATGCTCCGCAACCGCTCGATGAAGTAGGCGCCGAGCTCGGCCGAGCGCTCCGCCAACCGTTCGTCGCGCAGAACCTCGAGAGCGGCGCGAGCCACAGCCGCGGCGACGGGGTTGCCGCCGTAGGTGGAGCCGTGGTCGCCGGGGTGGAAGACGCCCACGACCTCGTCGTCAGCGACGATCGCGGAGACCGGGTAGACGCCGCCGGAGAGGGCCTTCCCGAGGATGACGACGTCCGGGCGGATCTCTTCGTGCTCGAAGGCGAACATCTTTCCGGTTCGTCCCAAACCAGACTGGATCTCATCGCAAATGAGCAGAGCGCGATGTTGATCGGCTATCTCGCGCAGCTTCTTCAGGTAGCCGTCCGGCGGGATGATGATTCCCCCCTCACCCTGAATGGGCTCGACGAGAATGGCGGCGACGTTGGGGTTCATGGCGCGGGCGACCGCCTCCACGTCGCCGTAGGGAAGGAGGGTGAAGCCAGGCGTGAAGGGCCCGAACCCGTCGCGATACTGGGCTTCGGAGGAGAATCCCACGATCGTCGTCGTCCGGCCGTGGAAGTTGTTCTCGAAGACCAAGATCTCCGCCTTGCCGTCGGGTACGCCCTTGACCTTGTACGCCCACTTGCGGGCCGCCTTAATCGCCGTCTCGACGGCTTCGGCACCGGTGTTCATCGGCAGGACGCGAGCGTATCCGGTGAGCTCGGCGAGGTCCCGGTAGAAGGGGGCCAGCTGGTCGTTGCGGAAGGCACGGGAGGTAAGGGTGACCTTCGCGCTCTGCTCGCTCAGAGCGGCGACGATCTTGGGATGGCAATGTCCCTGGTTGACCGCCGAATAGGCGGCGAGAAAGTCCATGTACTTGTTCCCGTCGACGTCCCACACCCATACTCCTTGGGCGCGCGCGACCACGACGTCCAAGGGGTGATAGTTGTGAGCACCGAATTTCTCCTCGAGAGCGATGAGCTCTGCGCTCTGCGTCATCGATCGTTCTCCTATTTATTGTCGTTTGCGTAAAGCCGCACGAGGGAAAGCCCCTCGGACAGCGCCTTTTACCACAGATCACGGTGAAAATCGAAGCCTCGAGGCCGCGAGGAACCCGACGAGCTCGAGGGTCATGTGTGGTAGAACAGGCGCATGGGAAAACGGCCGCGGGGCTGCCCGCGGAGCAGGACCCGATTGGGTCGACTCGAACCGTTGGAGGTGAGCAGGGACGGGGCTTCGGCGCCTGTCCGCAGCGCGCTATGAGCAGAAAGAGCTCCAGGATCTTCGTCCTCGACACGTCGGTTGTTCTGTTCGATCACAACGCATTCAATAACTTCGAGGAGCACGACGTCGCCGTGCCCCTGACCGTGCTCGAGGAGCTCGATTCCTTCAAGAAGGGCAGCAACGTCATCAATCTGCACGCCCGGGAGTTCATTCGTCAGCTCGACAAGCTGTCCCAGAATCACGACTTGCGGGGTTGGATCCCCATCAACGGCGCCAATCGGGGCCGCTTCCGGGTGATCACCGAAGAAGATTCGAGGGTCAACACGGCCGAGATCTTCGGCACCAAGAAGAACGATCACCGTATCTTGAACGCCGCCCTCTCCTTAGCGGAGCGCGAAGCCCCGCGCAAGGTCGTTCTGGTCTCGAAGGACATCAATCTGAGGGTGAAGGCGCGTGCCGTCAACCTGCCGGCGGAAGACTACGAGACGGTGAAGATCGAGGACCTCGATCACCTGCGGCGGGGCAAGAGCGAGCTGGAAGTCGAGGACGACTCGATCATCGATCGCCTTTACGAGGGCAAGACCGTGCCGATGATCGAGGTCGGGGCCGGCCTCCCTCCCGCCAACCACTTCTTCATCCTCAAGAGCGGCTCGAAGTCCGCCCTGGCGTATTTCAATCCCCGGGTCGCCGGCCTCGAGAGAGTGCCGAAGGCGAGCGCCTATGGCATCGTTCCACGCAACGCGGAGCAGACCTTCGCTCTGCACGCGATTCTCAATCCCCATCTCTCCCTGGTCACCATCAGCGGCGCCGCGGGCACCGGCAAGACCCTGCTCGCTCTCGCCGGAGCTCTCGAGCAGCGCCGCCGCTTCCGCCAGCTCTACCTGGCACGTCCCATCGTGCCCCTGTCGAACCGCGACATCGGCTATCTACCCGGCGATATCAAGTCGAAGATCAATCCGTATATGCAGCCCCTCTGGGACAACTTGAGCGTCATCAAGAACCAGTTTGGCGAAGGCCAGAAGGAGCTCAAACGGATCGACGAGATGATCGAGTTCGAGAAGCTGCATATCGTTCCCCTCGCTTACATCCGAGGGCGAAGCTTCGCCAACATCATCTTCATCGTCGACGAGGCCCAAAACCTGACGCCGCACGAGGTCAAGACGATCATCACGCGCGCGGGGGAAGGAACGAAGGTGGTCTTCACCGGCGATATCTTCCAGATCGATACTCCTTACCTGGACAGTCATAGCAACGGGCTTTCCTATTTGATCGACCGGATCCGCGATCACCCTCTCTATGCGCACGTCAACCTCGAGCGAGGGGAACGCTCGGAGTTGGCGAACCTCGCGAGCACGCTGCTCTAATGGCGGCGGGCCTAGGGGGGAGAGGTTTGTCCGGCGGAGTGGAGAAGATCCATGAGTGACGAGACAGAGGAACCGCAGGCACGAAATGATGGTGAGCTCGCGTGGGAGGAAGGACCGCCATATCCTGAGGTCGGCCGGTTTCTCTCCGGTCCTCAGAGCCGAGGCTTCGAGCTGGCGCGGGCCTTCCAGATCTTTCGCGAGTTCTTGCGCGGCTTTCGCACTCTGCATTTCGTGGGACCCTGCGTGACCGTATTCGGCTCGGCGCGGGCGAAGGAGGGGGAGTGGCACTACGAGCTCGCTCGGGAGACGGGCCGCCTACTCGCTGGCGCCGGCTTTACCGTGATGACCGGGGGTGGGCCGGGAGTCATGGAGGCCGCGAATCGCGGCGCCAAGGAGGCCGGCGGGCTTTCAGTCGGACTCAACATTCAGCTCCCCAACGAGCAGTCGGCCAATCCTTACGTCGACATCCAGCAGCAATTTCGCCATTTCTTCGTCCGCAAGGTGATGCTGGTCAAGTATTCCTACGGTTTCGTGGTGGCGCCGGGAGGGTTTGGCACCATGGATGAAACCTTCGAGACCGCCACCCTGATCCAGACCGGCAAGATTCGGAACTTTCCCCTCTCGATTCTCGGGCGCCGATACTGGACGCCGTTGCTTGAGTTCGTTCACCACAACATGGTGAAGCAGGGGACGATTGATTCGGAGGACGTCAACCTCCTGCACGTCACCGACTCTCCGACCGAGGCGGTGAATCACATTCTCAGGGTGGTGATCGAGCGCTTCGGGCTCAAGTGGCGGCCGCGGGTGCGGCCTCAGCTCCTGCTCGGTGAACGCGAGATCTGTGGCGAGAAGTCCCTGCGCGTCGAGCCGGCGGGCGAGAGGTGAGCCAGCGCTCGGGAGCGGGGCAGGCCGTAGCGCGGGTTGTCTCGGGCCGGCTGGAGGTCCTCGCCGCGGCAGCTCTCTTCTCGGTGGGCGGCGCCGCCATCAAGTCGATCTCGCTCACGCCCTGGCAGGTTGCGTCGTTTCGTTCCGGCGTCGCGGCACTGACCCTCGCGATCCTTCTCCCTCGCGGTCTCAGAAACTGGAGTTGGCGGACGCTCCTCGTCGGCGCGGCCTACGCCGCGACCATGATTCTCTATGTACAGTCGAACCGTTTGACGACAGCGGCGAACACGATCTTTCTGCAGGACACGGCCCCGCTCTACGTTCTGCTCTTGAGTCCCCTGCTTCTTGGCGAGAGGATCCAGTCCCGCGACCTCGCCTTCCTGGCTGCCATGGCCGTCGGGATGGCGCTGATCTTTCTCGGCCACGATAGAGCCGTTGCCAGTGCCCCCAACCCGGCAACGGGAAATCTTCTCGCCGCGGTGAGCGGTTTGACCTGGGCGTTGACGGTTCTTGGCCTGCGTTGGCTCGGCCGTCACCCGGAGACGGGGCGTCAGGCTGGCCTCGCGGCGGCGATCGCGGGAAGTGTGATCGCCTCCCTCGTGTGTCTTCCCATGGCCCTTCCGCTGGGACCGTCGAAACCGTTGGACTGGGGCCTGATCTTGTTTCTCGGCATCTTCCAGATCGGTTTCGCCTACTTCCTCTTGACCAAGGGGATTGGCGCCGTTCCCGCCTTCGAGGCCTCGCTTCTGCTCCTGCTCGAGCCGGTGCTCAACCCCCTGTGGGCCTGGTGGATCGAGGGCGAGCGCCCGAGTCGGCTTGCCTTGGTGGGAGGGGCCGCGATCCTCGTCGCGACGATGTGGAAAACTGTCGTCGGGCGCCGCAAGCGTCGTTCTCAGACGATCTCGGACAGCACGGCGGGGCAGTAGCGGTCGCGCCGTTGCTCGAGGTCCTGCTTTACGGCATTCTTGAAACGATCCGGTCCCGCGAGAGCGAGCAGCTGCTCGCGGTAGCGGCGAATGTCGCACTGCTCGATCGCCAGGCGCAACCGTTTGAACGGCCGGGGAAGCCTCTGCCCTGGAATTTGAACGTGGTGAAGGCCGCCCGAGTAGACGATCAACATCTCGCCTTCCGGAATCGCCTGCAGAATGTCGGCCACACCGCCGCGAACGGTCATCGGGTTGCCGTTCAGATCGAGGCCGTTGGCCCGCTTCATCCTGCCTTCGGGGAGGATGATGACCATCGAATCGCGCTCGATGCGGTCAAGGACTGCTTGCCAGGTATGGTCGGGCTCGCGGGTGACGGCTACCACGTGCTTGGCGATGAAGCGGAAGAACAGGCCGACGAAGCGCCGGCGGATGGTCTTGTCCGCGGCGGGGATGACTCCATGCGCCGCGATTCTCCACATCAGGCGGCTGGGGGCGGCGCCGGCGAAGAGAGGCTCGTAGAGGCTGGTGTGGTTGAGGAAGACGAGAAGGCGCGGCCGGCTCCACGGATCGATAGCATGATCTCCGATCCAGACCAGATCGTGCCGGTAGAAGACACGACTGACCCATTGAACGGAGGTCAGAAGCAAGAAGGTGACGTACTTACGCATGCGATTCCTGAAACTACGATGCGCCCTGTGGAGGGTGATCTCGCCTCATATTCTACAAGGAGTTCCCGCTCCTGGGGGAACTACCCGTGAGCAAGTTGAAACCGGCGGGGACGCGGCAGCGAAGGGCTCTGCGGTATGATCTCGCCCACTATGGTCGACATCGACTTGAGCGGCAAGCGGGCTCTGGTGATGGGGGTCACGAACCGCCGAAGCCTGGGATGGGCGATCGCCCAGCAGCTGATCTCTGCGGGCGCCGAGATGGCCTTTACCTATCAGGGAGAGAGGCTGAAGGGCGAGGTGGAGAAGTTGACCGCCGACCTGCCCTCGGTGCGGCTCTACCAGTGCGATGTCACGAGCGAAGACGATCTCGACGCGGTCTTCGCCGACCTCGCGTCCAACTGGGAGCCGATCGACGCTATCGTCCATGCCATCGCCTTCGCGCCGCGCGCGGCCATGGACGGACGCTACATCGAGACGACCCGCGGCGATTGGCTGACGGCCCTGGAAGTCTCCGCTTACTCGCTCTTGGCGGTGGCGCAGCGCGCCGAGCCGATCCTGGCACCAGGGGCTGGAATGGTGACCTTGACGTACTATGCCTCGGAAAAGGTGGTTCCCAAGTACAACGTAATGGGTATCGCCAAGAGTGCGCTCGAGGCGACCGTGCGTTACCTCGCTTACGATCTGGGTCCGAAGGACGTGCGGGTGAACGCCGTATCGGCGGGGCCGGTCAAGACGGTTGCTGCGCGCAGCATCCCGGGTTTCGTCAAGATGTACAAGCGGGTTGCGGATTTGGCGCCCTTGGGCCGAAACGTCACAACCGAGGAGGTGGGTCAACTCGGCCTCTTCCTCCTTTCGCCATTAGCCTCAGGAATTACCGGCGAAACGGTTTATGTCGACGCCGGCTACCACACCATGGGGATGGACTTCGAGGTCTAGCTCGGGCTGAGCGCTCGGCGCGAGGTCAGTCTTGCAGGCGTATCTCGCCACCTTTCTCCCCCTATTCGTGGCCATCAATGTGGCCGGGATACTGCCTCTCTTTCTCAGCTTGACGGAGGGGATGAGCACCCCCGCACGGCGGCGCCTGTCGATCGAGGCGTTGGCCACCGCCCTGATCTTGGCGATCGTCATCCTCTTTGCCGGGCAGCTCATCTTTCGCGTGATGGGCATCACGATCAATGACTTGCGCGTCGGGGGAGGCTTGATCCTGTTGGTGCTGAGCATCACCGATCTCATCTTTGGTGACCTCAGGCGCCGCGATCCAGGACTGGTCGAGCACGCTCCCGGTGACATCGGAGTGGTTCCACTCGGAACTCCGCTCGTCGTCGGTCCTGCGGCGATCACCACGATTCTTGTTTCTCAGCAGGGCTACGGGTACCTGCCCACCTTGGCGTCGCTAGTCGTAAACCTGATGCTCGTGTTGCTGATCTTCTGGTACGGCCCAACCTTGATCGGGTTCACCGGCCCCTCGGCCTCGAAGGCCATCGGCAAGGTCGCGAGCCTCTTTCTCGCCGCGATCGCCGTCGCGATGATCCGCGCGGGTCTGGTGGCGATGCTCGCTGCTCACTGAGCGATTAGCTGGAAGAGGACTCGATGGTGGAGGGGTGCCTCCTCGTTGCCGATGAGGAAGCGGCCCACAGGGTCCGCATCGTGCAACCAGAGTTTCGGTGAGGCCCCTTGTGGGAGGTCGAAGACGAGATGGGTGACGAAGGACTGGCCCGGCGCGAGCGGCGTCGTGAGCATCGGCTGGGCCCCTATGGACTTGGCGAGCGCCTCTTCCCCCCGGCGCGAGCGTTGGTAGATCTTCCCGGAAGTCAGCACTAGATCGGCCTCGCGGGCATCGGGAACGAGCGGGCCGGGTGGCCGATCCGCGGCGACGGTTCTGGGATCGAAGTACGTTTCTAGCGCCACGATCCAGAACTCGCCATTCTTGGCCTCGACGCCGCCGATCGCGGCGCGGCGCTCGACCCCCTCGACCGAGTAGGCGAGGTGGCACTCGACGTCGCAGAAGTACTTGGCGTGCTTTGGAGGCAGCAGCCGCGCGGAGCTGGTCAGCGAGAAACCGATGAGAACGGCTGCATAGATCACCGCCCAGCCGATGCCGACGGCCGCCGAGGCGCGCGCCGGGCGGCGCCGGCCGAGAGCGCCGAAGTAAAGCGTCGCGACCAGGGCGGTAACCAGAGCGAATGCGGTCAGGACCAGCAAGAAGACCGAGAGGTCTGCGGTGATTCCCTCGAAGTTGGAGATCATGAGCCTACAGGCACCGAACGGCACCGCCGTCGACGAGCAAGGTGACGCCATTGATGTAGCTGGCGGCCGGCGAGCAGAGGAATGCGGCAACGCGTCCCAGCTCCGGCGGTTGGCCGAGTCGTCCGAGGGGAATGCCGGCGATGGAGCGGGCGCGGACCTCCTCCAGCTCCATGTCATGGCGCTCGGCGAAGGCGCGGTCCAGCTCCGTGATGCGCGGGGTCTCGATCCGGCCTGGAGCGATCGAGTTGCAGCGAATCCCACGGTCGGCGAGCTCGATCGACAGGGTCTTGATCAGCCCCTGAACGGCGGGGCGGAAGGCATTCGACAGAACCAGGTTGGGGAGCGGCCGTCGGACGCTCGAGCTCGTGATCGCGAGGATGGCTCCGCCCTCGGCGGGGAAGAGAGGGAGCGCCTCGCGGATGCTCCGTACCACGCTCATCAGGGTCAGCTCGAAGGCCAGCTCCCAGCGGTCTTCTTCGAGGGATTCGAAGCTTCCGGCGGGGGGGCCGCCGGCGTTGGTCACCAGAATGTCCACCCCGCCCAGCGATTCTCCGGCCGCGGCCAAGAAGCTCCGCAGGTCATCGAGCTTGGCGACATCGGCGGTAAAGGGCAGAGCGCGGCCACCGTTGTTCTCGGCGATGGCGCGAGCGGCCTCCTCGGCGCGGTCGGCGGAGCGGCTGCAAAGCGCCACGGCCGCGCCTTCCGCGGCCAGGGCTTCGGCGGTGGCATAGCCCAGGCCGCGTGAGGCGGCCAGGACCACGGCTCGTTTGCCTTTCAGACCGAGATTCATGCGCTCTCCTCATCGAGGCCGCAAAAATTGAGGATCGCGTCGAGCTCTCGTCTGAGGTCGTCGTCGATCTGAGCCCCCGGTGGGCGGACCCGCGCGCAAGCGATGGCACCACGTCGTCGGTACGTCTCCTTGCGCACCGCCAGGCCGACCCCCGGCTGAAACTCGAAGCGCAAGAGGGGGCAGGCGGAGAAGAATCGCTGCGCGGCCTGCTCCTCGCGTCCGGCGCGGAAGTCGCGAAAGATCTCGACCAGGATCTCGGGAAAAGCAAAACCGGTCATGACGCCGTCGGCGCCCCGGCCGAGCTCCTCGAGAAAGTACATCCCGCCGAGAGCCCCCAGAACGGTGGTTCGCGGGCAGACCCGCTTCAAGGCCTGGAGCTTGGGCGCGGTTGGGGGATCCTCGAGCTTCACGGCCCCGATCTGGCTGACGCGATTGCAGAGCTCGGCGATCAGCGCGGGCGTCATCCGAATGCCGGTCGCCTGCGGGTAATCATGGATGATGATCGGAAGTCCCACCTCGTCTCCGATGGTCTCGAAGTGAGCGAGGATCGTGGCGTCGTCCTGTAGCGGTGGGGCGATCAGAATTCCATCGGCGCCGAGATCGCGGGCCCGTGACGCCTTGAGCACCGAGATATGGGTCCCCGCGGCGCTGGCGCCGACGAAGACACGCGCCCGTCCGCCGGCCGCCTCGACGGCGATCGAGATCACCTCTTCCTGCTCGGCGGCCGTGAGCTTCCCCGCCTCCCCCATGACGCCCAGGACCAGCATGCCGTCGACGCCTTGGCCGATGACGAAGTCGATCAGCCGCGCCAGGCTCCCGAGGTCCAAGGAGTCGTTCTGGGCGAACGGCGTGGGTAGAACGACATGGACACCGGCGAGAGAGGTTGTCGGGTCTTGGCCAGGATTTGGGCTCACGCCGCCATTCTACCGGCAGGTCACTCTTTGGGCATCACGATCCACAGAATGATGTAGACCAGGATCCCCGGAAAAGCGACGGAGACGATCGAACCGACGACGTACAGAACCCGAACCGCGGTCACGTTCCATCCGAGAAAGTCGGCGATGCCGCCGCAAACACCGGCGATGATGCGATGCTCCTTGGAACGATGCAGGCGCGCTTTCGTTTCAGCCATTTATGATCTCCCATCTCACTTACGCTCGCCCGGGCCGGGAGTTTCGCCGCTTCGCCCTCAGGCCCCGGGTCTGGAGTAGGTAATGCGGTAGATCGCCCCCGCGAGATCGTCCGAGACCAGCAGAGAGCCGTCCGGAAGCTCCTGGACGTCGACCGGACGGCCCCAGGCGCCATCCGGCCCCAACCAGCCAGAGGCGAAGACCTGCTTGCCCAGGGCTTTTCCATCCGCGACCCTTACCGTGATCACCCGGTAACCGATCGGCACCGTGCGATTCCATGAGCCGTGCTCGGCGATGAAGATCTGGCCCCGGAAGGAGGGGGGAAACATCTTGCCGGTATAGAAGCGCATGCCGAGCGCCGCGACGTGCGGACCGAGGTCGAGCGCTGGAGCGGTGTAGTCGGAACATGAGTGCCCCTTGCCGAACTCGGGGTCGAGGATCGTTCCGCCATGGCAGTAGGGGTACCCGAAGTTCATGCCAGCCTTGGGCGCCCGATTCAGCTCGTCGGGCGGGCGGTTGTCTCCCAGCCAGTCGCGGCCATTGTCGGTGAACCACAGAACGCCGGTAGCGGGATTCCAGTCGAATCCCACGGAGTTGCGGATGCCACGGGCGAAGATCTCGAAATCACTGCCGTCCGGGTTCATTCGCGTAATCGAGGCGTAGGGATCACCGGGGTCGCAAATGTTGCAGGGGGCTCCGATCGGCACGTAGAGCTTTCCGTCGGGACCGAAGCGGATGAATTTCCAGCCATGGTGATGCTTGTCCGGGAAGTGGTCGGAAACCAGAACCGGCTTGGGAGGCTTGGCGAGATGATCGTCGATGTCGTCATAGCGCCAGACTCGAGAGATCTCGGCGACGTAGAGCGATCCCTGGTGCCAGGCCACGCCGTTGGGCATGTCGAGGCCGGACGCGATGGTGTAGATCTTGTCGGCCTTGTGGTCGCCATTCGTGTCGACCACGGCGTAGACCTTGTCCCCGCGGGTGCCGACATAGAGAATGCCCCGCGGGCTCAGGGTCATGGAGCGCGCCCCGGGCACCGCGTCCGAATAGATCGCGATCTTGAAGCCCGGGGGCAGCTTGATCCGGTCGAGGTGAATTCCGGCGACGGAGGCGGCGGGCGCGCAGCCCGTGGCGAGGAGAGCGAGAGCGACCGCGGATTGTTTGAGCAGGCGCATGGCCTCTCTAGTGTAAGACCAGAGCCACTCCGACGGCGAGGAGCACGACGGCGATGACCTTGGGCCAGGAGACCGGTTCGCGGAAAATCAGATAGCCGAGGACGATCGCCATCGTCGAGCCGATCGCCCTCTTCAGCGTCTCCACCAGACCGGCCCAAGCAACCGCCAGGGCAAAGAGCTGCAGGGCCAACCCCAGGGTGCTGACCACGATGGCGGAGACGACCTGAACCTGGCGAGGGCGCGGGATGCGGAGCTCGGGGCCTCGCCGTTGGCGCAGGAGAAGAACCAGGGCCCCGGCTCCGATACCGGTGTTGAGGACGAGGCCATGAAAGGCGGGGCTCGAGCGGGCGATGGATATCTTGTCGAGAGGGAGGGCGAGCGACCAGAGAAAGGCGACCCCGACCATCAGAACACTGCCCTTCTCGCGCCAGAAGCTATGCCAGATCTCCCTTGGCGAGTTGCTGGCTCCCGGGGGAAGGTTCAAGCGAAAAGCGCCGGCGACAACGAGTGCGATGCCGAGGAAGGCGAGGGGCCCGGGGACCTCGCCGAGGAGCGGCACCGCGAGGAGGGTGGCGAAGACCGGGGTGAGCGAGAGGAAGGGCACGGTCAGACTCAGGGGCGAGATCCTGACCGCCTCCAAGTAGGCCAAGTTGGCCAGAAAGTTGAGGACGATCGAAGCGCTGGCGGGCAACCAATAGGAGCTCTGCGGGCCCGCCGAGTGAAACCAGAGGATCCAGGCTAGAAAGAGTGGGACCTCCCCGGCTGCAAGATAGACCAGGAGAGGAATGGGCTTGATGGAGCGGCCCAGGAGCTTGCGCAGCAGGTCGAGGCAGGAGAACGCCAGGCCACAGCCGATGATCAGGGCCAGGGCTGTCCAGGTGACGGGCATCGCGGCGGGAAGAAGGGTAGAACCGAGTGCCCGATTCTATCCCGCCGCGCCGGCCCCGGCTCCTCAGCGTTCGATTGGCATGCCGATCAGGTTTCCATACTCGGTCCAGCTGCCGTCGTAGTTGCGCACGCCGTCGACCCCCAGGAGGTAGGTAAGAACGAACCAGGTGTGGCTCGATCGCTCGCCGATCCGGCAGTAGGAGACCGTGGGTCGATCCTGAGCCAGCTTGCCGTCTCCGAAGTAGATGCGCTCGAGATCGTCGCGATTCTTGAAGGTGCCGTCGGGATTGACCGCGGATGACCAGGGCACGCTGGTGGCGCCGGGGATGTGGCCGGCGCGCTGGGCCGTTTCGCTCATTCCCGGCGGCGCGATCACCTTGCCGCTGAACTCGTCCGGGCTGCGAACGTCGACGAGGTTGTGATCGTCGTGCTCGAGGATCTTCACGATGTCGGCGAGCTTGGCGCGGAGCTCTGGATGCTCCTCGCTCACCCGGTACTGGCTGGGTGCAACCTGCGGGACCTCGGGAGTCATCGGCTTGTCGTCCTCATCGAGCCACTTGGCGCGGCCACCATCCATCAGGCGGACGTCGGAGTGACCATAGAGCTTGAGGAGCCAGAAAGCGTAGGCGGCGAACCAGTTGCTGTTGTCGCCATAGAGGACGATCGTGTCCTCGGGCGAGATTCCGCAAGAGGAGAGCAGTGCTTCCAGCTCCTCCTTGTTGATGATGTCGCGTCGCACCGGGTCTTGCAGCTGGGTCTGCCAGTTGAAACCGGCGGCTCCGGGAATATGACCGGCCCTGTAGGCCTGAGCATCGACGTCGACCTCGACGATCTTGATCCC
>JBJKRB010000184.1:0-4095 GCA_046704885.1 Thermoanaerobaculia bacterium | reverse complement strand
AGCGATGAGCGGATTCATCACGATGGTTTACGGTCTCGTCTGTTACGGAATCTTCTTCTGCACCTTCCTGTACGCGGTCGGTTTCGTCACCAACTTCCTGGTGCCGAAGGGGATCGATGCGGGAGCGACGGGGGCGCTGGTTCCCTCGTTGATCATCGACGCCCTCTTGCTGGCCCTGTTCGCGGTGCAGCACAGCGGCATGGCGCGGCGCGCGTTCAAACGATGGTGGAAGAACTTTATATCACCCGCGGCGGAGCGCAGTACTTACGTCCTCGCCACGAGCCTGGTGCTGATCGTGATGTTCTGGCAGTGGCGCCCGGTGACGCAGGTAGTGTGGAGCGTCGAAAACCCCATCGGACGGAAAGTGATCTGGGGTATCTGCGCCCTAGGTTGGCTGACCGTGCTGGCGGGAACCTTCATGGTCAACCACTTTCACCTGTTCGGCCTCTCTCAGGTCTGGGCGCGATTGCGCGGACGCGAAGCACCGGAGCCTCACTTCCAGACTCGCTGGCTCTACCGCTACGTGCGGCACCCCTTGATGATGGGCTTTCTCGTCGCCTTCTGGGCGACCCCGAAGATGACCGTCGGCCATCTCCTCTTCACCGTTGGCGCCATGAGCTACATCGTGCTTGCCACGCTGCGCTGGGAGGAGCGTGACCTCGAGCACTACATCGGCGAGCCCTACCGGCGCTATCGCCAGAGCGTTCCCGCATTCATCCCGCGCCTTGGGCATGGGGTCAACGCCGAGGACTTCCTGGATCAGGGAGCATCGGTCGGCGAGGAGAGCCCTCGCCCCGAGGTTGTGTGAGCGCTGGCGCACAAAGGCGCCGGGGAAGATTGGATCGGCGATTCGGAGGGAGCTCCGGTTTGCCAGATGAAAGGAGGAAGGGACATGCCGAAGTACGTAATTGAAAGGGAGATGCCCGGAGCAGGGCAGCTGTCGCCAGAGGAGTTGCAGGGGATCTCGCGGAAGTCGTGTGACGTATTGCGAGAGATGGGGCCCGAGATTCAGTGGCTCGAAAGCTACGTGACGGACGACAAGATTTACTGCGTGTACATCGCGCCCACCGCGGAAGACGTGCGCGAGCACGCCCGGCGTGGTGAGTTTCCCGCCAACGTGGTCTCCGCGGTGAGCCGGATGATCGACCCCACCACCGGGGAGTAGGAGGTCGAGGAGGTCGGGCCGATGGCCCTAGGGGCATCCGTCCGACCTCCTCGAAGAGTTGCAGAAAATCGGGGCCCTCGGCCACGTCTCTCCGACCGACTCCAGCTTGGCGCGAATCGATTCGGCGCTAGACCGGTTTCGGGGGCCCCGAGTTTCCTGACTTGATCGCGGTTCCCGCCGAGATTCTTAGGGCGGAATTTTCGCTGGTTCCCGTCCTCACTTGTGGTAGCCTGCCTGCATCGTGACATCGTGGTATCTCAACGCTCGCAGAGCTCCATTAGCTCACACGGAGGTCGGAAGATGACGGCAGAACGCCGCGTTCGAATCGCCCTCGCCGTGAGTCTCACCGCCGTCCTCGGCATCCTCGGTTCAGCCACTGTATTCGCTGCCGGAGCCCGGGAGGACGCGCGGCAGGCGCCGGCGGGTGATGCACACGTGATCTCACTTCAGCAGGCTAACGTCACCCCGGTCAGAGGACCGAGCTGGCTGTCTCGCCTGGGGTTTACGGTGATGGCCACCTCCTACGGGAGAGCCGGAAACTGGGCCTTGAAGCAGGGCCAAGAGACGGAACCGATAACCGAGAAGCACAAGGATGACAGTTTCATTCTCACCGGGAGAGATCTCTACCGTTTGAGCTGTCGTTCCTGTCACGGTGCCGACGCCAGTGGAGTCCCCTCCGAGATCAAGTCGATGAGGGGCATGATTCGCGCCTCGGACTCCGCGGCGGGGGAGCGAAAGCTCGAGACCGCCATCGGACATCCAGGCCACAAGCTTCCCTCCGCCGATCACCTGAATGCGGTTGAGATGAAGGCATTGGTTGCCTATCTGCAAGAAATAGCAGGGGTCCCGGGAGCAGCCAAACGCCAAGTGTGGATCGAGGAGCCCGCGGTGCGGGTCGGAGAGCACTTGGTCAAGGGAACCTGCCATACCTGTCACGCTGCTGTCGGTCCAGGAAGCGGCACGAAGCCGATCGCGACACCAGGGGTGCCGCCGTCGCTGGCGAGCCTTCTTCAAGACCGAGCGGTCGGCGAGGTGATTCGGAAGGCTCACCAGGGCTTGCCGACTCCCGAGGAGGGAGCGCAGAGGGGTACGATGCCGATCCTGAGCTTCGTGACCAATGACGACCTGGTGGCGGCGTATGAGTACCTCGCCGCCTTCCCGCCCAAGCCGTAGCTCGCACGGTTCGGGACCGCTTCACGCCAGCTGGATCGACGACGCGAAGCTGCGCCGTGGGTTGGCTACCCTTTCGGGTGGGTTGCCAGCTCGCGGATGCCGCTATGATGAGCGATCTCAGCCACACCGAATTCCCGATAATCGCGGCCGAGGCCGGCCAAGCACTCGAGTGGAGGAGGGTTTCCGATGAAGACCATGGCGACGATCGTGCAAATGCTGATCCGGCTCGCATTCTTGACTTTGATCACGCTTGGCATTCTCTTCTGGACAGGCCACGCCCTCGACATGATCTTGACCCACATGATCGTCGGCCTCGTTTTCGCAAGCTTGATGGTGACCCAGGGACTCCTCGCCGCATTCGATCGTCAGCCTCCACTTTGGGTCTTCTTGGACCTCTTTGCGGCGCTCGTCGTCGTCTGGCTGGGGATGCGGCAGCAGCAGTTCGTTCCCGGTAACTCGCACTGGCTCATCCAAACCACGCATTTACTCGTCGGGCTCACGGCGATGACCATCACCGAGATCGTCGGGGCGAAGATCAAGAAGACGGCCTGAATCCCGTAGGGGAAGGCCTCTGGATTTAGATCCAATCCATCCTTCTACTGTCTTCTGGTTCCCGGGCGGGAGGCAGAGATAGCGCGGGCCGCCAACTCAGCCTCGATGGGACGAGTTGGCGGCTCGGGGTGATCTTGCTGCTGGCTTGGAGCCGATCAGCCGATGCTCAGGCCGTGGAGCAAGTCGAGCCAGGCTTTCTGTTGCGCCTCGAGCGTGGCGCTGGGGCCGATGACCTTCAGGAACCAGGGGCCACCCGGTCCTTCCACCACCGCTCCGAAAAGGCGGTAGCCAGTCTGAGGCGAGCTCGGACCCATGCCCATCTGGCTCGGCATGAGGGTGCCCTTGGCGTCGACCCAGGTCACTTTGAGGCTCCCGACCGCGAAGCTCTCGGTCTTGGGTGTCGTGCCAGCCGCTGGCTTGACCTCGTTCTCCCAGCGCTTGATATTGGCGTCTACCGTGCCACCCTGTCCTGGTCCGAAATAGAAGATGGCGAGCTGACCAGCTCCGGCCTTACCCGGAATGGAGGCCTGCGCCAGGCGCATGGAGCTCGCGGGCTTTTCCGCCTTCCACTCTGCGGGAAGCTTGTAGTGGAGCTCGGTTGCGGGATGCATGGCGCCCGGCGCCATGGCGCCGCTTCCACCGGCGGCCTGCCCGTTCGAGCCGACCATCGAGGGAGTCCCGGAAGGCTGGTTGGAGGGCATGGACTGGGCCGGCGGTTGAGCGTTCTTGGACATCTGGCCTTTTTCGCTCGGTCCAGTGGTGCGATTGCAGGCGGTAAGGGGGAGGAGTAAGGCTATACCGGCAACGAGGATTAGGGTTTTGTTTGTCATAGTTGGGGGCAGAGTATCGAATTTCGCAAGCGATCGCCAGTCTTTGGCCATGAGCGATGCTCCACAAGAGAAGGACACGCGCACCGCCCTAGAGCTTGGCGCCGGCGCGCAACCTTTGTGGACGGTAGCCCGTATCCGATGAAGGTGGCGATAGAGGTTCGAGTGAGACTCTCGTTCACCGGGGCCACCCGCGGAGGCAAGACCTGGCGATGCTCGAAATTTCACGGAACGGCGGCGGGGCGGACACCCGGCGGCCGGCGGGACGGCGGCCACGCTTCTGGATCCTCTTCGCCGTGCCTCTCCTCGCGGTGGGTGGGTACCTCTTCTCTTCGCTTGGCTACGGCTACTTCCGCGACGAGCTCTATTACCTCGCTT
>JBJKRB010000183.1:0-19665 GCA_046704885.1 Thermoanaerobaculia bacterium | reverse complement strand
AGCAAGCGGAACGCTGGAGGTGCGGGCAGATATGCCGTTGCAGCAGGAGACGCGAGCCAGCCGCGGTCTAAGCGGTCCAGCTGCGCTTGACCACTTCCCGGTTGTAGGCGTCGATCACCTGGCGGCGGGTGACGCGCCCGATCACCTTGCGATCGGCGCGGTTGACGACCGGCACCTCATCCCAATCGAGGCCATGGAAGAGCTCGATCGCGGTCTGCACGGAATCGTCGGGATAGAGGAAGGCGAGCTCCTTGTCGACCATCTCCCCCGCCACCACCAGATCGGCGAGGTCCTCCTCGAAGAGGAGCTCCCGGTACTGATGGAAGTTGAGCACCCCTAAGAGCTTGTCGTCGTCATCGACCACCGGAAAGAAGAGCTGCTTGGAGTGGGTGAGACGGTCGAGGATCTCGCGGAAGTGGGCCGATTGACGAACGGTCTCGACGTCGCGTGACATGACGTTCTCGACCTTCAGGTCCTGCATCACCCGGACCTCACGGCCCTCCCACAGGTAGATGCCCCGCTTGGCCAGGGCTTCGCCGTAGATCGACAGGGGGGAGAGCAGGCGAGAGATCGTAGTGGCCAGAACGCACGCGATCATCACCGGCAAGATGACCTTGTAGTTGTTCGTCACCTCGAAGAGCATGAGGATGCCAGTGATCGGCGCGTGAATGACCGCCGCGAGGACCGCGCCCATTCCGACCACCGCGTAGGCTCCGGGGGTCGCGGTCACCGCCGGGAAGGTGCCGTGCACGACGTCACCGACCGTGCCTCCGAGCATGGCGCCGATGAAGAGCGACGGCGCCAGGTCGCCGCCCCACCCTCCCGAGCCCAAGGTGAGCGCGGTGGCGACGATCTTGCCGACCACGAGGGCGGCGAGCAGGGCGAGCGTCATCTTGCCCGCCAGGGCCTGCTGCATGAAGTCGTAACCGTTGCCGTAGACCTGGGGAAGCCAGATGCCGATCACCCCCACCGCCAGGCCGCCGATCGCCGGCTTGATCCAGAGCGGCAGAGGCAGCTTCTCGAAGAACTGATGCGAGTGTTCGTGCGCCATCACGAAGGCGCGAGCGACGACGCCGGCGAGAATCCCCAAGACCGCATAGAACAACAACTCGCGTCCGCTGACCAACTGATAAGGAGGAAGGGTAAAAGCGAGGTGATTGCCCATGAGAGCGCGCAAGACCACCGTACCGACCACCGACGAGAGCACGATCGGCGACAGGGTTCGCACCTGAAAATCACCGGCGAGGACAACCTCGAGAGAGAAGAAGACACCGGCCAAGGGGGCGTTGAAGGCGGCGGCGATACCCGCCGCGGCGCCACAGCCGAGTGCGACCCGGCGGCGTTGCGTCGAGAGCTTGAAGACGCGCCCGATGAGGGTGCCGATCGATGCTCCCATGGCCACGATCGGACCTTCACGGCCAGCCGATCCGCCGCTGCCGATCACGATCACCGAATTGATGAAGGTGGGGAAGATGCTGCGCACCGAGGTCGTGCCGCCCCCGCGGGTCGCCTGCTCGATCACCTCGGGAACGCCGCCCATCTTGGGACGGCGAAAGACCCAAACGGCGAGGATCCCCATGAGCAGGCCACCGAGAGCTGGCAGCGTGAAGCGCCAGGCGGCCGGCATGTGGATCATCACGTGAATGACGTCGTCGGTGCCAAAGCAGAGATCCCGCACCAGCGCAATGGCGTTGCGGAAGAGGGCGGAGACGACCCCCGCCAGCGCCCCGATCAGGGTCGCGTAGATGACCAGGAACGTCTGGTCGCTGACCCGCAGACGATCGAGCCAGCTCAGAAGGCTCCGCCCCTGTTGCTCGATGAGCTCACGGCGGCGGCGAACCTTCTCTAAATGAGGAGACTTGCGGGACATACCGAGCCTATTCGACGGTTACGCTCTTGGCCAAGTTACGAGGCTGATCGACGTCCGCCCCACGGCGCACGCCAATGAAGTAGGCTAGGAGCTGCAACGGTACGACGTTGACCACCGGCTGCAACGCCTCGGACACCCGCGGCACGCGAATCACGTAGTCGGCGAGAGCGTCGATCTCGTCCCCCTCGCCGCCCTCGCGGTCGGTGAGCACGATGACCAGGCCATCGCGCGCTTTGACCTCCTGGACGTTGCTCTTCAGCTTGTCGTAGACCCGGGAACCGGTGGCGATCGCCACCACCGGGAGCTCGCGGTCGATGAGCGCGATCGGCCCGTGCTTGAGCTCCCCGGCCGGATATCCCTCGGCGTGAATGTAGGAGATCTCCTTGAGCTTCAGGGCCCCTTCGAGGGCGATCGGATAGTTGAGACCGCGCCCGAGGTAGAGGAAGTTGCGGCTGTGGAAGAGGCTCCCTGCCAGCTCCTCGAGCTGATCGCCGAGCTCGATCGCCTCGGAGACGGCCTGCGGCAGATGGGCGAGGTTCTCGAGCCACGCGGCATCGAGCGGCTTACCACGCCGTTCGCGCAAGTACAAAGCGAGGAGATAGAGCGCCACCAGTTGGGTGGTGAAGGCCTTGGTCGACGCGACGCCGATCTCGGGGCCGGCGAAGGTGTACAGGGTCCCATCGCTGATCCTCGTCGCCTCGCTCCCCATCACGTTGGCAATCGCGACGAGGCGCGCCCCCCTCGCTTTGGCCGCTTCCATCGACGAGAGAGTGTCGGCGGTCTCGCCCGATTGGGAGATTCCGATGGCGAGAACCGAGCGGTCGACGATGGGATCGCGGTAGCGATACTCCGAGCCGTAATCGACCTCGACCGGGATTCGCGCGATCTCCTCGAGCAGGAACTTGCCGACCAGCCCGGCGTGAAGCGAGGTACCGCAAGCCAAGATCTGCACCCGGCTGATCGCCGCCGCTTCCTCGGCGGAGATCTCGAGTTGATCGAAGTGAATCGACCGGCGCTCGAAATCGACCCGACCGCCGAAGGTGTCCTGAATCGCTTGCGGTTGCTCGTGGATCTCCTTGAGCATGAAGTGGCGATACCCGCCCTTTTCCGCCTGGATGGGATCCCAGTTGAGCCGAACCGGCGAGCGGGAGACCGGACTGCCCTCGGCGTCGACGATTTCCACCCCGTCGACCGACAATCGCGCGACGTCGCCATTCTCGAGGAAGATCACGTCCTTGGTATAGGCGAGGAGCGCGGCTGGGTCCGACGCCAGGAACGACTCGCCATCGCCGCGGCCCAGCACCAGCGGAGGCCCCTGCCGCGCGGCGACGATCTCTCCACCGCTCCCTACCGTGGACACCGCCGCGAACGCGTACATTCCTTCGAGCTCCGTGACCGCTCGCCGCACTGCCGCGAAGAGATCATCTTCCAGATAGGAGCTCACCAGGTTGGCGATCACCTCGGTGTCGGTGTCGGACCGGAAGATCCAGCCCGCCGCCGTCAAGCGCTGCTTGAGCGCCACGAAGTTCTCGATGATTCCATTGTGGATCAAGGCCAGCCGCCCCTTGCTGTCGAGAATCGGATGCGCATTCCGCTCCGACGGGGCGCCATGCGTGGCCCAACGCGTATGCCCGAGGCCGTAAGACCCGGCCAGCGGCTGGCTTTCGAGGCGCTTCACCAGGCGATCGAGCTTGCCCTCCGCCTTGACGGTGAGAAGCTCGCCGTTGTTGCGCACGACGACGCCCGCCGAGTCGTAGCCGCGGTACTCGAGATGCCGCAAGCCGTCGATCAACAGCGGGACCACCCTGTCGTCACCTCGCGGACCGATGTAACCGACGATTCCACACACGCCCTCAGTCTCCCTCCGTCTTTCCGTCCGACCGCCGTCGCCGCTTTTCCCAGTCAGCGACCTGGCGCTGCGCTGAGCGCTCGATGGCAAGCGCTCCCGGTGCGACATCCTTGGTGATCACCGAGCCGGCGGCGACGGTCGCTCCCGCGCCCACCTTCACCGGCGCCACCAGCATAGCGTCACTTCCGACGAAGGCCTTGGCTCCGATCTCGGTTCTGTTTTTCCGCCGCCCATCGTAGTTGCAGGTCACCACTCCGGCGCCGATATTAGCCCCGGCGCCCACGCTCGCATCGCCAAGATAGCTCAGATGGTTCGCTTTTGCGCCTTCTCCCAAGGTGGCGTTCTTGACCTCGACGAAATTTCCCACCTTGGCGCCGCGTTCGAGTACGGCTCCCGGGCGCAAACGCGCGAACGGGCCGACCCGCGTATTCGCAGCGAGCCGCGCTCCATCGATGACGCAGTACGGCTCGACCGTCACCCCTTCGCCCAGCTGGCTGTCGCGTATCCAGGCTCCATTCTGCACCTCGCAGGATTCCCCGACCGTCGAGCTGCCGAGAAGCACCACGCCGGGGTGCAAGATAGTGTCACGCCCGACCGCGACCTGATCGTCGACCTCGCAGCGCTCCGGATCGATCACCGTCACTCCGGTTGCCATCAGGGCGTCCAGCTTGCGCCGCCGGGCGACACTCATCACCAAGGCGAGGTCCCGGCGATCATTGACCCCAAGAGCCTCGCTCGCGTCGGCAAGCTCGACGAGCGCCACGCGATGGCCTCGCGCCGCGGCACTCACGGCGTCGGTCAGGTAGAGCTCTCCCTTGGCATTGTCCGGCTCGAGAGCGGTGAGATAGGGAGCGACTTCGCCCGCGGGCAGCGCGTAGAAGCCGGCATTGACTCGACCGATCGAAAGCTCCTCGGCGCTGGCATCCGCCGCCTCGACGATGCGCTCCAACGATCCGTCGGCCCTGGCGAGGACCCGTCCCAGCGACCCGGGCTCGGGAAGGGTCGCTACCGCCATCGCTCCCCAGCCTTCCTCCGCCGCGGCCAGCAAACGAGTGAGCGTTTGGGGTCGTATCAGCGGCGCGTCTCCAGAGAGAATCAGGACCATGGAGGAGGGTGCGACGGCGTCGAGAGCGCGACGCACGGCGTCACCAGTGCCGCGCGGCTCGCCTTGCTCAACCCAGGTCACCGACTCCTCCCCGGCGAAGGCCTCCCGCACCTCGTCGCCCCCATGTCCCACCACCACGACGGAGTGCCCGCACCCTGCCTCTCGACCCGCCGCGAGCACGCGCTCGAGCATCGCTCTACCTCCAACCCGGTGCAGCACCTTGGGAAGACGCGAAGCGAGACGGGTGCCCCGCCCCGCAGCCAGCACCACCGCCAGCCAGCGCGAGGACGCCAGGCTCATTGGCTCGCCGCCCTCGAACCGGACGGAACGCTGACGAGGGATGCCTTCGGATTCTCGGGAAGAGGCGCGGGAGCGCTACCTTCGCCGATTGTGACGATCCAACGTGCCAAGCCGGCGCTACGCCAGGAGAGTCTTGAAATCTTCGCTCTCTCGGAGCGCGGTGAAGTCGGGATCGTAGTGCGCATGAATGCGGTTGGAGGCGTTCATCTCGATGGCCAAGGAGAGAAACTTGAGCGCGGGATCCCCCTCTTCCCGCAGCGCATGGATCGACGCCGCCAGGTAGGCGAAACGCTCATCCTTGCTCTGGCGCCCGCCGCGACTGCAGATGGCCAACGCGTCGTCCAAATTACCCCGGTTCTTCTCGACCACCGCGGCGAGGTAGGGATCGCCGTCCTCGCTCTCGTTGGAGCGTGCGCCTTGGTGCTCCTCAGCCACCGCCAGGTACTGTCTCGCCCGGTCGATGAGTTGGGGATTGTCGCTCTCGGCGATCACCTTCTCCAAGTGCTTGACGGCCTCCCTGTAATGCTTTCCTTGAACGGCGCCAACACCTTTTCCGAAGTCCTCGAGCAAGGGGTCTGGCTTGTCCTCGGCCGAGCCCTTGGCAACGAGACTGAGCTCCTTGAGCTTCGCCTCGACGGTTTCCTCATCCGTGCGAAACCGCTTGGCGAGAGCGGCTAGGGTCTTGGTCTTGGAGTAGCGCTTGAGGTAGGTGAGATCTTCCTTCTTCCAGCGTCTGGCCATGGCTCCCTTCGTTCTATTTCTTCCGCAGCTCCACCAACACCTGTTTGGCGACCGACTTCAGGGTATCGAATACGCCGACGCCGGTGGTCGCGATGGCCTGGAAAGTGGGTTCACGTTTGAAGTTGAGCTCGCGGTACATCTGCTCTACCGCCATGATGCTGGGCAGATCCCGTTTATTGAACTGCAAAGCGTAAGGAAGGGTCTCGAGATCGAGACCGTGCTCCTTCAAGTTCACGCGAAGATTGCGGATGGACTCGACGTTGGCCTCGCGTCGCTCCGGCTGACTGTCGGCCACGAAGACCACACCGTCGACCCCTTTCAGGATCAATTTGCGGCTCGCGTCGTAGAACACCTGCCCGGGCACGGTATACAAATGGAAGCGGGTGGCGAAGCCGCGAATCGAGCCGAGGTCGAGGGGCAGGAAATCGAAAAAGAGCGTACGATCGGTCTCGGTCGCGAGTGAGATCATCTTGCCGCGCGAGTCCGGCGCCGTGCGGTTGTAGATGTACTGCAGATTCGTCGTCTTACCGCCCAGCCCCGGCCCGTAGTAGACGATCTTGCAGTTGATCTCTTTAGCGGCGTAGTTGATGAAGGTCATGGTCTCTTCTTCGCGCCACGGCGCCGGCCACCCTTCACCTCGGGCCCGCGATCCTGAGCTCGGGGAATCCGGCTCGATCGCCGGCTCAGCTCTCGACCTCAGTCGCTGAATAGCGCGTCGATATCGTCATCGGTGATCTCGGAGAAGGGACTTGCCGCCTCCCCGCTCTCGCTCTTCTTCCCCTTCTCCGCCAGGGAGTTGAAGACATCGACCATTTCGGCGCTCGCTCTCTTGACTCGAAGACGTACCAGACCGAGTGACGAGCGATCATCAAAGATCACCAGCAGAATGGCGCGCTCGCCGACGATCGAGATATGAATGTGGTCACGCCGTCCCTCGTGGAAAAGCACCGAGAACTCGCGTTCGCCGATCAGCTTGGCGAGACCATCCGTCGCCGCGACGTTGCCAGCCGTCAGAGTGGCGAGCGAGGTCGTGTCGAAGTCCTCCGTCTCCCCCGCTGACGCGATCTGCTGACCGTTCTTGTCGATCAGGAACACCGCCTTGGCATTGGCATCGTGGCGCAGGCGGCGCAGGGCATCTTCCAGCCGGCGATACTCCTCTTCGTACATGGAATCCAAGGGCGACATCGGCAACTCCCGGAAGATCGGACGATATCACACCAGCAGGGGGGCGGCGGACCCGCTTCGTATATCATCCAGGGCGTTCACGCCGCATCTGAACCGACGAGAGAGGAGAGCTCATGGCCATCGCTTCACCCCCTGCCAGCCGGCCCGCGCACCAGCCTTTCATTCCCGCCTCGCAGAGCCTACCCGAGATTACTCTCAAGGCCCTCATCCTGGGAATCTTCTTGGCCGTCATTTTGGCCGGCGCCAATGCCTACCTGGGACTCTTCGCCGGGATGACGGTCTCGGCCTCGATTCCCGCGGCGGTCATCTCGATGGGGGTGTTGCGGCTCTTCCGCAACTCCAACATTCTGGAGAACAACATCGTCCAGACCTGCGCCTCGGCCGGGGAGTCCCTGGCGGCCGGCGTCATCTTCACCCTTCCCGCCCTCGTGCTCCTCGGGCAGTGGGCGAAATTCGACTTCTTGCAGACCGCGCTCATCGCCGGCTTTGGCGGCGTCTTGGGAGTGCTCTTCACCGTTCCTTTGCGCCGCGCTCTCATCGTCGAGCAACCCCTCCAATTTCCTGAAGGCATCGCCTGCGCCGAGGTCCTCGAGACCGGCGAACGCGGCGGCTCGGGGGTCAAGTTCGTGGTCTGGGCGGCCATCGTTGCGGCACTCTTCAAGTTCAGCCAAACCGGGCTGCGCCTGATCGCCGAGACCGCGGAGGGCGCCCGCTATCTGTTCGGCCGCAAGATCGTCGCCTACTTCGGCACCAACCTCTCGCCGGCCCTGATCGCGGTCGGCTACATCGTGGGGTTGAACATCGCGGTCCTCGTCTTCCTCGGCGGCGCCCTCAACTGGATGGTCGCGATTCCCATCCTCGTCTGGATCAAGGGCGGCGCCCCGGCCGGGGTCACGGCTACGGCCTACGCCAATCAGCTGTGGGCGGCGCAAACGCGCTATCTCGGCGTCGGCGCCATGGTCGTGGGAGGTCTGTGGGCCCTCATTCGCATGCGGGGAAGCGTCTTCTCCGGCGTTCGCTCCGGCCTCGCCGCCTACCGGGAGATGAAAGAGGGCAAGAGCCGAAACCGTCTCGACCGGGACATGTCGATGCAATGGGTGCTGGTAATCATCGGGCTGTCGATCATTCCCCTCTTCTTCCTCTATCACTTCCTGGTGGGAGCGATCGGCCTGAGCCTGTCGATGGCGGTGGTCATGGTGATCGCCGGCTTCCTCTTCTCGGCCGTTTCGGGGTACATGACTGGCCTGGTCGGCTCCTCGAACAACCCGATCTCGGGGGTCACGATCGCCACCATCCTCTTCGCCTCTCTCTTGATTCTCTTTCTCTTCGGCCGCGAGCACTCCTCGGGGGCGGCCGCCGCGATCCTGATCGGCGCGGTCGTCGCCTGTGCCGCCGCCATCGCCGGCGACAACCTGCATGACTTGAAGACCGGCTATCTGGTGGGCTCGACCCCCTGGAAGCAGCAGCTGATGCTGATCATCGGCACCTTGGTCTCGGCCCTGGTCATGGCCCCGGTCTTGAACCTCCTGCTCGAGGCCTACGGCATCGGCCCGGTGAGCGCCACCCATCCGCAATCCCTCACCGCGCCGCAGGCGACCCTGATGGCCTCGGTGGCGCAAGGGGTCTTCAAGGGCAACTTGCCTTGGACCATGGTCAACGTCGGAATGGTGGTCGCGGCGCTGATCATCGCCTTCGATCTCTGGCTCGAGCACCGCCAAGCGAGCTTTCGCGCCCCGGTGCTGGCGGTCGCGGTCGGGATCTATCTCCCGCTCGAGCTCTCGGTTCCCATCTTCTTCGGCGGCATCGTCGCCTACCTGGTGCAGCGCAACCTGAAGCGGCGTTCGGGCGACGCCGAGACGGTCGACCCCGAGGCCAAGAAAGAGGTCGAGCAGCGCGGCATGTTGATCTCCTCGGGCCTCATCACCGGCGAAGCGCTGGTCGGAATCTTCATGGCGATTCCCATCGTGCTCTCGGGCAAGTCCGACGTCCTCGCCTTTTGGGGCGTCCACGATCTCGCTCTCCCCGGGCTGGTGATTCTGCTCCTCCTGCTCTTCGGGGTGTACAAGATCAGCACTCCGAAGAAGATCGGGTCTTGACCGCGCGGCGAAGGCGGGCTCGATCATGGGACTGAGAGTCGCCCTCCTCGTCTCGGGCGCCTCGGGCATGCTCCTGCCTCGCCGTCTGTTGGCGGCGCTCGTGGCGCGCCCAAAGGTCGAGCGCATCCACATCGTGGTCTCCTCGGGAGCCAGCCAGGTCCTGCGTCACGAGCTCGGAGGCGAACGCACCGGTGCCGCGGATCTGGTGGCCGCGGCGCTGGCCGACCGCGACCGGGAGGAGGTGGGGAAGATTGCGATCCATCGCGACTCCGCCCTCGACGCGGCGATCTCTTCCGGCTCCTATCGCTTGGCGGGAACGGTCATCCTTCCCTGCAGCGCTGGAACGCTCGGCGCTCTGGCGAGCGGTGCCGCGCGCACCCTGATCCATCGAGCCGGCGCCGTCGCCCTCAAGGAACGTTGGCCCCTCGTTCTCGGGTTTCGCGAGACTCCGCTCAATCTCGTCCATCTCGAGAACCTGCGCCGTCTGGCCTATCTGGGCGCCGTGATCCTTCCTCCAATTCCGGCGTTCTATATTGGAGGCGAGGAGATCGAGCGCTTTGCCGAACACTACGCTTTGCGGGTCCTCGATCACCTCGGCCTGGGCGCGGAAGGGGAAGCGAACGGCGCCTCGCTGCGCTGGCCGCTGGATGAAACGTGACCTATGATTGGCACGGACGCTGCATCGACAGCGCGCGGGGCCAACCTCACCAACTCGGCCCAAGGAGGAGAAGGAATGCGCAGGATACTCATGATCGTAGTTTGTTGTCTCACCGTATCCGGTCTGGCGGTCGTCGCGGGAGCGTCGACGACGCCGACCAAGGCCCCCACGAAGAGCCAGAGCGCCAAGACGACCGTGCACAAGGTCAAGCAAGAGCGCCTCTGGGGGAAAGTGATCGCCGTCAACGCCAAGGCAATGACGATCACGGTCCACACGAAGTGGAAGGGCGATCAAACGATCACCTTGAATTCACAGACGATGCTGCATGAGGGCAAGGCCAAGGTCAAGTTCGACAAGGTCAAGATCGGCGACCATGTTGGCGTCACTTACGTAATGGCGGGGCAGTCGATGGTAGCCACGGCCGTTCACGTCCGCGTCGAGAGGGCGAAGGCGCCGAAGGCAAAGGCGAAGAGCGGCAAGTAGGCCACTACCGCTTCAGGGCGCCGGTTTCTCTCGAGATCGGAGAAGCCGGCACCCGCAGTTTTCCCCCGACAGGAGCCGCGACCCCGGCCGCTGTCCCTTTTTGGCACCTCCCGTCCCAGAAGTGCCATAGTTGACTTTCTCCATCCCGTTCGTGCTATGGTGACCCACCGGTCAGTTTTCTGACCGACAGTTCACGCCCCATGCCGGTCGCCAAGAACAGGAAAGCGGTCCTCACCGAATACCGTTGCGGCGAGATCCTCGACGCGGCAACGCGCGTCTTTGCCGCCAAGGGCTTTCACGGCGCCACCATCGAGGACGTGGCGCACGCCGCGGGAATCGCCAAGGGAACGATCTACCTCTACTACCCTTCCAAGCAAGACGTCTACATCCAAGCGCTCCGGCACAACCTTCTGGAGCTCAAACGCAAGCTGATCGCCGAGGTGGAGACGGAAACGACCACGCGAGGCAAGATCGAGGCTTTCCTGCGCTCGGGGTTCGAGTTTCTCGACACGAACCGCGACTTCTTCCGCATCTACTTTGTCGAGCTCGAGCGCTCGCTTCTGCGCCAGCCACCGGCCGAAAGCGAGCTCAGCGATCTCTACCTCGACCGGGTAGCCCTCGTGCGAAACATCCTCGAGCGCGGCATCGAGCGGGGCGAAGTCACGGTGGCGCGCCCCGATGCCGTCGCCTTCGCCATCGTCGATCTCGTTCGGGGAATCATCCGTCAGCGACTGGGCAGCAACTGGGACAGCACCATCGACGAGGACGTGGTGCTTCTCCTCGACCTGATTTGGCAAGGAATCAAAGCGCCATGAGGAGCATGCGTATGAAAGCGACTCCGCCGCTCGCTGCGATCGGTGCCCTCCTTCTCTGCTTCCTGACCCTGGGCACCGCTCGCCCGCTGCTGGCGCAGAGCGCGGCGCCCGAGGCCTTCTCCGGAGGTGGCACCCGGGGCCAGGCGAGCACGGGAACTCTTGCGCTTTCGCTTCACGAGGCCCTGGAGCGAGGGTTGCGGGGCAATCTCGGCCTCCTTCTCGCCGAAGCCGGCGAGCGGGCGGCGGCGGGCAGCCGCTGGCAGAGCCTCTCCGCCCTACTTCCCTCCATAGCGGGCCATTTGAGCCAGTCTCGGGACAAGATCAACCTGGAGGCGTATGGCTTCCCCGTGGCTCCCGGAGAATCGCCGCTCATCGGTCCCTTCAACGTTTTCGACGCCCGCCTGATGCTGTCCCAGAAGCTGTTCGACTACTCCGCGCTCGAGCGCGCCAAGGCGGGCCGCGCCAACCTCGAGGCGGCGCGTGCCACCTACCGCGACGCCCGCGACCTCGTAGTGCAGGTTGTCACTCGCCTCTACCTCGGAGTGATCTCCGACCATGCTCGACTGCAAGCCGCCGAGGCGCAGCTCGCCACCGCGCGCGCCCTGTTCGAGCAGGCCAAGGATCGTCAGCGCGCGGGTACCGCGGCAAAGATCGAAGTGCTCCGTGCCCAGGTCGAGCTCGAGGCCGAGCAGCAGAAGCAGATCGTTGCGGCGAACGACCTGCAGAAAGACAAGCTAGCGCTAGCGCGTTCCATCGGTCTTCCGTTGGCGCAGGCCTTCGAGGTGAGCGACGACGTGCCCTACGCACGGGCCCCCGCCATGACGTTCGATCAGGCCTTTCGCGAAGCGCAAGCCAAGCGCGCGGACCTGGCGGCCGATCGCGCCCGCCTCGCCGCCGCCCGCGCCGAGCTCCGGGCGGCCCATGGAGCCCGGCTTCCTTCGCTCGCGCTCAACCTCGACTGGGGAACGATCGGACCGACGACCTCCTCTTCGTTGACTACTTACGATGTCGGAGCGGTGCTCGCGATCCCCCTGTTCACCGGTGGCCGGATCCACGGCCAAGCCCTCGTCGCCGAGGCGCACGTCAAGGAGGCGGAAGAACGCCTCAACGACGGGGTGACCCGGGTCGAGTACCAGGTGCGGAGCGCTCTGCTCGACCTCGACGCCGCCGGTCACCGAGTCACCACCGCCGCAACCGGCCGCAAGCTCGCCGCCAGCGAGCTCGAGCAGGCACGCGACCGGTTCAGCGCTGGAGTGACCAATAATCTCGAGGTCGTGCAGGCGCAACAGGCGGTGGCCGCCGCCAACGAGAGTTACATCGCTAGCCTCTACCTCTACAACCTTGCCAAGGTGTCGCTAGCCCGCGCCCTGGGTGTCGCGGAAGCGCAAACCGCCGAATTCTTGAAGGGAAGCCGCTAATGCCAACGACCGAAGACGCTGGACGATCAGAGCTCCCCACGGGGACGGCAAGCGAAGAGCAAGCCACAGCGCCTGGAGCGGCGCGCCCCAAGCAGCGAGCGAGCGGGTTCCGCCAACGCATCTGGGGAAACCCGCGCAACCGCGCCCTGTCGATCGCGACTGTCGCGGTCGTCGTTGTCGTCCTCGCGGTGGGCTGGTACTACCTCGCCACGCACGTGACGACCGACGATGCGCAGATCGACGGCCACATCGTCGCCATCGCCCCCCGGGTCGGCGGCATGGTCACCGACGTCCAGGTCGACGACAACCAGCAGGTCAAGAAGGGGACGGTATTGGTCGAGATCGATCGCAAGGACTACCAGATCGCTCTCGAGCGCTCCCAGGCGGAGTACGCCGCCGCCGAAGCGGCGCTCGAGGCCGCGCAAGCCGGCGTGCCGATCACCTCGCAGAGCACGGCAAGCGGCTTGTCCGTCGCCGACGCCCAGCTGGCGAGCGCGCGCTCCGCCTACCAGTCGGCGGCCAAGGAGGTATCGGCCGCCGAGGCCCGGTTGCAGGCGGCGCAAGCGCGCGCCAAGCAGGCAAGCGACGACCTCGCGCGGATGAAGCAGCTGATCGCCAAAGAGGAGATCTCTCAGCAACAGTACGACGCCGCCGAGAGCCAGGCGACGACCGCCGCCGCCGCGGTCTCCGAAGCCGAGCAAGGCGTGGCGATCGCCGAGGGGCATCACGAGCAGGCGGCAAGCGCCGTCGCCAGCGCTCGGGCCGCGCTGGCCAAGGCGCGCACCGGTCCCCAGGTAGTCACGGTCTCCAAGGCCCAGCTGTCGTCCGCCAAGGCACGCGTTCAGCAGGCCAAGGCGGCGCTCGATCAAGCGCAGCTCAACCTCGATCGGACCAAGATCACGGCGCCGATGGACGGCGTGATCAGCAAGAAGTCGGTCGAGGTCGGCGAGATCGTCCGCCCGGATCAACCACTGATGGCGCTGGTTCCGCTTTCCGACATCTGGGTGACCGCGAACTTCAAGGAGACCGAGCTCAAGAACATGCGCCCCGGTCAGCGAGCAAAGGTTTCGGTCGACGCCTACGATCGTACCTATCGCGGACACGTCGACAGCATCGCCCCGGCCACCGGCGCCAAGTTCAGTCTCCTACCCCCGGAGAACGCCAGCGGAAACTACGTCAAGGTCGTGCAGCGGGTACCGGTCAAGATCGTCCTCGAGAAGGGTCAGGACCCCAAGCACCTTCTGCGCCCGGGAATGTCGGTCGAAGCCACGGTCATTACCCACTGAGCCCGGATCGGCGCCGCCTCGATGTCCGCTGCCACCTCAACTGTTGAAGACGCCGCCTGGAACCGTTGGCTGATCGCCATCTCGGTGATGGCAGGCACCTTCATGGTGGTGCTCGACACCACGGTGGTGAACGTCGCCCTGCCTCACATCGCCGGGAGTCTCTCGGCGACGGTCGACGAAGCGACCTGGGCGCTCACTTCCTACCTCACGGCCAACGCCGTCATCTTGCCGATGACCGGCTGGCTCGCCAACTACTTCGGACGCAAGCGCTTGCTGCTGGTTTCGGTGGGAGGATTCACCGTCGCATCCTGCCTCTGCGGCGTTTCGCCGAATCTCTCCGTCCTGATCTTCTTTCGGGTCGTCCAGGGATTGACCGGAGGCGTGATGCAACCGCTGTCGCAGGCGGTTTTGCTCGAGACCTTCCCGCCCCACGAGCGCGGCAAGGCGATGGGCTTCTGGGGGCTGGGGATCGTCGTCGCCCCGATCATCGGCCCGGTGCTCGGGGGTTGGCTGACGGCGGTCTACTCCTGGCGCTGGATCTTCTATATCAACGTCCCGGTGGGCATCGTGGCGCTGGTCATGATGCAGTTGTTCATCTTCGATCCCCCCTACATCAAGCGCGGCACGGCGCGCATCGACTACTGGGGAATCGGGCTCTTGGCGATCGGCTTCGGGGCCCTACAGATCGCTCTCGACAAGGGGCAGGAAAAAGACTGGTTGGCTTCCCACCTGATCGTGGCGCTGATGGTGATCGCCGCGGTCGCTCTGACCTGGATGGTCGTCCACGAGCTCAGGGTTCGCAACCCGATCGTTCACCTTCGAGTCTTCGCCAACCGGACCTTTTCCTCGGGCGTCCTCTTGATCACGCTCGTCGGGTTCGTTCTCTACGGAAGCCTGGTCCTGCTTCCGCTGCTGATGCAGACGTTGATGGGGTACTCGGCCCTCGAAGCAGGCATCGCCCTCGCTCCACGCGGCTTCGGCTCCTTCATCGCCATGCCGTTGGTCGGGATCATCATGACCAAGATCGATCCGCGCAAGCTCCTCTTCGCCGGCTTCGTCCTCGCCGCCCTCACCCTCTTCTGGTTCGGCTGGCTCAACCTCAGTGCCGGCTATTGGGACTTCTTCTGGCCCCAGTTCATTCAGGGAGTAGCGCTCGGGCTCCTCTTCGTCCCGCTCTCCGTGATCACGGTGGATCCCGTCCCCAACGCCGAGATGGGCAACGCCACCAGCCTCTACAACTTGACCCGCAACGTCGGCTCGAGCATGGGGATCGCCCTCTCGGAGACCCTCGTCGCCCGCCACCTGCAAATTCACACCAACATCCTGGGAGCGCACATCAACGAGTTTGACAAGGCCTCGACCATGATGTTCGAGCGCCTAAAGGCCGGCTTCATGGCGCGCGGCTCGGACGCCGTGACCGCCGCCCATCAGGCCATCCTGGCCCTGGCGGGAATGGTCCGGCGCCAAGCCGCCCTCTTGTCCTACCTCGATGCCTTCCGCTGGCTCGGCTGGCTGACCGTGCTGATCATCCCCCTGATCCTCCTCATGCGCCGCCCCCGCCACAAGGCGGAAAGCACGGTCATCGTCGAGTAGCGGCGAGTCCCTCCACAGCCTTGGCAGGCCGGGAGAAGAGGAGATAGACGGCGGCGGCCACGACGAGCGTCGGCACCGTCGCTCCCCAGCGCCAGGCCAAGTGCTCGAGCCCCTGATAGGTCAGGACTCCCGCCACCCAGCCGGCGATTCCCGCCAGCCGCCAGCGGGGTGTATCCCGCGCATCGGTGAGCTTCCGGAAACGCACGAAGAAGTGGCAGATCGCCACCGCGAGCAAGGGGAGGAGAAGCGTCGCGATCCATCCCATGAAGGTGGCATAGCGATCCAGCAGATGGGGCGAGAGCAGGCCGAACGCGGTTCCCACCCCACCCACGGCGAGCACGGTCGGCCACTCGGGCGCCCGCGGCCAGAGGTTCTTCAGAGCGAGGGAAGAGAGGTAGATGTTGACGAAGTTCGTGGTGATCGTCGACAGCGCGATCAAGAGCAAGGCGCCGAGCGGCAGCCCCAGGCCTAGGATCATGTCGGTGGGGCTGTTGCCTCCTCCCGCCGCTCCGGCCCCGGCACCGATCCCCATGAGCCAGAGGCTGGAGAGGGCAAGACCCGCGGCAACCGCGCGGCTCGCCCGGCGCTCGTCGGCTTGATAGCGCGTGTAGTCGGCGAACATCAAGCTCCAGCTCACCTGGTAGCCCACGACGATGTCGAAGCCGGCGAGAAGCGAGATGCCACCGGTTCCCGCCCTGGTGAGAGCGTCGCGTCCAGCGGCCCCAAACAGGGCCCAGGTAATGCCGACCGCGACGATGGCCAAGAGCGGAACGGCGACCTTGTCGAAGAGCGCCATCGCCTTGGGACCGGTCACCGCGATCGCCACCGCGATGCCTCCCACCGCCAGGCTCCACTCCCAGTTCTTGCCTCCGAGGAGCTTCTCCATTGCCTCCGCGGCGATCAGGTTGTTCAAGGCGATCCAGGCGAAGTTAGTGAGGATCAGGAGTAGCGAAATCGCCGCCGCTCCCCGCCGCCCGAAGGGATGGCGCAGAAGGACCATCGTGGGAAGACCGAAGCGCGGCCCCAGCCGCGCCAGCAGGGCGATCGGAATGGTGCCGACGACGGTCCCGACCACGACCAGGGCGATGGCTTGCTTGAAGGAGAAGGCGGGAGCGAGCGACCCGCCCGTCACCAGGGTGGTGGTCACGATGTTGGCCCCGGCAAAGAGCAAGAGGACGTCCCAGAAGGAAGCCGTCCTGCGCTCAGGTGCGATGGGCTCGAGGTCGAGTCCGGTATCCACGCGATCTCCTTTGCGAGCGCTCCCGTTCCTCACTCGGAACGACGAGCGATTTCGACTCGAGCGTCGTTGAAGCAGGCGCCCCCCGCCACCCGGTTGACGTGGTCGGGCGCTAAGGCGGTGGCGGTCAAGCCGTTGGCCGAGCTCTTGCGCCAGGCGCCCTTGGGCATTGCCGCCACTCCCGGGCGCAAACGGTCGTCGACCTCCAGCCAGCAGTCGACCTCAGCGCGCTCATTGAACACCCGCACGGGATCTCCGCTCTCGAGCTTGCGGGCGGCGGCGTCGTGCGGGCCAAGACTCACCGTCAACCGCTGGTAGTTGAACTCGCCCAGAGTCGAGGAGATGAGTTTCGATGTCGCCGGGCTGATGAGCGCCAGCGGGTATCTCTCCGCCGCGAACTCGAGCTCGAAGGGCCGCGACCCCAGGACCGAAGGAGCGAGGTCGATCTTGCCGTCGTTCGTGCGCGGAAAGACGGTCCTGAACTGGATCGGAGTCTCGCCGGGAAAGTCGTAGCGGGCGTTGCCGCCGGCGGCGAGATCGTCTGCGTCGAGCGCCGCTCCCGGCCGCTCGATCGCGGCGGCCACCCGTTCCAGCGCCGTCCGCTGGTCCCAGCTGAAGACTTCATCATCGAAACCTTGCGCTCGCCCCAACGCGGCAAAGACCTCGACGTTGGAGCGCGCCTCGCCCACCGGCGCGATTGCCGGCGCCGTGCCGCCGACGAGGTAGCTCCCATACCCGATGCGTAGGTCGTAAGCCTCGAGAAAGGTGGCCGCGGGTAGGAGGATGTCGGCGTAGCGCGCAGTATCGGTCATCACCTGCTCGAACACCACCGTGAAGAGGTCTTCGCGCGCGAGCCCTTCGACGATCCGTCGCTGATCGGGCACCGTCGCCACGGGGTTGGCGTTGTAGACGAAGAGCGCATGAACGGGCGGCTCGAGGGGCTCGGTCAGTTGCCGGCCGAGCTGCGTCATGTTGAGGGTCCGACGCGGTCCTTGGTCCACGGACAGTCCGAGACGCGCCTTGTCCAGGCGGGCCGTGCCACTGTTCGACAGGGTGTAGCCGCCGCCTCGCACTCCCAACTTGCCCGCCAGAGCCGGCAGAGCGAGGATCGCGGCCACCGCCTGTCCGCCGTTCCGGTTGCGCTCGAGACCCCAGCCACAGCGAATCACCGCCGGCTCCGTTTCGGCATAGAGACGCGCAAAAGCCTCGATGGCCTCCTCCTCCACTCCCGTCACTCGCGCCGCGCTCTCGAGGTCCCAGGCACGCGCCGCGGCGAGCAGGTGATCGGCGCCGCGTCCGTGCTCGGCGAGAAACTTCCCGTCGAGCACGCCCCTCTCCTCGAGCCAGCGCACGACGGCAAGGGCGAGAGCCAAATCGGTTCCCGGGCGGATGGCGAGGTGTAGGTCGATGTCCTCTCGCGCCATGGTCCGGCGCGGATCGATCAGCACCAGCTTGGCTCCAGCTTTGCGCGCCCGCCTCAAATAGGGAACCAGATGGATGTTCGAAACCTGGGGATTGGCTCCCCAGAGGACGATCAGGCGGGCCGCGACGTAGTCGGAGAAGGCGACGCCGGGCATCTTGCCGTACATCGCCTCGGCCACCGCGCCGGTCGGCGCAGCACAGATGGTCTTGGCGAGACGCGAGGCGCCAAGCCGCGCAAAGTAGATCTCGTCGACCAGGCCGTCGGAGAGCTTGCCGTTCGAGCCGCCGTAGTGAAACGGGAGGATCGCCTCGCCGCCGTAGCGGGCGCGAATCTCATCGAAGCGCCGGCAGATCTCGCCGATCGCCTCTTCCCACGAAATACGCTCGAGCTCGCCGCTCCCCTTGGCTCCAACGCGCCGGGCTGGATGAAGGAGACGATCCGGATGATAGACCCGCTCGGCGAAGCGCCCGATCTTGGAGCAGATGAACCCCGCGGTGTCGGGGTGATCGAGGCCGCCACCGATCTTGCGGACCCGTCCCGCCTCGACCTCGATCTCGAGGGCGCAAGCGTCCGGACAGTCCATGACGCACGTCGACCTGTGGATCTCGCTCCCCATCCGCGGCACCTTGGCGGCCAAGTCTATCCGCCTCGTGGCGCGCGAGCTCTCTCCCCGTGCCCCGCGGGGCCATAGAATGGCCCTCGCCATGCGCGCCTGGACGAGCTTCACGACCGTGCTCGAAATGATCAAGTTCGAGCATACGATCTTCGCCCTGCCCTTCGCCTTCCTCGGCATGATCCTGGCCGCCGACGGTTGGCCCTCCTGGCGCACGGTCGGGTGGATCGTGGTGGCGATGATCGGGGCGCGGAGCGCCGCCATGGGTTTCAACCGCTGGGCCGACCGCCGGATCGACGCGGAGAATCCCCGTACCGCCGGGCGGCCCCTTCCCACCGGTCGGGTGACTCCGGCCTTCGTCGCCCTCTTCGTCGTGGCGAGCTCGGCCCTCCTCGTCTGGGCCGCGTGGGAGCTCAACCCTCTCGCCTTCGCCCTTTCGCCGCTCGCCCTCTTGATTCTCCTCGGCTACTCCTACACCAAGCGCTTCACCGTCTGGTCGCACTTGATTCTCGGCATTGCCGACGCCGGCGCGGCGCTCGGCGCCTGGATCGCGGTGCGCGGCGATATCCGGCTTCCCGCGGTGCTCCTGACCGCCGCCGTCGCGTTCTGGGTGGCGGGCTTCGACGTCCTCTACGCGCTGCAAGACCTGGACTTCGATCGGGAGACGGGCCTCTACTCGATGCCCGCCAAGTGGGGGGAGGTTCCGGGGCTTTGGATCTCGGGAGCGCTCCACCTCGCCATGCTCGCTTCGCTCGCCGCCATCCCCTTCGTATACAAGCCCGGCCTCGGCGTCGCCTACTGGGTCGGCGTCGCCGGCTGCCTGGCGCTCCTCGCCTACCAGCACTCGATCGTCAGGCCGGGGGATCTCTCCCGTTTGAACGCCGCCTTCTTCACCGCCAACGGCCTCCTCTCCGTCTGGCTCTTCGCCGCCACCGCCGCCGACCTCCTCTGGCTGCGGTAGGACGATAATCAGCTGATCCCGCGCCCCTCCAG
>JBJKRB010000182.1:0-24783 GCA_046704885.1 Thermoanaerobaculia bacterium | reverse complement strand
CCGCTCGTCGCGGCGCCGCCATCCGCCAACGGCAGGGCCCGCTCTCCACAGAACTTGCAGAAGAGCAGACGATGCCCCACCTCGAAGCACTGCGAGCAGAGAAATCGCCCGCAGCCGTCACACTGGTGAGTCGCCGCCTCCCCCGGATGCGTCGTACAGGCTTGGGTCACGTCGCCGCGAAGTCTACCCTGTGGGGGCTAGGTACCGCCGGTTCTCGGCGGACAGCCGGTCAAATCGGACCCTGCATCTCCTCGCCCCAATCACTTCCCGTTCGGCTTCGCGTAGGTGGGATCGAGCTCAAGCCATCCGTTGGGGGCAAGGTATCCCTCGGCACAGGCGCTCGATTCCTTCGAGCCCGGGCACACCTTGTAGTCGCCGGGGGCGAGCTCGAGCGAGAAGCGGTGGTTCGCGAGGTCGACTCCGGCAGGCGGGGAACCATCGGGAGGAAATGGCCCGAACAGCAGGCCTACCGACACCAGGGGCGAACCGTCACGGGAGAGGTAGGTACCCTGTTTCGGTGGCCCGATTGGTACGACAAGCCGACCACCAACCGCACTGAGATGAATCTCGATCTGTTGGTGCCCTGACCCGCCGAGACTGGTCGTGCCGATCGTGCTGGGCCATCCAAGGAGCTTGCCAACCCAGACGAGCTTGGGCGAGCCCGGCAGCAACTCAATCGCCGTCGTGCCGTCCGGGCCCACCAGACGCCTCCCGCTGAAAACCCCGCCGCACGAGGAGGTACCAACCCAGAGCAGAGCTCCGCTCGCCGGACGGCCCCCGACGGTAACGCGTGCGGACAGCCTAATTTTGGCCTGGAGCTTCAAGGTTACATCGTCTTTCTTGCCTCCCGGCTCGAGCTCGATTGGGACACTCCGGGATCCGCGCTCCCGGCTGGAAGCGCAAACCGTCACCTTCCCGGGGTCGAGACCCAAGAAACGGAACCGGCCACCCTTCTTGCTCCTGGCAAAAGCGACGCTCCTGCCAGGCGTCTCTCCCACTACAAGGATGTGGGCACCTTCTACCCCGCGATCGAGATCCCCCTCGACCACTCGCCCGGAGACGAGAGTGTCGGGCAGGGCAAGATCGATCAACGCTGGCCCTCCTTTCGGTGGAGACTCGACATCAACGGTGCCAACCGGCCGGTGCGTCGTGCTCTCTTTGAGATCCGCAACGACGTACCACTTGCCGGACCCGGTCAAGTCTCCACGAAAGCGCCCGTCCTTGCCCGCCACAAGAGTGATGACCGAGGAGGCGTTGGGCCGAGAGAACTCCAGCTTCGCGGCAATGGGCTCCTTGCCAGCATGGAACCTCCCCCTGACGGCAAGAAGGGGGACTTCCACCTGCAGGGTGTTGCGCCCCCCGTCGAGATCGACGTTCTTCTGCCAGACCCGGTCGCCGCCGGAGCTTTCGACCGCTATCCAGTGCGGTCCCGCCGCGAGGCCCTCGGCAACCCAGCCGCCGGCGAGGTCTGCCGTGCTCTGCTTTTCGGGCACGCGATAGGACGAATCTTCGAGATAGCGCGCCACCTCGATCTCCCAGGGCTCGCCATTGGCATCGAGAGGAGGTTCGAGCGTGATCTCGAGCGAGGCACGCTGGCTTAGTCGCAGGGGCGGCTGGACGGTGAGCGTGTCGCCGATCCCCAGAACCAACGGCGAACGCCGGCCGCTCGTCCACTCGGCACCGCTCTTCGCCGATACGGCATAGCTCCCGGCCGCGAGCGGCGCAAACGCGAACCCTCCCTGCCTCTCCGGATGGACCGTCGCCGCTTCCAGGGCCAGGACTCGCTTGCGCTTGGCCGGCGGCAACAGATCGACGCCGGCAGGGGCGAGATCCACGTCGACAGGCGCAGCGTTGGCTGGAAGGCTGCCGAGCAGGACCACGCCATCGATCCTCGCCGGAGCGTCCAGAGCGATCGCCCCTAGATCCTTCGTCTTGCCGGGAGCGAGCGCGACGCCCCAGCGAGTCACCGGAGCGTAGCCCCCGGGAATCACCTGGAAATCGCTGAGACCAGCCGGCAGGCTGCATTGAAAGCTCGACCCCGTCACTGTGCAGGCTGCGATGCCTGAAGGAAGCGGCTTCTCGAGCATCGGATTCTCGCCCTCCGGGAGATTGAACCGCAGACTCGCTGCCCCAGGCACTTCTTCCCCTCTCCTCGGCGAGAAGGTCCCCGTGAGCGTCGCGGCAGGCCAGAAACGAAAGCGAATCTCACGCGGCTGGCTCAGCGGAGTTGCTCCAGGGGGCCTCGATGGGACCACCGCTTCCGCCGCCCAGCATCCAGGCAAACGGGCCGTGACCAGCCATTTCTTTGCTGGATCAAGCTCCCACAAACTCTCGCCCGGCGCGGTCACTTGCCGCTTGAGAGTCTGGGGCTTTGGCGCTTGAGGATGCCCCTCGCTCGCCGCCCCCTCGGCAGGCTCCCTCTGCTCCCGAGCCACGAGCGCAACCTGTCCCGCGCATTTCTGAGCCACCGCGCTCCTAGCTAACACCAAGACGCGAGCGGTCGAAGGGACCTGCCCTGCGGAAGTTCTTGCTGAGCCACGCGTCGATCCAAAACAGAGGAGTAAACAACAGGTCAATGCCAGGGCTCCCGTCCGAGAGCCTCCCGCCAATCGCAACTCGAGCATCGGCTCGTTCCTCCACCTCGCTCTTTACTCCAAACGGGAGCAACGATCAAATCAACCGGCTTCCTCTCTGCACGGAGACAAAGCCGAGAAGAGGCTGAGAGGGATGCGACTCGTGCTCTTCTACCGCAGGGCTCGGGCGGCGTGACGGGCGGCGCCGAGGAGGGCGGCGTGGGGGTTGAGGACCACCTTGACGGGGATCTTGGAGAGGAGGGAACGAAAGCGGCCCTTGGCAAGGAAAGCCTCCATGAAGGGGCCGTCCTTCAAGCGCGGCAGGACCTTGGGAGCGATCCCGCCGCCGACGTAGAGGCCGGCGCGCGCGAGGCCGATCAGGGCGACATTGCCCGCCACGGTGCCGTACGCGGAGAGCCAGCGGTCGAGAGCCTGGGCGCAGGTGTCCGAGTCGCCGGCCAGCGCCGCCTCGGAGATCGCCTGGCTGCGATCCTCCGCCGCTTCGATCCGCGACCGGGACTCCGCCGAATCCTCGGCGCCTTGCTCCAGCAGGTAATCGTAGATCGCCTCGATTCCGGGCCCCGACACCACCCGCTCGACGCTCACGTGTGAGCCCGGGCCCCCGAGTTGCGCGGCGATGAAGCTCTTGAGCCCAGCCTCGAATGCGTCGCGCGGCGCGAAATCCATGTGCCCCCCTTCCGAGGGCTGTGGTCGGAGCTCTCCGTCGAACCGTGGTAGCAGGGCCATCCCCAAACCGGTCCCGGCCGCCACCATGGCAGCGTTAGCGTGGCTGTCGGCCTCGCCCGCTTGCAGGATCTCGAGCTCGTCGTCGCCAAGCTCGCTCACTCCCTCGGCGGTGGCGACGAGATCGTTGATCAGATAGACACGGCCGCCGCCGATCTCCGGCGACAGGATCTCGGCGTCGATCTCCCAGGGCAGATTGGTGGTGCGGACGCGCCCCCCCACAACCGGGCCCGCCACCCCGAAACTGGCCGCCTCCACCCGGGTCGCGCCGGTTTGTGAAGCGAGGAAAACTCGGATGATCGGCCCCAGGCCGTCATGCTCAGCGCTCTCATAGGTCTCCCGCCTAGCGCACTCGAGCCTGCCGTCGGTGAGGTTGAAGAGCCCCAGACTTGTCTTGGTGCCGCCGATGTCGCCGGCCAGGATCAAGGCAGTCGCTCTCCGATCAGCGCCTCGTCGAGCTGGCCCGCCGCCGGATGGTCGAGGAGCCAGAGAACCACGCCGCCGGGCGGATGAACACGCTCTGCCGGGAGCTTCTCTCGGTCTTGCAGAACCCGCCGCACGGCATCCGCCTTGCGCTCCCCGCGCACCAGGAAAACGACCCGCCGAGCCATGTTCAGCACCTCGAGCGACAGCGTGAGCCGCTGCCGGGGCTCGACCGGCGCCTCGCTGGGAAAGACCCACTCTCCGTCCGGCGCGAGATCCGGGGTGGCGGGAAAAAGAGATGCGGTGTGACCATCTTCCCCGAGACCGAGCAAGACCAGATCGAAGCGGGGGGGCGTCCCCAGGACGTCGCGCAGGACGCCCGCGTAGCGGCGGGCTGCCTCCCGCGGTTCGAGCTCGCCCTCCATGCGGTGAACGTGGGCGGGATCGAGCGCTAGCGGCTCGAGGAGGCTCTCGCTCGCCATGTGGAAGTTGCTCTCCTCGCACTCCGGCGAGACGCAGCGTTCGTCGCCGAAGAAGATCTCGACCCTCTCCCAGGCAATCTTGCGGCGCAGGCGGGTCGCCAGGCGGTGATAGACCGGGCGCGGCGTTCCGCCACCCGCCAAAGCGAGGTTGGCGCGCCCGTGCTCGGTGATCGCGGCGGCAAGCGCCGCCGCGACCTCCTCGCCAGCGATCCGTTCCCAGCTCCGTGCGGTCTGGGCGACGACGATCCGCTTCACTCGATCTTCCTCCAGCTGTCTCCCTCCCGGGCGAGAAGCTTGTCGGCTTCCGCCGGACCCCGACTGCCGGCGGCGTACTTGTTCACCGGAAGTCCCATGGTGAGAAGCGGCGTGTACAGCTTCCATGAAGCCTCCGCCTCGTCAGCGTGGACGAAGAGAGTCTGATCGCCGGTGAGAATGTCGAGGAGCAAGGTAACGTAGGCGTCGGGCAGGGGTCCGAAGGACTCCTGGTAGCGGAAGTGCAGGGGAATGTTCTTGAGGCGCAGGGGCTCGCCGGGCTGCTTCACGTCGAAGTAGAGGGAGAAGCCCTCGTCCGGCTGCAGGGTCATGACCAGCGAGTCGTTTCCCAGATCGGTGCACTCGAGACTTTCGAAGAGGCATACCGGCGGGCGACGGAAGTTGACGGTGATCTGGGTCAGGCGCTTCGGCATGCGCTTGCCCGTGCGCAGATAGAAAGGTACCCCTTGCCAACGCCAGTTGTCGATCGCGAGACGCAGAGCGATGTAGGTCTCGGTCTGTGAATCCCTCCCCACCTCGTCGAGGTAGGAAGGCACCTCCTCGCCATTGACCACGCCCGCCGAGTACTGACCGAGAACCACGTTCTCCGGCTGGATCGGCGCCACGGCGCGCAGCACCTTGATCTTCTCGTGGCGGATCGAGTCCGCCTCGTAGGAGATCGGGACCTCCATCGCGAGCAGGGTGAGAATCTGCGTGAGGTGGTTCTGCACCATGTCGCGCATCGCGCCGACGTGGTCGTAGTAGCCTGCACGGCTGCCGATACCGATCCCCTCGGAGACCGTGATCTGGATGTTGCGGACGTGCTCGCGATTCCACAGAGACTCGAAGATCGCATTGGCGAAGCGAAAGACCAAGAGGTTCTGCACCGTCTCCTTGCCGAGAAAGTGGTCGATGCGGTAGATCTGATCCTCGCTGAAGTAGCGGTGAATCTCCTGGTTCAGGTTCTCAGCGGAAGCCAGGTCCCAGCCGAAGGGCTTCTCCACCACGAGTCGCGTCCACCCCTCGCTCTTATTGAGATCCACCTGCCCCAGACCGTTGGTGGCGATCGGAAAGACCTTGGGCGGAACGGCCAGGTAGAAGACCCGATTGCCGGGGAGATCCGCCTCCTGCTCGATCTTCTTGATCCGATCGGCGAGAGCCTGATAGTGCTCTTGCTCCGCCCCTTTCATCGTTTCGTAGTAGAGGGTTTCTTTGCACCACTCCGCCGCTTCGGCATCGTCGATCCCATCCTTGCGCAGCTCTTTGATGGCGAATTCGCGGAAGCTCTCATCGGTATATTCCGTCCTCGCGACACCCAGGATCCGATGCTGCCCGCGGATCGAGCCCTGCTGGCTGAGGCGATAGACGGCGGGGAGAAGCTTCAGCGACACGAGGTCTCCGCTCGCTCCGAAGATGACGAACAGATAGGGCTCCACGACGTTTGCCGCCATCACTGATCCTCCTTCTTGACCGCGTGCCCGCCGAACTGGTGCCGCATCGCCGCGAGCAGACGGTCACCGAAGTCCTCGTCGTCGCGGGAGGCGAAGCGGCGCATGAGGGCGGTCGCGATCACCGGCGCCGGGGTGCCCAGATCGATGGCCTCGGCCACCGTCCAGCGCCCCTCTCCGGAGTCGACGACATAGGGGGCGATATCGGCCAGCGTAGGATCGGTCTCGAGCGCGCTCGCCGTGAGGTCCAGGAGCCATGAGCGCACCACGCTGCCGAACCTCCAGATCTCCGCGATCTGATGGAGGTCGAGATCCCAGTCCTTCTTGTTGCGCATCACCGAGAAGCCCTCCGCGTACGCTTCCATCAGCCCGTATTCGATTCCGTTGTGGACCATCTTGACGAAGTGCCCGGATCCGGTCGGGCCGACGTGGCCCCAGCCCTTGTTGGGGCCGGGCGCCAGGGTCTCGAAGATCGGGCGCAGGCGGTCGACAACCGCATCGGCGCCGCCAACCATCATGCTGTAGCCTTCCTTGAGCCCCCAAACGCCGCCGCTGGTGCCGCAATCGACATAGTCGATGCCGGCCTTGCCCAAGCGCTCGTTGCGGCGCAGGGTGTCCTTGTACATCGAATTGCCACCGTCGATCACGCAATCGCCGCGCTCGAGGTGGGGCAACAGATCGTCCAGAGTCTTGTCGACCACCTCGCCCGCCGGCACCATGAGCCAGCAGGCTCGAGGAGCATCGAGCATGGCGGCCAGATCCTTCAAGCTGGTGGCCGCTTCCCCTCCCTTGGCAACCAGCTGATCGCGCGCCTCGCTTGCGAGGTCGAACCCCACGACTTGATGACCACCGGCGAGCAGACGCTCCGCCATGTTGGCTCCCATTTTTCCCAGGCCTACCATTCCCAGCTTCATCTTGCCTCCTCGCTCGCTTGTGATTCCTCGGTGACTTCGAGGGCTCGAAGCTCCTGCTCCAGGGCCCTGACACCTACAAAGTGAATTGTCTCGAGCCCGGCCTCCCGCGCCGCGGCCACGTTCTCTTCGCGATCGTCGATGAACACGCACTCGTCGAGCTTCTCGCCGAGAATCCCGCCGATGGCGGAAAAGAATCGAGGGTCGGGCTTGCGCACGCCCAGATAGCATGAGCTGAAGAAACTCTCGAAGAGCCCGTCGAGGCCGAAGCTCGCGATCCGGTAACGGTTGAGCTCGAGTGATTCGTTGTTGGCCGTCGACATGCGCGCCTTCCCGGCCCGCGCCACTTGCGACGCGAGATCGATGGCCGCCGGCTGGGCCTCGGACTGCGCGAACATGAAATCGCGGAACTCTCGGCGCGAGAAGTTCCTAGCGGTCCAGAAGACGGTGTGGTCGAGGTACCCATCCAAGCTCAACCTTCCGCACTCGAACGCCTCGATGACCCGCTGATGCCGCTCCTCGAAATCCTCGGCTTGGAGATCGAAGGTGCGTACCGCGCGCCCCCGCGCCAGGTGGTCCCAGCCGTTTGACAGAAGAACTCCGCCCACGTCCCAGAGAATCGTGCGCCTTCGGTCCGCCATTACTCGGGCGTTTCTCCCGATCGCGGCAGCAGCCGCTCGATCTCGTCGAGCGCCGCCAGGGCGTTATCTTCGAGATCGACGGCAAGCACGCGACGGTCCCGCTGCACGAGAGCCTTTCGGTCCCCCTCCGCTTGCGCCTTGATGATCTGGGCGAAGGTAAAGTCTTGGCCGGGGACCTCGACATCCTCCTGCGGATGGTCGACGAGCTGCAAGAAACGACCGGTGTTGGGGCCGCCCTTGTGAAGCTGGCCGGTCGAATGTAGAAATCGCGGACCGTACCCGTCCGTCGCCGCCAAATGGTCTAGATCGCGCAGTCGCGCCTGCAAGCCGTGCAGCTTGGCGCTGAGCTCCGCGCCCGGCGCCAGATACGCCTGGATCGTCTGATATTCGCCCGCGGAAGCACCCGCGAGCCACTCTTTCAAGGCGTCTTGGAGAGCGTCCTCGTCGCCCACGGAAACCGCCGGCGGCAAGTCGTCATCACCGAGCCCACCCCCCTCCATCGCCTTCTTCGCCAGATCCTTGGCAAGCTGTACGTCCGGCTGATTGAAGGGGTGGATGCCGATTACGGCACCGGCCACGGCCACCGCCACTTCCCAGGTGAACATTTGATAGCCGAGGTCGTAGCGATCTTCCAGGGCGCAGCGCACCACTGGATGGCCAGCGGCCGCGAGGCCGTTCAAGGCACGTTCGATCTCCGCCGCCTCAGGGCTCGTCTCGCCCGCCAAAGAGAGGCCAACGAACAGGCGATCCGCTCCATAGTGGTCCGCCGGAGCGAGCTCCTCATGCGCCACGGGAACGATCCCCTTGCCATCCTTGCCGGTGCTCTCCGCGATCAGTTGCTCGAGCCAATCGGGGAAGAGGTCGATGCCTGGGGCGGCGAAGAAGGTCACCTTGTCGCGACCCGCGAGCGTCGCCTCGCCGAGCACCGAGCCCAGCACGAGCCCTGGGTTGCTCTCGGCTCCCCGCTCGGAGCCGCAGTCATGAGCCGCGGTGCCGGCACGGCCCAGCAAGACGCCGAGATCGACGCCCGCCAGCGCCGCGGGCACGAGCCCGAAATGAGAGAGGGCACTGTAGCGGCCTCCGAGGTCGGAGTTCGCCAAGAAGACCCGGCGGAATCCGAACTCCTCTCCGAGACTCGCCAACGGCGTCTCCGGATCCGTTACCGCCGCGAATTGGGTGCCCGGCTTCATCGCCTCTTGTCCTGCCCCGAGCACGCGCTCGACGGCCGCATAGAAGGTGTGGAAGAGGGACAGAGTCTCGAGCGTCGTTCCCGACTTGCTCGAGACGACGAAAAAGGTACGATCCGGATCGATCCGCTCGAGCACCGAAAAGATCGCGTCAGGGTGGGTCGTGTCGAGCACGGTGAGCGGAAGACCGTCGCCACCGGAGAAAGCGTGGGCGAAGACGTCCGGCGCGAGACTCGACCCCCCCATTCCGAAGAGGAAGACCTCCTCGACGTCGGCGGAGCGCACCTCGCGCGCGAAGTCCTCGAGCTCGCCGACCTTGAGCGCCATTCGCGCCGGCAGCTCCAACCAGCCCAGGCGATCAGTGATCTCGGGGCGGGGCTCGGGAAACCAGAGCGTCGGATCGTGTTGCAGCAGGCGTTTGGAGAAGTTGGCCTCTTCGAGCTTGCGCAGGCGCTCGTTGACGGCTCCCTCCAATTCGCTCCCGGCGGGCAGGTCGATGCGCAGCGGCCCGACCAACATCAAGCCTTCTCCAGGTTGGCGACCACCGCTTCGCGCTTGCGCCCGAGCGTCGCGAGCAGGTCGTTGTAGGACTTGGCGAACTTCTCCACCCCCTCGTCCTGCAGCTCCTCCGTGGCGCGGTCGAGATCGATGCCGAGGTCCGCCAGGCGATCGAGTCGCGCACGGGCCTCGTCCAGTCCCTCGGTCAAGGTCTGGTGCAGCCGTCCGTGGTCGCGGAACGCGGCGAAGGTCTTGGGGGGCATGGTGTTGACGGTCTGGGGCCCGATCAGCTCCTCGACGTAGCGAACGTCTCGATAGGCGGGGTCCTTGGTGCTGGTGCTCGCCCACAGGACCCTCTGCGCGCGCACGCCCTTGTCGCGCCAGGGTGCGAACTCCGCACCGGAGAAGATCTCCTCAAAGCGCTTGTAGATGAACTTGGCGTTGGCGATGGCGATGGTACCCCGCAGGGCGCTCGCATTCTCGCCGCCGATCTCGTCGAGAAGCGCGTCGATCTTGGTGTCGATGCGGCTGACGAAGATCGAGGCGACCGAGGCCAGCCTCTCGGGATGCACCGCGAGCTCGAGTCCTTCGAGATAGGCGTGCGCAACCTTCTCGTAATGCTCCAGCGAAAACATCAGAGTGATGTTGACGTTGATCCCCTCGCCAAGAAGAGAGCGAATGGCCGGAATTCCTTCGGCCGTGGCGGGGACCTTGATCATGAGGTTTGGGCGATTCACACTCTCCCAGAAGTGGCGGGCCGCCTCGACCGTCCCTCCGGTATCGTGGGCCAGATCAGGGGGAACCTCGAGACTGATGTAACCGTCCCCGCCGGCCGTCCGGTCGTAGACAACCTTCAGGAGATCGGCCGCCATCTGGATATCGCGGACTTCGATGCTCTCGAACAGGTTGGCGGCGTCCGCCTCCGGGTTCTCTCCCAGGAGCTCATGGAGCTGCTCGTCATACTCCTCGCCCTCGCCTATGGCTTCGTCGAAGATCGTGGGATTGCTGGTCATCCCGCTCATCCCGTCTTCGCTGATGAGGGTCTCTACCTCGCCATCGGTCAGCACCTTTCTGCGAATGAAATCCATCCAGAAAGCCTGGCCGAGCTCGTTCAGTTGCTTGAGTGCATTCATTCTTGCCTCCCGTACCTCGTCGTATACGACACGGATACCGATCATGCAGGATTCGTACCTGCCCATTATCCCCTGACCCGGGTCAGGGAGCGAGAAGGAGCGTGCCAAAGCGGCTTGGCAGGTGGAAGTCGGCGGGCGCCCGCAGCGGCGGGGACCAGGCACTGAGCTCTTCCACCGCGTCGGGATCTCGGGGTCTTTCGACGCGATAGAAGTTGGCGCGGAGCTGTCTCGGGACCTCCCTCGCTTCGAGCCCGCTCCAGGGGAGGGCAAAGACCGCCCACCAGTCTTTGCCGGTCCGTTCTCGCCCCACCCCCCAGAGAATCCCCTTGCAGCTCCAAGCCGGATCGACGTGGAGCGGAGCCACCGTGCGATCTCCCGACGGATTACGCACCCGAGCGTCGAACAAGGCGCCCAGCGGATTGACCTCGAGCTCGAAGTACTCGTCGCGACCTCCGTTCGGATCGCCGAGGAATACCTCGACGACCTCCTCACGCCACAGCGGAGCGTCGCGCTTGGACAACGTCGCCCAGGGGTCGGAATCGTGGCAGCGGAACCGCACGGCCAGGCCGATAGAGCTCCACAGGGCCCTGACCTCGGTTCCCCAGCGCACCGCCGATCCATCCTCCGCTCCCACCAGCGACAAGACCGGGTCGGCAACCGACCACAAATCCGAAGTGAAGAGCGCGGTCCCCCAGAGCTCCGAGCTCACTCTCTGGATCGTGATCTTGGGAGGGGGCGCGGTGTACATGGACGCACTCTATACGGAAGCGGAAGCGACGTGGATCTCGACCACCCTTCGCCGACCCAACTCAGTCCGCTCGTGCGGTATCGTTCACGGCGATGAGCGTCATCCCCGCATCACAGACCGGCGCACCGGACATCGGCAGCGGCAGGTCGCGACGCGCACTGCTGTTCGACGGACTGAAGCTTCTGCTCCTGGCCCTCGCGTGCTATTTGACCTACCGGCTGGCCGCCAACGTCGGCTGGCACGATATCTGGGGCCACATCAAGCGCGCTCAGCCCTACTGGCTCGTGGCCGCCACGCTCATGTTGATCGGGCGCTACGTCGCCTGGGAGATTCGCTGGCGAATGGAGCTCGCCCGCGAAGGCGAGGCACCCCATCCTTGGATCGGCTTTGCCAGCCTGATGGTGTCGGCCCTGGTCAACCTCATCACTCCCAGCGTGCGGGTCTTTGGCGGGCTGGCGCGGGCACGCTACCTCGCAGGCGAATCCGAGCGTCCGTTCTCGGCTCTCTACGGAGTCGTTCTCTTCGATCAGTTCGCCCACCAGACCGTGATGATGAGCCTGACGTGGCTGGCCTTCATCACCTTCGCCTGGCGTATCGGCCGTTCCCGGTTGGCCGAGGCCAGCAGCCTCCTCTTGGTGCTCGCGATTCTCGCGCTTTCTCTCTGGCTGCGCCGCCGCTCACGGCGCAATCGCGAGATCCGGCGCTTCTTCGCGCGCAGCGCCGGAGGGGGCCCGGGGCGCTGGCAGACCTTCAAGCACGGGGGCAGAGAGGTGGTCGCCGTCGCCAGCCGCCTGGTCAAGGATCGCCAACTCCGTCCCTGGCTCGTGATCATGGGGCTCGCCTATTTCGCGCTCAACGTCGGGGGTCAATGGGCGGTCTTCGTGGCGCTCGGCCGGCACGCGTCGCTCCTGACCGTGGCGATCGTCGTGGCGCTCGGCACCGCGGCCGGCGCGATCACCGGCACTCCCGGAGGTCTCGGCACTACGGAAGCCGCCATGATCGAGAGCTTCGTCCTGCTCGGGATTCCCCGCCTCGACGCGGTTGCCGCCACTTTCCTGTGCCGCGGATTGCACTACGCAATGGTCGTATCCCTGGGTCTGCCCTCTCTGATCTCGCTGGAGGTCCGCAAGCGCCTGCGCGGATCTACAGACTCAGACCGGCGCGCTGCCTGAGAGCTCGCCAAGCGCGATCGCTCGAGGCTCGAATCTCGCCGAGGTCTCGACCGCTCAGAGCCCCGTCTTCGACCAACCACTCACCCTCCACCATGACCTCGCGAACCGCGGCTCGCGACGCGCCGAAGGCGATGACGTCGTGCACATCCGCCTCGGGAGCGGCCCACAGGTCCAGCCGCTCGCCATCGAGCACCACCAGATCGGCGGCCTTGCCGACCTCGAGGCTTCCGATCTCATCCTCGAGGCCGATGGCGCGCGCGCCCTCGCTGGTGGCGAGGCGCAGGGCGTCAACCCCTTTGAGAGCTCCCGGGGCATGCTTGACGCTCTGCACGAGAGCCGCGAGGCGCAGCTCCTCGAAGGCGTCGAGATCGTTGTTGCAAGGGGTCCCGTCACAGCCGATTCCGATCGCCAGGTGGCGATCTCTCATGGCAACGAGATCCGCGAGCCCCGAGCCGAGCTTGAGATTCGAGCTCGGGCAGTGCACGACGCTCACTCGGGCGCCGGCGATTGTGTCGAGATGCTCCTGCTCCAGCCAGACTCCGTGCGCCAGCCGCAGATCGAGATCCAGAATTCCAGCGTCGTCGAAGTAGTGGATCTCGTCGCGCCCGCCCTTGAGCGCCCGCACCTCTTCGGTCTCCTCTCTCTGCTCCAGGGCGTGAGTGTGAACCGGCCACGAGTGCTCCTCGGCCAAGAATCGGATCCCATCCCAGAGAGCATCCGAGCAGCTCAGAATGAAGCGAGGGTTGAGGACGAAGGAGAGTCTGGGGTGCTTCTCGATCTCGTCGGCCAGGGCCACCGCGCCATTCAGCGCTTCATCCGCCGAGCTGGAGAGCGCGGCGGGGAGATCCGGTCCGCTGTCCATGAGGCAAGGCCCGACGAGGGCGCGAAGGCCGGAGTCCGCGATCGCCTGCACGAGCCCCTCGATTCCGGGACCGATCCCGATGTCCTGTATCGTCGTCGTGCCCGACAACAAGCACTCGGCGGCGCCCAGGGCCCCGCTCCAGTAGGCGCTCTCCGCGTCGTGCGCCGCCTCCAAGGGGTAGATGCGCTCAGCGAGCCAGGCGAGAAGCCTTCGCTCCTCGGCCAGAGCCCGAAAGAGGCTCTGGCCGAGGTGGATGTGCCCTTGAATCAACCCCGGGAGAACGATCTTCCCGGTCAGATCCCGAGTCCCAACGCCGGCCTTTTCGGAGACGCTGCCGATCTCGCGGATCCTGCCGCCCTCCACCAGCAGATCGGCGCCCCGAAGCACCTGCGCTTCGGGGTCCATCGTCACCAGGGTCGCGCCGCGCAAGAGCCAATCGCGACTTGATCCCAATGTCCCCGGCTCGCCGGAATGGGTGCTCATCTCTCCTCCTGTCGCGCAGAGGAAGCCGCCAGGTCGCGCAGCCGCGCGCGGTCGAGCTTCCCCCTACTGGTGAACGGGAGGCGGTCGACGCGGCGGACCTCGCGCGGCGTCAAGCCAGCCGGAAGCGAGGCGAGGTCAGGCACTCCATCGCCGACCACGAAAGCAACGACGCGATCGCCGCGCACCGCGTCCGCTACGCCAACGACCGCGACCTGCTCGACGCCCGCGAGAGAAAGCAACGCGCGCTCGATCACCACAGCCGCGACCTTCCGGCCCCCGACGTTGAGAATGTCGGCGGAACGTCCGGTGAGCCGAAGACGCCCCTCTTCGGTCCATTCCGCCGTGTCCCCGGGTTCGACGACCTTCTCCCCCGCTTCGGTTTCCTCTCCGAATCGTGCGCAGTAGTTGGCGCGCGAGTGCACCCGAACCACGCCACCCTCTGCGAGCTCGACTCTGACCCCGGGAAGGGGAGATCCCACGGTGCCCACGCCTTCCCTCTCGCTCGGCAAGCGTTCGAAACAGATGCCACCGCACTCCGTCGCGCCGTAGAACTGATGAACCGGCGAGCCGGTTCGGCGCGCGAATCGCTCGCCGATCTCGGGAGCCAGCGGGCCCCCCGCTGAGATGACCAGTCGGGGAGCGCTCCCCGCTGGCCACTCGCTCTCGGCGAGCGCGTAGACCAGGGGGGGCGCGAGCGGCAATTCCGAGATCTCCGCCGCGGCGATGGTCGCGATCAGTCGCGCCGGCAGCAGGCTCTGCTCGATGACCAGCGGCGTACCTAGAAGAACCAGCGACAGCACACCGTTATCGAAGGCGTAGGAATGGCTCAAAGGAATCGCGATCAACACCCGATCGCGGGAGGTGATCTCCATTCCCGCGGCGATCTGTTCCAGCCCGGCGAGCATCGCCGCCTCCTGGAAGCAGGCTCCCTTGGCGGCGCCGGTGCTCCCCGAGGTGAGCTTCACCAGCACCGTTCCAGGCGGAACCTCCACCGGGGACTCGATCTCCGGGCGATGAGCCCAGATGTGCTGAGCAACCGCCTCCCCTCCGTCGTCGCGGCTCAAGAGCGAGGGAATCCCGAGCGCGCGGCAGAGCGCCAGCCTCTCGTCCAGAGGAGCGTCCCCGTCCATCGACACGAACGGCACGCCGCGCTCGAGACAAGCGAGGAACAGAGCGACGAAGTCCGGGTGGTTGCCCGCCGCGACCGCCACCGGGACACCGGCATCGCAGGGAAGGCGGCTCGCCAGCAAGGCGGCGCGCTGTTTCAGCTCGGTGAAGGTCCACCGCACGTCGCCCGCGCGCGCCGTGAAAGCCGTCTCGGGCCCACGGTCCCGCGCCACACGAGTGAAACGCTCGAGAATCTCGCTTCTCATCGCAACTCGAAAAGCTAGCACAACGGGGCAATCCCCCGCCCGGGGCTCACCGCTGTTTGTGTCCGATTTCCCACACGGATAGACTCGCGGCGGAGGCAAGCCACTGAGCATCGCCCTGAGTGAGCAAGAAGCCGCGGCGGAGCACGACTACGACGTCGTGATCGTTGGCGGCGCCCTCTCCGGTGCCGCTTCCGCTCTTCTTATGCGCCGCCGTCTGCCCGAGTGCCGGATTCTCATCGTTGAGAACGCAGATGCCTTCGACCAGAAGGTGGGCGAGGCGACCGTCGAGGTTTCGGCTACCTTCCTCTCTCAGGTCCTCGATCTCAGCGACTACCTGTGGCGCGCGCACCTGCCGAAGCACGGTCTCCGTTTCTGGTTCAGCGATCGTGACGACCGCCATCTCTCCGAGATGACCGAGGTCGGGCCGCGCGCCGTTCCCGAGCAACTCACCTTCCAGCTCGACCGCGCCGAGCTCGACGAGCACCTCTTGCGCCTTGCCGCCGATGCCGGCGCCGAGGTGGCGAGACCGGCAAAGGCCGAGGCCGTCGAAATCGGCTGGCCGCGCAGCCGGGTGACGCTGTCGGGAGAGGGAGGCGAGCGGGAGGTGACCTGTCGGTGGCTGATCGACGCCTCCGGCCGCCACTCGTTCCTGGGAAGGCGCTTGCGGCTGCTCGAGAGGGTCGAGAGCCATCCGATTGCCGCGATGTGGGGACGCTGGCGCGGGGTCGCCAATATCGACGGTCAGGAGATCACTGGACAAGGAGGGGAGCCGACCTTGCTGCCTCCGATCCCCGCCTCTCGCTTTCTCGCGACCAACCACTTCTGCGGCTACGGCTATTGGTGTTGGCTCATTCCTCTGCGCGATGGGAAGACCAGCATCGGTGTGGTCTACAACAAAGAGCTCGTGGAGTGGCCGGACGGCTGGAGCCTCGAGGACCGGTATCGGCGATTTCTCTCCTCGCGCCCGGGCCTGCGTGATCTCCTCGCTGACGCCAAGCTCGAGCCCGGGGATCTCCGCGCCTACCATCACCTCCCCTACCGCACCAGCCGCTACATGGACCGAGGTTGGGCTCTGGTCTCCGACGCCGCGGGATTCCTCGATCCCTACTACAGCCCCGGCCTCGATCATGCGGCGATGTCGGTGACCGCCACCGCCGAGATCGTCGGGGCGGACCTGGCGGGCGCCGACGACGCAGAGATCGAAGAGCGCATCAAGGAGCACAACCGCAGCTTCCTGCGCAGTTACGAATGGTGGCTTCAGTCGCTCTACATCGGCAAGTACGAGACCCTCGGCGACGCCCAGCTGACCGCCGCTTCCTATCTGCTCGATACCTCGTTCTACTTCCAGTTCCTCCTCCGCCCCATCCGCCGCCGCTTGTCCGACATTCGCATTCCGGCGTTCGGCCTCGATCTATGGCAGGCGGCGGCGTGCTACCGGTTCATCCGCTTCTACAACCGGCGCCTCTCCCGCCTGGCTCGCCAGCGGCGTCAGCTGGGCGTCTACGGCAGGAGAAACAACGGACGACACGTTCTCTTCCGGAGGTTCGGCTACGGTCTTCACGGTCTGCCCACGCTCCTTCGCGGCCTTCTTCTCTGGACGGGGGCGGAGCTCGCCACCCTCTTCCACCGCCTGCGCAAGGGAAAGCTCCGAATGACGCTACCGCCAGCCGATCCCCTGCGCGTCAGCGAGCGGGAAAAGACGGCATAGAATGCCGTCATGGGATGGCTTTCCCGCAAGTTTCGTCTTACCGCCTGTGCCACCACCGGTGGCTGAGCGTCGAAGATAGGTCCGGGGGACCTCGCCGCCTTGATCGCGCCCCTCGCCCAACTCGCGGGCGATGAAGAGCGCGTACTGATCGGACCGGAGACCGGCGACGACGCCGGGGTATATGTGTTCGCCCAGCAGGCGCTGGTCGCGACCGCCGATTTCATCACCCCGGTTTGCGACGACCCCGAGCTCTTCGGCCGAATCGCCGCCGCCAACTCGCTCTCCGATCTCTACGCGATGGGCGCCCGCCCGCTGTTCGCTCTCAACCTCTGCTGCTTCCCAGAGACCGATATCCCGGAGGGAGTCCTGGCCCAGATTCTGGGCGGCGCCGCCAAGACCCTGGCCGAGGCGGGGGCGGTCCTGCTCGGAGGACATACGGTCGGCGATCCCGAGCTCAAGTTCGGACTCGCCGCGGTAGGGCAGGCCGACCCCGACCGTCTCCTGCGCAACCGCGGGGCGGAGCCGGGAGACCTCCTGGTGCTGACCAAGCCACTGGGAACCGGTGTCCTGGTCAACGCGTTCAAGTTCGACAAGCTCAGCGCCGAAGGGCTGGCGCCGGCTCTCGCCGAGATGGCGCGATTGAACGCGGAGGCGAGCCAGAGGGCCCTCGACCATGGGGCACACGCGGCGACCGACGTGACCGGCTTCGGTCTCGCGGGCCACGCGATGAACCTGGCGCGAAACGGCGGAGTCGAGCTGGTGATCAACTACGAGCGGTTGCCGGTGTGGGAGGATTTCTATCCGCTGTTCGAGCGCGGCATCACGACCGGCTGCAGCGATGCCAACCGCGAGAACCTCGCCGGCCGGGTGCGCGAAGAGGGGGAGCTCACGAACGGACAGCGGGCACTGCTCTATGACCCCCAGACGTCGGGAGGATTGCTGATCGCGCTTCCTCCAGAAGGCGCCGAGGAGCTCCTCGCGGAGCTCCTCGGAACGAACCATCAGGCTTCGATCGTGGGAGAGGTTCGCGCCGGCGAACCTCGGCTCACGATCAAAGCTCCACGCACCTCTAGGTAATTACCCCTTCTTCGCCTTGCCCTTCATCGCCTTCGCCGAAGGAGCGGCGGGGGGTTGATAGAGCGGAACCTTGTTCTTGACCGGCGGCAGGGTCTGGAGATAAGCGAACATCGCCTTGAGATCGGCGTCACTCAAGTTGCGATACTCCTGCCAGGGCATCGGCGGCATCACTGGACGACCAACGCCGAGGATCTTGCCCCGCCGGATCGTGTTGACAAAGACGTCGGCGGTCCAGGTCCCCAGACCGGTGTCTTTATCCGGGGTCAGGTTGGCCGCGTAGCTCACGCCCCAGGGGCCAGCGTAGGTCGTCTGGTTTGCGCTACCGACCCATGCCCAGGGCATCTGGAGCTTGGGAACGGGAGGCATCTTGGTGTCGGCTGGTGCGCCGGACAGACGGCGAGTCAAGTCGGGCTCGGGACCGTTGGGCCCCATCTTGTGCGGAGTGTGACAGTCATCGCAGCCCAGGGCATTGACCAGATATTGGCCACGCTCGACCGCGGATTGCTGAGCCATCGCCGGCGCCGCGTTGCTCTGGGCCGACTGCGCCGCCACCGGCGCTTCCTCCGACCCACCTTCCGTTTCGCTCTTCTGGCAGCCCGTGACCCACGCGGCTCCCATCACTACCAGCGCCATTGCCAGCGCCAAAGTCCAACCACCCATCCTGAGCCCTGCTGACCTCATCTCGCCTTCCTTTCTCAGCCTCGCTCCCGCCTCATGGCGGCAGAGAGGGCTGTCAGTTGCCATGGCGTGCTATGGAAGATGGATTCTAATGATCCAGTGCGCCGCGGTCAACGGCGGCTTCCCGGATCGCGGTGATAAACCGCTCGGCCACGAGCGGCCAGTCGAACGCTTCGGCACGGGCCCTGCCGGCTCCTCCTAAGCGCCGGGCCAAGGCGGGATCCGCCGCCAGCCGGGCGATCGCCTCCGCTGCTGCTCGAGCGTCCTCCGCCGGCACCAAGAGCGCGGTGTCGCCATCGACCACCACCTCCGGAATCGCGCCGGCGCGCGCGGCGACGACCGGCAGGACCGACGCCATGGCCTCGAGCAGAACGATCCCGAACCCCTCCTGGCGACTGAGCAGACAAAAGAGGTCGGCTTCCCGATAGTGATCCTGCAGCGACTCGAACGAGACCTCGCCGGCGAAGCGAACCCGATCGGTCAGGCCGAGGCTGAGCGCGAGAGCACGGAGTCGCGGCAGCTCGGGGCCTCCGCCGACCACGGTCAAGCTCGCGGCGACCCCCAAGCGCTCGAGATACGGCATCGCCTCGATCAGCGTCTTGGTGTTCTTGCGCGGGTACTGCCTTCCCACCGTCAACAGTCGGAGCTCTCCCGTGGGTGGCGGCCGGTCGATCACCGGCCAGCGCTCGAGGTCGATCCCTTCCGGGACCACCTCGATGCGCGCCTCGACAAGGCCATAGACGCGGATCGCCTCCCGGCGCGAGTGCTCGCTGGTGACGACGACCAACCGCGCCCGCCGGCAACTGCGTCCTTCGAAAAAGGCCAGCGATGCAAGTCCGAGGTGCGCAAGGCTCCGTTCGAAGCGCTTCTCCTCGGCCGCGATCCCCTTCAGGGACACCACCAGACGGTTCGCCAAACGCCGCGGCAACAGGCTGCCGTCGACATCGAAGCCGATCGGCACCTCATCGGGCCGGAGATGAAGCCGACGCGAGAGTGAGAGGTTGTAGCCGAGACGAGCGAGAAGGAGCGGCCCGCGACGCCACGGTGGAGCGATTCGCCGCACTGGGACGCCCAGATCCTCCACCGCGGTCTGGAGGCCGGCGATTGCCACCGCGGTACCCGATCCAACCGAGGGATCCGGCGGCCAAGAGTCGAGGAAGACGAGGGACGGACCCCGGCTCACCATCCGCCGGACGCGCCACCGCCGCCGAAGCTGCCGCCACCGCCTGAAAAGCCTCCGCCCGAGAACCCTCCCCCGAAGCCGCCGCCGCCGAAGCCTCCGCCGAAGAAACCACCGCCCCAGTGACCGCTCCCTCGGGACGTCCACGAAGGCGAAGCTTTGCGCCACTTCGCCGCCGTCTTGCTCTTGGCGAACCACAAGCGGAAGATCGGGAACCCGACCATCCATAGCCCGAGAATCCCTATCCCGACGGGATGCTTTCCGGTGAAGGCGACGGGAAACGAGAACAAGAAGGGCATGAGAAAGACGTAGAGGAACCAGCCGCTGCAACCACGCGAAACGAGCGCGACCATGGCGAAGGTGCCGATGACGACGAGGAAGATCAAGATTCCGAAGACGCTCGCCACCGGCGAGACCGTGCTCGTTCGCTCCGGGGGCATGGCCACGGCTTGGCCCTCGATCGAAGCCAGGATGGCCTTGGTTCCCGCCTCGACTCCGGCGTCGAAGTCCCCGGCTTGAAAGCGAGGGCGAACGATCCGGTCGAGGATGCGCCCCGCCTGGGCGTCGGTCAATTGCGGCTCGAGGCCATAGCCGACCTCGATTCTCATCTTGTGATCGTTCTTGGCGATTAGGAAGAGGACGCCGTCATCTTTGCCCTTTCGCCCCAGCTTCCAGGTCTCGGCGACTCGCATCGAGTAGTCATCGAGCGGCTCGCCCTGGAGACTATCGATGGTGAGGATGGCCAATTGATGTCCGGTGCGCTTCTCGAAGGCCGCCAGCTCTTGATCGAGCTTGGCCCGTGCCGTGGCGCTGAGCATCCCGGCGGTATCGTTCACCCGCCCGGTGAGGTATGGCACCGCCAACTCCGCGCTCGCCGGCTGACGCGCCGCCGCCACCCGCGCACCGGCGAGACCGAGCCCCGCGGCGAGCGCCAGGGCGAGCCAGCCACCCCGTGACCAGGTACTTCTCATCGCCCTCCCCCATCGATCCGCGGGCGGTCAGCGAGCTCGTCCCGTTCCTGCTCCGGGCTGGTTACGCCGCTAGCCCTCAAGAGATCCCCCAGAGCATGAATTCCGCGCACGATCGCGTCGGCCGGCCGATCCGATTTCAAACCCGCGGTGATGAGGCCCACGACCTCCTGCCACTCTTCGTCCTCGACCTTGTCGTTGATTCCGCGATCGCCCAGAATCACCACCCTGCGCTCAAAGACCGAGATGAGGAGAAGGATCCCGGTGCGCGCCGCGGTCCGAAACACCTCGGCCTCGACGAAGGCGACGGCGGCCCGGCGCCGGACGCGAAGGTCGAGGACGTGGCTCCCTACCAAGAGGCGAGTCAGCGGTGAAATGAAGCGCCCCGCGAGCCAACCACCGGCCCCGGCCGCGGCGACCAGGAGAGCGTCCCAGAGCGGCGCCGCCGAGGGCCCCCAGCCTCCGCTCCAAGCGCGGGTTGCCCCAAGCGCCAGAGCCGCCACCAGCAAGGACCAGGCCGCACCCTTCCACGGAGCTTCTTCGTAAGGATCGCTCCGCGCCACGATGTAGGGGACGATCTCGCCGGCGCTATCCTTCTCCGCTTCGTGGACGGCCGCCTCGATCCGTTCCAGATCGGCCGCGGGCAACAACGCATCTGTCGGCATATCGAGGAATCCTACCAGTCAGACGCGCTTGCGGCGCCACTTGAAGGGCATCCCGCTAGGCCGGCAAGCCGGAGGTCGCCGCGGAACCGAGGTGATACTGTCTCGAAGGGTCCTGACGCAAGGTAACGGCGACGATGATCGACCTCTACTCTCCGCGCAACGAAGCCGAGCTTCTCCTCCTGCGCAGCATTCTCGACGATGCCGGCGTCCACTACTTCATCAAGAACGACGTATTCGGCTCGCTAACGGTCGGTCCGCAGATCGAGCTCTACAACCGCAAGATTCTGTGCGTCGCCGACGGAGACGCCGAGGAGACCCGGCAGATCATTCGCGAATTTCTTACCCGCATCGACGGGCCGGGCTCCGAGCCCGCCGCTGAGCGCTACAGCGTCGGCGACAAGGTGAGAATGATCGCGGAGGTCCTGCTCTTCGGCTGGATCATGCCAGGGCGGCGACGGCAGCGGAGAGAGCCGCACCTGCACTTGGTCAAAGGCGCCGGCGTCGACCCCTGCGAAGGGCCCAACCCAAAGTCAACCGACTGACGCCCGGAGACTGGGCAGACGCGAGAGGAGGGCATCCAGTCTCGCGTCCCGCTCGGCGAGCGTGGCACCCGTCACCGTCACATGCCCCAGCTTGCGTCCGGGCCGCGGGCTCTTCTCGTAGAGGTGGAGGTGAGCGCCCTCGCTCGCCAGCACTGCCTCGAGATCGGGAAGCTCGCCGATGAGGTTGACCATGGCGCTCGCTCCCCGGCATCCGGTCGCCCCCAGGGGCAGGCCGCAGGTCGCGCGCACGTGGTTCTCGAACTGGCTGGTCTCGGCGCCCTCGATCGTCCAGTGCCCCGAGTTGTGCACCCGTGGGGCGAACTCGTTGGCCAGAATCCTGTCGGCGAGGTCGAACCACTCGATAGCCACGACCCCGACGTAGCCCAGGGTTTCGAGCAGCGCCCGGACCCCTGACTCCACTTCCGCCGCGACGGTCGCCGGGACAGCGGCCGGCGCCAAGCTCAGGCGCAAGATCCCTTCACGGTGGCGGTTCTCGACCAAGGGGTAGACGCGCACCTCGCCGCGGCGCGAACGAACCGCGACCGACGACAGCTCGCGCGAAAAGGGCGCGATCGCCTCCGCCAGAAGAGGCCTGCCGCCGAGCTCGTGCCAGGCCCCAACCCCCTCCTCACGACTGGACACTCTGCGCTGCCCCTTGCCGTCGTAACCCCAGCGCCGAGTCTTGAGCAAGAGGGGCGCCGGCAGGCGCTCGAAGGCGGTGTCGACGTCGCTCTCCCGATCGATCGGAACGAACTCCGCCGTCGACAGACCGAGCTGGCGGAACAGACGCTTCTCGTTGAGCCGGTCCTGCGCCGCGGCGAGAGCCGCTGGGGCGGGGTCGAGGGGCCGCGACGCCGCCAGTCTCTCGGCCGCCGCAAGGGGCACGTTCTCGAACTCGTAGGTGACCAAGTCGCAGCCATCGGCGAACCGGTCCAGGCTCTCGAGGTCATCGTATTTCCCAACCGTGAGCTCGCCGACTCGGCCGGCACCCGCCGCGGCCGACGGATCGAAGAAGCGAGGCGTGATCCCCAAGGGAAGAGCGGCCAAGCCGAGCATTCGCCCCAGCTGGCCCCCTCCCAGGACACCCATGCGAAGCCCGCCGTGCTCCATCTAGTCGCTCGCAGGAGCCTCTCTTGGATCTGGGTCGGTCAGTACACGATGGGTCTGGGCCGCGCGCATCGCTTCCAGCCGGCGGCGCACCTCGGCGTCGCCCAGGGCGAGAATCGCGGCGGCCAGGAGAGCGGCGTTGATCGCCCCGGAGCGGCCGATGGCCAGCGTCCCGACCGGTATCCCCGGTGGCATCTGAACGATCGACAGTAGCGAGTCGACGCCGTTGAGGGCCTTCGACTGCACCGGGACGCCGAGAACCGGGAGGTGGGTCTTGGCCGCGACCATTCCGGGAAGGTGCGCGGCGCCGCCGGCGCCGGCAATGATGACCTGGAGGCCACGAGCGCTGGCGCTCGAGGCATACTCGAACAAGAGGTCGGGCGTGCGATGGGCCGAGACGACCCGGACCTCGTAGGTAATCTCGAGCTCGTCCAGGGTACGGGCGGCGTGCTCCAGGGTCGGCCAGTCCGAGCGCGACCCCATGATGATCCCTACCTGCGCGTCCATGGGCGGCAATCTACCATAGGCCTCGAAGCGTTCGGGTAACATCAAGATATGTCGAAACAAGCCACAAAAGGGGCGGCAAAGAGCCCCTACCCCTCTATCGGCGACTATGGCCTCATCGGCGACTGTCACACGGCCGCTCTCGTTTCCCGCCAGGGATCGATCGACTGGTGTTGCCTGCCACGCTTTGATTCGGCGAGCTGTTTTGGACGACTGCTCGACTATGAGAAGGGAGGCTACTGCCTCGTCGCTCCCGTCGACCCCGGATTCCAGGTCTCACGCCGCTATCTCGACGACACCCTGGTTCTCGAGACCACCTTCACGTCCAAACAAGCGGAGATCCGATTGCTCGACGCCTTCGCCATGCGCCTAGGAGGCCGCGAGCGCCCGTTTCGCCAGCTCGTCCGCGTCGTCGAGTGCCGGCGAGGCAGCGCCAAGATCCGAGCCACCGTCGCGCCGCGCTTCGACTACGGCGCCGTTCGCCCCTGGGTCCGGCGTCACCGCGCCAAGCTGTTCACCGCCATCGGAGGCGCGGCGGGACTGGTTATCTGCGGCGACTTCCCCTTCGCCATCGCCGACCACTCGCTCGAGGCCGAGATCACGGTAGAAGCCGGTCAACGGCTGCGCATGTCGCTCGAATTCGAGGAGCCCCAACGCTTGTACCCCAAGACTCCAAGCCACTGCCCCTCCAAGGAGATCGACCAGCGCCTGGATCAGACGGTCGAGTGGTGGCGGCAATGGGTCTCCCAAGCGACCCCTCCCCCACGCGGCGCCCGCGATGAGCTCGTGCGCTCGGCCCTCGTTCTCAAGGCCTTGAACTACGCCCCGACCGGAGCGATCGCGGCCGCTCCCACTACCTCGTTGCCGGAGGCGCCAGGTGGAGAGCGGAACTGGGACTATCGTTACACCTGGATTCGCGACTCCGCTTATGCCCTCGATTCCCTCGGCGAGCTAGGGTTCAAGTCCGAAGCCCAGGGCTTCCGATACTTCGTCGAGCGGACCGCGGCCGGCAACGCCGAGGATCTGCAAGTTCTGTATGGGCTCGGCGGCGAGCACCGGATCGCGGAGAGCACGCTCGAGTGGCTCGAGGGGTACCGGGGCGCCAAGCCGGTGCGCGTGGGCAACGCCGCGCAGCCTCAGCTTCAACTCGACATCTACGGAGAGCTCCTGAACCTCGCCTGGCAGAGCTACCAAGCCGGCAACAAGCCCGACGACGCCTACTGGCGTTTCCTCGAACAGACGATAGAGCTGCTGTCCGAGCGCTGGGAGGAGCCCGACCGCGGCATCTGGGAGATGCGAGGGGAACCCAAGCACTTCGTTCACTCCAAAGTCTTCTGCTGGACCGCCTTCGACCGCGCCGTGAAGCTCGCGGAAGGGCTGGGATGCCACGCCCCGGTCGATGATTGGTGCGAACTGCGAGACAA
>JBJKRB010000181.1:0-43495 GCA_046704885.1 Thermoanaerobaculia bacterium | reverse complement strand
CGCTACACGCCCTTCTCCGGTCCGCGGATCGTCGACTACCCCGAAAAGCCGTCCTTCTTCGAAGCCGAACAGCGACAGCCGGATCAAATGTCTTATGGCGAGCTGCGCTCCTACATTGGAGAGCTGCGCCGAAGCGGCGAGGCCGACCCTTCGCTCTTGGTGGATCTCTACAACAAGATCGCTTTCCCTCTAATCTCGCTGGTGATGGCACTCGTCGCCTTGCCCTTCGCCTTTCGATTGGGTCGGCGCGGAGCGCTCTATGGCATTGGGGTCGGGGTCGTTTTGGGAATGATATTCCTTGCCGTCTATGCTTTCTTCTCTACCCTCGGCACCACGGGGGCCCTTCCCCCGATCGTGGCGGTGTGGAGCCCCAACGTGATCTTCGCCCTGCTGTCGACCTATCTGTTCTTGGGAATCAGAACCTAGGTCGCGCTTGGCGAGCCACGCCGTACGGCGCTCGATGGTTCTGAAATAGCGACCAAGAGCGAGAAGCCGGCGACGAGCGCCGGCTTCCTCTTCTCCGCGCCGTGGGATCTCTCCCCAGCGCTCCTTCTGGATGAGCTCTGCCTCGAGCTCGGCTAGGTTCCTTCCTCCCAGCTGTTCAGGTATTTCTCCTGCTCGGCGGTAAGCGTTTCGATCTCGATTCCCAAGGACTCGAGCTTGAGCTTCGCGACGTTGCTGTCGAGATCGTACGGAATGCGATGCACTCCGGCCTCGAGCTTCTCTTCACCTGCCGCCAGAAGCTCGGCGGCTAGCGCCTGGTTGGCAAAGCTCATGTCCATCACCGACGCCGGGTGACCCTCGGCGGCGGCGAGGTTGATCAGTCGCCCCTCGCCAAGGACGTTGATGTGCCTGCCATCCAGCAGCTTGTACTGCTCCACGAACGGTCGAACCACCCTGACCTCGCGGGAGAGCTCCCGCAGCCCCGGTAGATCGAGCTCGACATCGAAATGGCCGCTGTTGCAGACGATCGCGCCGTTCTTCATCGCGTTGAAGTGCTTCTTCCGAATGACGTGCTTGTCGCCGGTCAAGGTGATGAAGACATCGCCGATCGGCGCCGCATGATCGAGCGACGTCACCTGATTCCCCTCGAGCAGGGCCTCGAGAGCGCGCACCGGATTGACTTCGATCACGACCACGTTCGCGCCCAGGCCGGCGGCCCGGCTGGCCACTCCCCTACCGCACCAGCCATAGCCCACCACAACGACGGTCTTCCCGGCCAGCAGGATATTGGTGGACCGGAGAATTCCGTCGATCGTGCTCTGTCCCGTTCCATACCGGTTGTCGAACAGGTGCTTGGTGTCTGAATCGTTGACCGCGATGATCGGATAGCGCAGGGCGCCGTCCGCGGCCATCGCGCGCAAGCGAATGACCCCCGTGGTGGTCTCCTCCGTTCCTCCTCGGATGCCGTCGATCAGCTCGGTGCGCTCCTTGTGAAGCAGCGAGACGAGATCGGCCCCGTCGTCCATCGTGATGTGGGGCTCGAGATCGAGAGCGGCGTTGAGGTGCGCGTAGTACGTGTCGCGATCCTCGCCCTTGCGCGCGTAAACGCGGATGCCGTAATCCTCAACCAGGCTCGCGGCCACGTCGTCCTGAGTGGAAAGCGGATTGCTCGCGCAGAGAATGACCTCGGCGCCACCAGCCTTGAGGGTCCGCATCAAGTTGGCCGTCTCGCTCGTCACGTGAAGGCAAGCGGCCAGCCTCATCCCCTTGAGCGGCTTGTCCTTGGTGAATCGTTCACGAATCAGGGCCAAGACCTGCATCTGCTGGTCCGCCCATTCGATACGCAGCTTGCCAGCCGCCGCGAGCTTGCGGTCGGTTACGTCACTCATCCGTTCATTGATCACTGACATGGCTCTTTGCTTTCCTCGAAGTTGACTGAAGCCCACCAAGGTACCGGCGAGGTCCCTCTCACGCCGATTCGGGTGGCTTGCGGATTGTCGGACTACTTGGAGCGAGAGGCCGCCAGGGAGCCCAGAGCCGTCGCGGCCTCTCGCAGCTCGTCGGCGCGACCGATGTCCTCCCAGGTGAAGTCGGACTCTTCCCGTCCGAAGTGTCCATACGCCGCCGTCTTGCGATAGATGGGGCGGCGAAGCTTGAGATAGTCGATGATTCCCGCCGGGGTCAGCGGAAAGTGCTCGCGAATCACCCTTTCGAGCAGGCGATCCGAAAGGACGCTCGATCCGAAGCTTTCGGCGTGCACTGACACCGGCTCCGGGACTCCGATGGCGTAGGCAAGCTGGACCTCGAGCCGGTCGGCGAGTCCCGCCGCCACCAGATTCTTGGCGATGTGGCGAGCCATATAGCTCGCCGAGCGATCCACCTTGGTGGGGTCTTTCCCGGAGAAGGCTCCTCCCCCGTGGCTGCCCACTCCACCGTATGTGTCGACAATGATCTTGCGGCCGGTGACGCCGCTATCGCCCTTGGGGCCACCGGTAACGAACCTTCCGGTGGGATTGACGTGGATGATCGTTTCATCGTCGAGCCATCTCTCCGCCATGACCGGCCGCAAGATCTCCTCGACGACGATCGCTTGGAGATCCGACTGGCTCAGCTCGGGAGCGTGTTGGGTCGAAATCACCACCGTGTGAACGCGCCGCGGAGAGCCGTCTCGATATTCCACGGTCACTTGACTCTTGCCGTCGGGGCGCAGGCCTTCGACGATACCGGACTTCCGCACCTCTGCGAGACGCCGCGTCAGGGCATGCGCCAACATGATGGGCAGCGGCATCAGCTCGGGCGTCTCGCGGCAGGCATAACCGAACATCAGACCTTGATCCCCAGCCCCGCCGGTATCCACCCCGAGAGCGATATCCGCGGACTGCCGGCCCACGGCGGAAAGAACGGCGCAGGTCTCCGCGTCGAAGCCATAGGCGGGATCGGTATAGCCGATCTCTCGGATCACCTGACGGGCAACGTCCGCGAGTTGGAGCGGGTGATCCGTGGTGATCTCTCCGGCGAGAAGCACGAGACCAGTAGCAACGAGGGTCTCGCAGGCGACCCGACCGTTCGGGTCGCCGCGCAGGACTGTATCGAGGACCGCGTCTGAGATCTGGTCACAGATCTTGTCGGGATGACCCTCGGTCACCGATTCCGAAGTAAAGAGGTGCAACTCTTCTTGCATCATTTCGTCCGATCCTCGTGCTAAACGGTTGATCCGGGCCAGGGGTCGTGGGGATCGACCCAATGAGTCGCTTTCCCCACGAAATCGAGCGTCCAGCCGCGAATGGTAACAGCAGGGCCAGACACGGTCAAACGAGACCGCGGCCACGAACGGGCCGCGGATCGAGGATACCGTAGAACATACTGGCAAGCGCATTCATGGTGGCAAGCGCAACCGCGTTGCGCCTCGTCTCGAGGCCTCCCGTGATCGACTGGGTCATCCCGCCTCTCCGCTTTGTTCCCGGAAGATCGGCCGGAATCTCCCCCTCGGCGATGCCCTCGACCAATCGGGTGGGAAGCTGCAACGAACCGCTGCCACCCCATGCCTCGTCGTGAGGACCCAACACCACGGTCCAGCTGCGAACGAAGAAGCGCGGCTCGCCAACTCCGTCGACGCCGTGGAGCCCACCCTCATTGGCGACGTAGAAATGATAGGCACCAGCGAGTTTCTCCCGCATCTTCAGGGCGTGATCTCGAGCCAACGCGAGCGTCTCGCGGTCGCCATAAGGGAGCCCCTGCCGCCCTTCACCGACCTCGGGGTGAGAAACGATGGCAACGGGAATCGGCCGATCGAGACCGTCGTGAAAGTAGCGCAAGAACCCTTCCCGAACCCCCAACAGCGTATCCGGCATCCCGCTCGCCACCGCAACCTCGACTCCACTCTGGAATCGCCGCCAAAATTCCTCCACTCTGTTCATCTTGACTGTGTGGCCCTGTTGTGCCCGCTGGCGCCTACCCTGTCCCGTTCGTGGGGCCGCGAGCTAAGATGCGACCTGATGATCCGGAGTCGGCAAAATCAGAAGCTCAAGGATATTCGTCGCCTCAAGCGAAGTAAAGGTTCGCGCACCCTGCTCGAGGGTCCTCACCTGGTGGAGGAAGCTCTCGCCGCGTCGATCCCCATCGATCTTCTTCTCGCCACCCCGGACTTCGCGGCGAGCCCGGCGGGCCTCGAGCTCGCGGCGAAGGCCGGCCAGCAGCTGACTCTGGTGGAGCCCCGCTTACTCGACGAGCTGGCGGACAGCGACTCTCCTCGAGGAGTTATCGCGGCGGTCAAGATGCCCCCTCGTGATCTTCAATCGATCCCCGTGGCGCCCGGAAACGTGTACGTCTACGCCGACGGACTCCAGGATCCGGGAAACCTCGGCGCCCTGGCTCGCGTCGCCGAGGCCTCCGGCGTCGCCGGACTGCTGCTCTCGCCAGGCTCCGTTCATCCCAGCCATCCTCGCGCCTTGCGCGCGTCTGCCGGCAGCTTGCTGCGGCTCCCCGTCGCCGTCTCGTGCAGTGCCGAAAAGGTCGACCAGCGGCTCGCGCCCTCGCGCCCCCTCTGGATCGCGCTCCTTCCCCGGGGAGGATCCGCACCATGGGAGGAACCGTTTCCAGGAACGGTCGTTCTGGCTCTAGGGGCCGAGGGGCCGGGGCTCCGCTCCGAATTGATAAGCCGGTGCGAGCGCACCTGGACGATCCCCCTCGCCTCACCGGTCGAATCCCTCAATAGCGCCGTGGCCGCGGGGATCGCGCTCTTCGAGCTTCGTCGCCAGCGAGCCGCATCAGGGGCGCGGAGCGGCCGCTCTAGACCTTCTCCATCGCCTGGGAGAGGTCGGCGATGAGATCGTCCGGGTGCTCGATTCCCACCGACAGCCGAACCATTTCCGGCGTGATTCCGATCCTACGCTGATCCTCCTCCGGAACGTCCGAGTGCGTCATCGACGCCGGATGCTCGACCAGGGATTCATTGGCTCCCAAGCTCACCGCGAGCTTGATCAGATGCACGGCATTCAAGAAGCGGAAGGCGGCGGCTTCTCCTCCGTCGGCAAGCTCGAAGCTGATCAGTGCCCCAGGTCCGGTGCACTGGCGGCGGTAGATCGCCGCTTGATCAGGATCCGAATCGTGACCGGGGAAATAGACGCGCTTCACCTTCGGCTGTTCTTCGAGCCAGCGCGCGATCTTCTCGGCGTTCTTGCGGCAACAGGTGATTCTCAGCTTCGCGGTCTCGAGCGACCGCATGAGCAGCCAGGCAGAGTGGGGATCGAGCATCGTACCGAGAATCGTCCGCACCATACGCACTTCATCAATCAGCTCTCGGCTTCCCAGGGCGACGCCGGCCACGACGTCGCTGTGACCGCCGAGAAACTTGGTGGCCGAATAGAGCACAAGGTCCGCCCCGCGGGCGAGCGGGCGCTGATAGAGCGGGCCGAGGAGCGTGTTGTCGACCGCGCACAGAGCATCGTGCCGGTGCGCCACCTCAGCCATCGCGGCGATGTCGGTGAGCTTGTTGGTCGGGTTCGCGGGCGTCTCCAAATAGATCATGCGGCACGGCGTCCCCGCCGCCTCGAGCTCGGCGCAGATTGCCTCCACCGTAGCCGCGTCGGAGCCCGCGGGGAAATCACGCGTTGTGATCCCAAAGCCAGGGACGAGGTGCTCGAAAAGGAAGTCGGTGCCCCCATAGACCGGCCGCGCGAAGACCACCGCCGATCCCGGCTTCACCAAGGTGAGCACTGAGGTCGAGATCGCCGCCATGCCCGATCCGAATAGAGCGCTAGCCTCGGCCGCGTCCCACAGAGTGAGGCGATCTTCGACGATTTCGAGATTGGGGTTGTTCAGGCGGCTATAGATCAACCCCATCGGGCGATCAGGAGCCCGCTCAGCCAAACCGTAGGCGTAGGTAAAAAACTCCTTGCCCTCCTCGGCGCTCTTGAACGCGAACGTCGAGGTTTGAAAGATGGGCGGCTTGATGGCTCCTTCCGAGAGCGCCGGGCGGTACCCGTAGCTCATCATCAGGGATTCCGGCTTCATGCCTCGTGGCGGCTTGGGTGTTTTCTTGGATCGCTTCATGCTTTCGCCCCCTTTTGGCCGATCGCCGCAAGCGCTAGACCGTGGCCTCTCGCACCGCCTTGGTCAAGGCTGGAACCACCTCGTGCAGGTCGGCGACGATCCCGTAGCGCGCGACGCTGAAGATCGGCGCTCCCGGATCCTTGTTGACGGCGACGACGACTTGCGAGCCCTTCATTCCCACCAGGTGTTGGATCGCTCCGGAGATTCCGAGGGCGATGTAGAGCCGGGGCGCCACGGTCTGACCGCTCGACCCGATCTGCCGATCACGAGGTAACCAGCCGTTGTCGATCACGGGACGGCTGGCGCCGATCTCCGCGCCCAGCGCCCGCGCCAGATCCTCGATTGGCGCCATCTTCTCGGAGCCGCCGACGCCGCGCCCCACCGCAACGATCACCGGAGCCTGTGAAAGGTCGACCTGCTCGCCGGTGACCTCTTCGACGGCCAGAACCTCACGATCCGCGACCACCATCGCCGCATCGAACTCGAGCGCCTCGGTCGGAGTGCCGGAGCTCTCGGCGAGGTCGCTCGCGGAGTAGGCTCCCGATTGAACCGACAAGATCGCGTTGAAGCCGTCCTTGACTCCCACCTTGGCGGAGAGCTTTCCTCCCATGATCGGGCGCTGGAAGACCAGCCGTTCTTCCTCGACCGCCATCCCCGTAACCTCCGGGGCCACCGCGTAGCCCGTCTCCTGGGCCAGACGGGCCATGAAATCGATGGATTGGTAGGTATGCGGAAAGACGACAAAGGCGGGCTGGGCCGCGCTCATCGCCGATTTCAATAGCCCGACGAAGGCCCCGGGGGTGTACGTGGCTAGCGCCTCGTGATCGGCGCTCCTCACGGCTTTTGCGGCGGCGCGTGCCACCTGGGATGCGACCGAAGCAACCCCTTCGCCGGCTCCGAGGACCACCACCTCCACCTCTCCGTCGACCAGCCCGGCCAGCTTCTGCGCGGCGACGATGGCTTCCCAGGACATTCGGTTGAGCTCACCCTCGCGCTGCTGCGCTACCGCCCAAATCTTCTTGCTCATTACAGTACCCTCGCTTCCGTCTTGAGCTTCTCCACCAGTGTCCGAGCCGCACTCTCCGCATCGCCGTCGATCATCTGCGCACCCTCGCCGGTCTCCGGGAAGGCGACCGAGATGAGCTCGACACCGGATCCGGCCATGCCGACTTGCCCGTTCTCGAGGCCGAGGTCAACGCAACTGAGCTTGGCGATCTCCTTCTTCTTGGCCTGCATGATCCCCTTGAGCGAGGCATAGCGGGGGTGATTGATCCCCGCTTGTACCTCGAGTACCGCGGGCAGAGCGACACGGAAGATCTCGTTCATCCCCGCTTCCATCTCGCGGGTCACCTTGACGGACTTGCCGCCCTCCTCCACCTCCACCCCCATGACCAGCCAAGCATGCGGCCATCCAAGGTACCCGGCGATCACCGAGCCGGTCGCTCCCCAGCCAATGTCATCGCTCTGCGAACCGGTGAGTACCAGATCGAAAGGTTCCCGCGTGATGGCCGCCGCGAGAGCCCGCCCGGTGGCCAGCGCGTCGCCGCCGGCGAAGCTTTCGTCCTCCAAGTGAACGGCCTTCGCGGCGCCGACCGCAAGTCCCTTGCGCAGGGCCTCGCGGGTGCGCTCGGGACCAAGTCCGAAAACCACGACTTCGCCGTCTGTCGCCTCGGTGATTTTGAGCGCTTCCTCCAGGGCATACTCATCGCTCTCGTTGATGACGAAGGGGAGATCCTCCTCTTCGATCCATTTTCCGTCCGTCCGAAGCCTCAATCGGGCTTCCGTGTCCGGCACCTGCTTGATGCATACCGCGATTCTCATGATGTCTCCTCCCAGGTTGAAGACACGCCCACGACGCTGCTCTCATGCAGCATGGTCTTGAGCTCGACGGGCGGTGGGTTGAAAGCCAAGAGGCGTTCTCCGAATACGATGGTCGGGATCACCCGACGACCTCCGCTGCGCGAGATGACCAGTTGCTCCGCCACCGGATCCTCGTCAATCGTGACCTCCCGGTACGACCTATCGCTCTCTTCCAGGATGCGTTTGGCGAGCCTACAGTCAGGACACCAAGCGCCGCCGTAAACGACGATCGGATCTTGCCCTCGCGGTTGACCGGCAACAATGGCACGAACGTCATCGGGGGACGCGTTCAGTTGAATGAGGCAAATCTTTCCCCGCCGATCCCTCGCGATGAGACAAGGCAGATCCTCGCGCAAGAGGAGACCTAGATCGATGAGAGCGCGCGCTTGCTCTGGTCTGCCGGCGAGATCGATGGCTTCGACGTCCGGATTGTCGGGGAGGCTTCCCCAGCTCGAGTCAAAATACAGAGTGTAGTTGCGATTTTCTTTCATAACTCAGCCCGCTACAGTGTTGGTCCTGGTACGAAAATCGCCGATCCGTTGACGGATCTGGCGTTCTCAGATGTTAGAAATTCGATCACCGCCGATACGTCCGCGGTGGGAACCCAGTTCGAGGGATCGGAATCGGGGGTGGCCTTGCGGTTCCCGGGAGTATCCATCGTCCCGGGAAGGATGGCATTGGCGCGAGCGCCGAACGGTTTCATTTCACGGGCAGCGGCCTCGACCAGGCGGAGGACGCCGGCCTTGGTCGCGGAGTACCCGCCCAGCGCGCTCCTTCCCTCAAGCGCCGCAGGAGCGGACACCGCCACCAGGCTTCCCCCACCCGCCTTTTCGAAAGAACGCTCCGTGGCGCGCAGGACGCGAAAGGTCGTCTCCAGATTCAGATTGACGAGGTCGTGCCAGTCGTCGTCCGCGAGATCCATGAGCCTGCCGTAGCGAAATCCGCCCACCAAATGGACTACGGAGCGACTCTCCGCTTCGAAATCATCCCACTCGGCAAAGAGAGAATCGACCTGCCGAGAATCGGTCAAATCGGCCACCCGAACCGTGAGCGACTCTGCGGCGAACTGGCTCGCCAACGCGCTCGCTTTGGCCTCGCTCGTTACCACCGCCCAGATGAAGTCGCCACGATCCAGAAGGCGTCGAGTCACACTCGCGCCTAGGCCTCCGGCCGCGCCGGTAACGATCGTCACTCTCTTCCCCTTCATCATGCCTAGCTGTTCCGACTTGGAGGGCCCACCCCGCGCGCCATCGCCTCCTTGCGAGGCCCATGCCCGGTTGAATCTATCACGCAAAATGGACAGCCGATATTGCGCCGTGCTAGCTTGAAGCTCCTCGAGCGAGGATCAACGAATGCTCTCTGCCCTCTCTATCATCCTTCAAACGCCGGGACAGCCAGGCCTCGATCTGTGGCGCTTTTTCCTAACCGCCGGGTTGATGGCCAAGTCCGTGCTCTTGATCCTGGCGGTCATGTCTCTGGTCTCCTGGGCCATCATGCTCGGCAAGTCGCTGCAGTTGCGCAAGGTCGAGCGTCAATCGGCGCGCTTTCGGGATGCCTTCCGCCAGAGCACCCGTTTCAGCGAGGTCAGCGCCGCCGCGACGCGATTCAACGCCTCGCCCCTAGCCGGAATCTTCAGCGCTGGTCACGCCGAGATCGACTCGCAAGTGCGGGCTCACGCTAGCGCTCCGCAGCCTTCGCAACCCGGTCGCTTCCGTGTGCGCTCGCTGGGGGCGGTGGAGCGGAGCCTGAAGCGGGCCATGGCGGTGGAACTGCGCTCGCTGGCTCGCGGAACCAGCTTCCTCGCGACGACGGCTGCGGTCAGCCCCTTCATCGGGCTGTTTGGGACGGTTTGGGGAATCATGGTGGCCTTTCAAGGGATCGGCATCACGGGCTCGACTTCCCTCGTCGCCGTGGCTCCCGGAATCGCCGAGGCCCTGATCAACACCGCGGCCGGATTGGCGGCTGCCATCCCTGCGCTCATTGGCTTCAACTATTTTGCCAGCCGCCTGCGAGTGGAGCGCGCCGAGCTCGACGACTTCATTCTCGAGTTCATCAATCTGACCGAGCGTAACTTCACCTAGGAACGGAGACCTTGGCCATCGGGTTCAGCAGCGGTCCGGAAGACGACCAGGTCCTGGGCGATATCAACGTCACGCCCCTGGTGGACGTGATGCTCGTCCTCCTGGTTATTTTCATGGTCACGGCGCCCATGCTGCATCAAGGGGTCGAGGTCGCCCTGCCGAAGGCGAAGGCGGAGCAGCTGAGGCTCAAGGCCCGGAACCCCCTGGTGATCACCGTAAAGCGAGATGGGATCGTTTATGTCGACAAGACACCGATTCACCCCTCGCAACTCAATGAGCGTCTCGTGCCCTTGCTCAAAGCACGGCATCAGCAAGCCGTTCTGCTCAAGGGCGATCGCAATCTTGCGTATGGCGACATGATGCACGTCCTCGATATTCTTCACCGTGGAGGAATTCAAAACATCGGCTTGGTGACCGAGCCACCGCCCAACAGCCAATGACCCGCCGGCCGATCGCGAAGAGCTGAGATGCAACAAGCCGTCGACCAGGTTCTCGACCGCCGGTTGGCACGCCATGACGCTCCGGCGCGAACCGCAACGCTGCTGGTGTCGGTGGCCTTTCACGTCGCCATCCTCACCGCGTTCGTCGTGGTACCCCTCCTTGCGCGCAAGAATGCTCCGCCTATCCAGTACGCGCCCGTAGTCATCGTGCCTCAGATCGAAACCGCACCCCCTGTGCAGCGTCGAAAAGAGCACCCCCGCGCCACAAGACCGAAAGAGCCGAGCCCGAAGGAAATGACGATTCCCAGCAAGAAGCCAGCGCCCGCTGCGGCTCCTAAGCCCGAGCCCAAGGCTGCGGAGCCGACTCCTCCCCCACCCGGGCCTTCGATCGCGACGCTCGACAATCCCGATTTCACTTATGGTTACTACATCGACCAGATGCTCTCGCTGATTCGCGCTAACTGGCAGCGGCCCGCAGTTGGCGCGGGCGTCGAAGCGGTCGTCTCCTTCCAGGTTCAGAGGGACGGCACGATTACCGGTATCGATATCAGTAAGAGCTCAGGCTCGCCGGCGTTCGATTTCGCTGGGCTCCGAGCCGTACATCTCGCGTCCCCCTTGCCCCCTCTGCCGGCGAGCTTCTCCGGCGATTCGCTGGGAGTCAATCTCATTCTGAAGTAGCCACAGGAACCGAGGTCCAATGCCGCTACGAACTCTTGCCTCTCGCGTATCCGTCGCCCTCCTGCTCAGCATCGCTCTGTCGGTGGGGTTCGTGACCGCCGGCTTCTCGCAAGCCACTCCATCGATGCAAGGGACGACTCCGCCCGAAAATGGCAAGTCGATCACTCTGGTGCTTAAGGGCGAGCAACGCCCACTGCTCCATCTCGCCTTCCCTCACATCCAGGGCCTCAACAAGCTCACGGGAGACGCCGCCACCGCCGGCACGACTCTGGAGAGCACCCTGCGATCGGACCTGACTTACAGCGGCATCTTCGAGATTCAGGGACCGGACCAGCTCTCGGTGCTGCAGCTGACCTCCGATCAACAGCACAACAACGAGCTCTACCGTTCCCTCGGCAACGAGATCCTGCTCTCCGCCGACGTCACGCAAGAGGGAGACAAACTGGTTCTGACCGGCAGAGTGATCGATCTCAAGAGCGGCAAGGTGATCGTCGGCAAGCGCTATCGCGGCGGCGATGACTTGGCGCGTCGCATCGCCCACAGCTTCAGCGACGAGATCGTTCTCTACTTCACCGGACGGCGCGGGATCGCTCTGACCAGCATCGCTTTCTCGTCTGATCGCGATGGGTACAAGGAGCTGTACTTGATGGACTACGACGGAATGAATCAAAGACCCATCACCAACCACAAGTCGATCTCGCTCGCCCCGGCGTGGGCCCCTTCGGGGACGGCACTCGCCTATGTCTCTTTCTTTGGAGGCGCCCCGGGAATCTATCGCGTCGATCTGACCACCGGCGCCAAGGAGCCCTTGGTGACAGATGGACCCCTCGATACGTCGCCGAGCTACTCCCCCGACGGGCGCGAGATCGTATTCGCTCGCTCGATCGGGGGCAATACGGAGATCTTCGTCGCTGACGCCGATGGCAAGAACCTACGACGGCTCACTCATTCGTTTGGCATCGACACGAATCCCGCTTGGAGCCCTACGGGAAGGGAAATCGCATTTACCTCCAGCCGTTCCGGCAACCCCAACATCTACGCCATGGACGCGGAGGGCACCAATTTGCGCCGGATCTCTTTCAGCGGTGACTATAACGACGGCGCGTCCTGGAGCCCCGACGGTACCCATCTCGCTTACGCTAGCCGGCAACACGGGATCTTTCAGATCGCGGTCACGGACCTGGTGACTCTCGAGACCCACTTCGTCACGTCGGGCCGCGGAAGCCATGAGTCCCCCAGCTTTTCTCCGGACGGCCGGCGTATCGTCTTTTCTCAGCAGACCAGCAGGGGCGTCCAGATCTTCACCGTGGGACTGGACGGCCGCGGGCTGCGCCAGCTCACCACCGACGGCAACAACTCCGGTCCAGCTTGGTCGCCCTACCCACCTTCCGACCAGTGAGATTGACACGAGATCGTCAAAACCAGCCCTTGAAGCGGTTGAGGCCTTCTGCTACAGTAATTTCGCTAAATTCGACGGTCTCATATGAACCTGCCCGCCAACCCGCTGACTTCGAGGAGAGAAGAATGAGCTGGAAGCGATCGCTGACCCTCTGGATCCTGGTGCTGGCCCTGTCCATCATTTGGCTCGGTTGCCCGAAGAAAAAGCCCGTTACCACCCCCCAACCGACTACCAGCCAACAGATGGTGAAGCAGCCCGCCCAAGAGGTCTCGCAGGCGCCGGCTCCTTCCACATCGAAGGACATTCAGCAGAACCCGCTGAGCGAGGACTTGCAGAAGGTTAACAAGTATCTCGACAATCAGGGGCTCATTGGCGATGTCTTCTTCGACTTTGACAAGTACGACCTCAAGACCGACGCTCGTGACCGTCTGGCGAAGAACGCTGATTTCATGAAGGAGCATCCCAACTTCATCTTCACCATCGAGGGTCACTGTGACGAGCGTGGCACCAACGAGTACAACTTGGCACTGGGCGAGCGGCGCGCCAACGCGGCTCGTGACTACCTGATCTCTCTCGGAGTCTCCGCTGGTCAGCTCAAGACCATCAGTTATGGCGAAGAGCGCCCATTCTGCACCGAGCACACTGAAGCCTGTTGGGCCCAGAACCGGCGCGACCACTTCGTCGCGACCGAGCGCACGAACGCTGGATAGAGGAAGTCGCGGGTCGTGAAATCTCGCCACTTGCTTGCGGTATTGGCGCTCCCCTTGCTGCTCACCGGATGCGTCTCGAGCAGCGATATCCAAGCGCTGCAGTCTCAGCTTGCCGATATTCAACGCCAGGTCCTGCAACTCCAAAAGCAGGGGGCGAGCAAAGACGAAATCTCCAGCCTGAATAGCCGCATCGCGGCCGAAAGCAAGGCGCTGCTCAAATCGGAAGCCGATCTCGAGGTCGGAATGCAGAGCGTCGCTGGCAAGATCGATCAGCTGCAGAGCCACCTCGAGGACACGAACTATCGGCTGGCGCAGCTCTCACAGCAGATCGCGACCACCAACCAGGAATTGAAGTCTACGCACGGGAATGGCAACAGCGCCCAGACCAACGGCGAAGCGGAGCAGACCGCCGGACAGCCCCCGATGGTCCCCACCGATCCGCAGACGCTTTATCAGACGGCGTACAACGACTATCTCCGGGGAAACTACGATCTCGCCATCCTCGGCTTTCGCCAGTACCTGGATTCCTTCCCCACCACCGATCTCGCCGATAACGCCGCCTATTGGATCGGAGAGTGCTACTTCAGCGAGGGCAAATACCAGCAAGCGATTCAGGAATTCGACGCCCTGCTGAAGAAGTATCCGGCCAGCGACAAGATGGCAAGCGCGCTGCTCAAGAAGGGCTACTCCCTCCTCGAGCTCGGACAAAAGGATCAGGCCGTGGATCAGCTCAAGGCGGTAATCAGCCAATTCCCCCGCAGCGATGAGGCGAATCTCGCGAAACAGCGACTGAAGGCGATCGGGGTTGATCAATAGCCCCGATCTGCAGTAAACTCTTACAGGTATCGCGCCGTTTACGGCGCGATTTTATTGTTCGCAAACGAAGGAAAAACAGACTATGGCAAATTCCCGTTCGGCTGAAAAGAGGATCCGGCAGACCGACATTCACCGTGCCCGTAACCGCGCCCAGCGCGCTCAGATGCGTACGGCGGTGAAAGAATTGCGCGGCGCCCTCGCCCAGGGCCAGATCGACAAGGCTCAGGAGCTTCTTCCCGGTACGCTCAGCCTTATCGACCGTACCGCGCAGAAGAGCGCGATTCACTCTCGCACCGCCGACCGCACCAAGTCGCGCCTAGCGCGCGCGGTGGCCTCGGCTGGCGCCGCGAAGAGCTGACCGCACGGCAGCTTTCTATGCCACCGCTCCTCGCTCAAGACAACTCAAGACAGTTCTTCCGCGTCACCCAGGTCCTCTAGCGAGGGCTTAGAAGCCCTCTTGGAGGTCGCTCACCAGGGTTTCGGCGAACTTCTTCGACACCTGCTGCAAGGCTAGATTCTGCTCGTCGAAGAAGCCGGAGCTTGACACTTCCACGGGATAGTTCTCGCGGAAGATGTAGTTGTTGTTGCTCCACAAAACCGCGCCACTTCCTGTCCGCTTGAGCGCCACCTGAGCGATGATCGTGATTTCGTACTCGGTCGCTCGACCGCTCGAGTCGAAAGTGACCGGCGTTGCGTTGAACGCGGTCACCGCCCCGCTCAGAACCGCGTCGGCGGCTGAGGCGTCATTGACGACCTGGAACCTCTGCCGGCTGACCAGCTCGTCAGCGACAGCTCGGGTCAAATACTGTTCGACCTGCGAGCGGGTCGTCCGATTCTCGAGCGGTTGGACGTAGATCTTTTGCACGTCGCTCGGGAGGTTGCTCGCTCTGCCCACCAGCGCATAGCCGCAGCCGAGCTGAGCGACGAGCGCGGCAAGGAATCCCGCGCGCAGCAACCACGAATAAAAGCGCCTCTTGACCATCACGCCGACCTCCGCGTCACCAGGTTTACCAGACGGCCGGGGACATAGATGATTCTCTCCACCGCTCTGCCCTCCAGGTGCTCTTTCACTTTGGGTGAGGCAAGCGCTTCACGCTCGACGGCGTCCTTGCCGGTATCGGGCGAGACCTCGAGCCGCTCGCGGAGCTTTCCGTCTACTTGCACGACGATCGTCACGCGGCGCGGGCGCAGCTTCTCGCTGTCGAGCTCGGGCCAGTCGCTGTCGATGATCGATCCGACATGCCCCCGATGCTCCCAGAGCTCTTCGGTGATGTGCGGCGCGATCGGGTGCAGAAGCTGCAGGAGCGTGTCGAAAGTCGTTTCGCAGACGAGCTTGGATGCGGTCTTTTCTTCGAGCGCCCGGCTCAGCGCGTTGAGCAGTTCCATCAGCGCGGCAACGACGGTGTTGAACTTGAAACGCTCGAAGTCGTCGCCGACCCTTTGAATGGCGACTTGGCGCTCTCTCTCCAGATCTTCGTCGGAGGGCGCGGTAGGAGGCGCATCGTTGAGCCGTTCCTCGATTCTCCAGACTCGATTCAAGAACCGGTAGGCCCCGGTCACCGCCTCGTCGTTCCACTCCACCTCCTCCTCGGGCGGCCCGAGAAAGAGCGTGTACACCCTCTCGGTGTCCGCGCCCATCTCATCGATCAGCTCATCGGGAGACACGGTGTTGCCTCGGGACTTCGACATCTTCTCAACGCGTCCGGTGCGCTCTGAATAGCGCGTGATCATCCCTTGATTGAAGAGATTCCGGAAAGGCTCGTCGAAAGGAACGAGGCCGAAATCGTGGATGACCTTGCACATGAAGCGCGCGTACAGGAGGTGGAGGATCGCATGCTCGATACCGCCGATGTACTGGTCGATCGGGGCCCAACGGGCAGCGAGCTCGGGATCGAAGATTCGCCCCTCGTCATGTGGCGACAGATAGCGGAGGTAATACCAGGAGCTATCCATGAAGGTGTCCATGGTGTCGGTCTCGCGCTCGGCGCTCGCTCCGCAGCGGGGACAGGGAACCTCGACGAAATCTCGATTGCGCGCCAGAGGGTTGCCTTCCTTGCCCGTCAGCTCGACCTTGTAGGGCAGGGTCACCGGAAGGTCTGACTCGGGCACGGGAACAACGCCGCAATCGGGGCAGTAGATCACGGGGATCGGAGTTCCCCAGTAACGCTGTCGCGAAATCAGCCAATCGCGCAGACGATAGGCGACCCGGCTCCGGCCCCACCCCTCCCCTTCCATCCAGGCAACGAACGCGGCGCGGGTCTCTGGGCTGTCCGCCAAGCCATCGAAGCGATCGGTACCGGCAATGACGCCATCCCCCAGCAGGGCCCCCTCGAGATCTTCACCTTTGGTTAGCTCGGCGGTCTGATAGACGAGCCGCATCTCCAAGCCCTCCTGCCGGGCAAAGGCGAAATCCCTCGAGTCGTGCGCCGGCACTGCCATGATGGCGCCGCTCCCGTAGTCCGGAAGGATGTAGTTGGCGAGCCAGATCGGGATCTCTTCGCCGGTCGCCGGATTGATGGCTACCGAACCCGTGTCTCGTCCTTCCTTGTTTCCGCCCTCGGCCTCGCGTTGAATCCTGGGCGTGTTGCGAATCGTTTCGATCCAACCCTCGATTCCCTCCCGTCCGGGGTTCTTCTCGATCAGCTTCCCGGTCAAAGGATGCTCTGGAGCCAGGACCAGGAAGGTGGCGCCGTGAATCGTGTCTGGGCGGGTCGTGAACACGGTGATGGCCGATTGAAGGGACGGGACCTCGAAATCGATCTCCGCTCCCTCCGAACGGCCGATCCAGTTGCGCTGCATGGCCTTGACCCGTTCGGGCCATCCGTCGAGATCATCAAGCCCCTTGAGCAGCGGCTCGGCGTACTCAGTGATCTTGAAGAACCACTGTTCCAGCTCGCGTTGGACAACCTCGCTGCCACAGCGCTCGCACCGGCCGTCCACCACCTGTTCGTTGGCCAAGACCGTGCCGCAGCTCGGACACCAATTGACCGGTGCCCGCTTGCGGTAGGCGAGCCCGCGTTCGAGCATCCTGAGGAAAAGCCACTGGTTCCAGCGGTAGTAGTCCGGCAGACATGAGGTGATCTCTTTGGACCAGTCGTAGAGGATCCCCCAGCGCCGGAACTGCTGTTTCATCACCCGGATGTTGCCCAACGTCCAATCGCAAGGATGGACACCGCGCTGAATCGCGGCATTCTCCGCGGGGAGGCCAAAAGCGTCCCAACCCATAGGATTCAGGGCCCGACGACCATGCAGCCTGAGGTATCGATAGAGGGCGTCCCCCAGGATGTAGTTCCTTCCATGCCCCACGTGCAACCGGTCCCCGGAAGGATAGGGAAACATCATCAGCATGTAGTACTTCGCTCGGTCGTTGCGGAGATCGACCTCCGCCACGCGCTGCTTCTCCCATCGATCCTGCCATCGAGCCTCGATCGTCCTGTGATCGTAGCCGTTCATCGTTGCTCCTCTCCCCTATCGCACGAGTACCGCTGGCAGCGAAATCAACAACCGTTCCTTGGGGCCTAGGTCGATCATGCGCTGCAGCCTACTCCCGTTAGCCAAGCGGAGGTCCAAGCGGTAGCGACCCGCCTCCAGACCGACAAAGCTCGCTCGTCCTTCCACCACCTTCTCGCGCCAGCGAAAACCGGTCCGGTGCAACCACGCCTCTCCGCGCACGAGTCCCCCGACCCTGAGATCTAGAGATCCCGCGATTCTCTGCGAAGAGAGCGGGCGAACCCAAACGTGAGAAGCCACTGCCGGTGCCCGGTCGACGATCGTCAGCCGATCCTGCCGCCAGACCATCTCGCCCGGCTCCGCATCCCAAGTCGGCGTGACTTGCCGCGCCGCCAATCGCAAGTAAGTGGCCGGTACGAACCCATGACTACTTGCTGGATCGCTGAATACCCATCCCAGGTCAGGGTAGTAGACCTCGACCCATCGATGATAGCCGGGGCCTTCCCCATGCGAGGATCGCAGAACGTAACCGTCGACGGACCGCGCCTCGATACCGACGCTTCGCAACAACGCGACCGTCAAGTCTGCAATTCCCGTGCAATAGCCTCGCCTTCGCTCCAATACCGCAGTCGGCGACTGGTCCAGGCGCCGATCGAGGTCGTATTGAATGTTCCGGCTCACCCATCCCAGCACTCTCTGTACCGCGTCGCTCTCCTTACGACTTCCAGCGACCAAGCGCCACGCCACCGAGCCGATCGGATCGGCCGGCGGCCGGTTCGCGAGCTCGACGTCGGCCGTACTGTTCAAGGGAGTCACGGCAACCTGCACCAAGTATCCGGCTCCCCGGCGTTCAACGCTATAGCCGTCGTTCGAGTATGGCGCGACCACGGCGCCCGTCGGCGGGATGATGTAAGCCTGGTCCAACCCCTCCACCACCCGACCCGCCGCGAAAACGCCTGAGGCCAAGCAGGAAGCTAGCAGGAGGATAGCCACGATGGCCTTGCGGGTCATGCCAACCTTCCGGGAAGCTGATGGCTCTTGATCAGGCCGTCCAAGAGCCCGTTGACGAATCTCCCCGATTGCTCGGAGCCAAACTTCTTGGCGAGCTCGATGGCCTCATCCAGAACCACGAGGTGGGGAACGTCGGTCTCGTAGAGGAGCTCGTAGACCGCGAGGCGCAAGATGTTTCGATCCACGGCAGGCATTCTCTCCAGACGCCAGTTCTCGGTCTGGCTGCGAATCAGCCGATCGATGTCGTCTCGGTGCTCGATAGTCCCCTCGACGAGCTTGCGCGCGTATTCGAAGGCTTCGGCCGTCTGTTTGCCAGCGCCGTCGCTGGCCTTGGTGCGACGCGAGGTCGTCGAGGCATATTCGATGGCGTCAAAGTTGCCCACAACTTGCGAGAGGGAGCTACCCCCCAGATCGCTCTGGTAGAGCATCTGCACGGCCATCTCCCGTCCCCTCCGCCTCCTGCTGACCATCGCGTTCATCGTTCAAAGAGTCTCCCACCGTCACTGCGGTGGTCCATTCACCACACCTGAATCCTGCTACCGTCCAGATGATTCCGCCAGACCCCTGGGGCGCGGCTCCTGAAGCTTTGCCCCCAGGTCGGCCATGGCGAGCGCCGCCGCCGCCGCCTCCCACCCCTTGTTGCCGACCTTCCCGCCGGCCCGCTCGGCCGCCTGCTCTCGGTTCTCGCAAGCCAGCACTCCGAACCCCACGGGAATCCCCGAGTCGAGAGAGACGCGAGCGCAACCCCTGCTCGCTTCCCGGCAAATGAGCTCGAAGTGTTGCGTCTCACCGCGGATAACCACGCCGAGCGCCACCAGGCCATTCCATTCCCTCTGCGCCGCCAGCGCATCCAGCGCGAGAGGTATCTCCCAGGCGCCAGGAACGCGAACGACGAGAAGATCCTCTTTCTTCACGCCATGGCTACCAAAACAATCCAGAGCCCCGGCAACCAGGGCGTCGACCAGCATTCCGTTGAAACGCGAAGCTACGATGGCAAACCGCTTGCCGGCCCCCGTGAGCTCCCCTTCGATCTGATGTATCTCGCTCATTTGGAAGTCCTTAGAGCCGTCGAGTATAGGGTCGCCATCGATACCATGTCAACAAGAGTTGAACGGCTGATCCACCGTTATAGAGGACCGCCGGCGGGGTTCAGATGAATCTCGTCGATCACCGTCTCGGGTCCCGAGCCCAGCGCGTAACGAACGGCGCGCACGACCTCTCCCACCGGAATCATCCGCTCTCGATCCCACTCGCCCGGAAGATCACTCCATATCTCGCTTGCCGTCGCTCCAGGGTAGATCGCGGTCAGCCGCACCCCGCTACCCGCGATTTCGTGACGCAGGGCCGCAACCATTCCCGCCAGCCCCCACTTGCTGGCGCAATATGCGGACCATCCGGGAAAGCCTACGGTTCCCGCAACCGAGATCAGTGGGAACAAGTGCCCAGCGCCGCGCTCCATCATCGCTGGGAGGAGGGCGCGAAACAGATGAAAGCACCCGCAGAGATTGGTCGCGACGACTGCATCAAAGACCTCCGGAGCGATACTCGTAAGGGGCGCTATCGCCGCGATTCCCGCCGCCGGCACGACCACGTCCGCCGCGCCCCAGCGGGCATGGATGCGCTCAACCGCCTCGTCGACCGCGCTCCACTCGCGGACGTCGCAAACGTAGGCTTCCCCTTGCGCCGAAAGCTCGTCGAGCACCACGCGCAGCGGCTCCTGGCGGCGGCCCAGGAGTGCGAGATCGTAGCCGCTGGAGCCGAGATCTTGGGCCAACGCTCGCCCGATCCCCGAAGCCGCGCCGCTCACCACGGCCAGACGCCGCTGGGTACTCCTAGCGGAGGGTTCCTTGCCCATTTTCGCCGCGCTTATCGAATCGATGGGGAAGATGAAATCTGGTCGGGACGCCGGGATTTGAACCCGGGACCCCCTGAACCCCATTCAGGTACGCTACCAGACTGCGCCACGTCCCGACCCGGGCGCAAATCGTAGCACAGCGGGCGTAGACGTTGTCGGCGAGGGAGCGGACTTCTTGGGCTGGAGGGATTGTATCTAGGAGCTCAATGCGAGGAATCTTCAAGCAAAGCTAGGATGTCGCGAGCTTCCGTCAAGGCGGCCGCGACCGCCTGTCGCATCTTCTCTAGCTCCAAGGCATTCTCGCCGATTTCAGCCGGCGCCTGCCTCGGCTTCGGGGCGGTCGCCCTTTTCCCGGAAACGTCGGCATTGGATTCCGGCTTGGAGCGTTGGACCGAATCTTCAGCGGGAGGTTCTCCGCCGTTCGCCTCGAGCTCGGATTCCAGTCGCTTCTTGGCCCCGGCGATCGTATAGCCCTCCTCGTAGAGAAGAGTCTTGATGCGGCGCGTGATCGCCAGATCCTTCTCGCTATAGACACGCTGTCCCGATTTGCTCTTGCCTGGGCTGAGAATCGGGAACTCCGTCTCCCAATAGCGCAAGACGTAGGGCTGAATATCGAGGACCTTGCAGGCCTCGCCGATCTTGTAGAAGAGTTTCTTGCGCGCCACCTGCCGTTGTCCCTACTGGCTCATACCGTTCCGCAAGCCGAGAAATCGGCGGCGACCGCTCTCAGTCTCCACCTTCCCCGCCCTTGCCCCTCGGGCGCCGTACCGCTCGCTTCAGTCTTGTCGCCGGCCGGAAGCTCAGGCCCTTGTGAGCCGGGATGAAGATTGGATCACCACTGACCGGGCTCGTTCCGGTTCGCCCCGGACGCGAGATCACCTCAAAGACTCCGAAGTTGCGAATCTTGACCGGCCGACCATCGCCGAGCGAAGTCTTGACCGCACCGAAGATGGCGTCGACGATCTCCGCCGCCTCCGCCTTCGTCAATCCGCCATGGCGCTCGTATACTTCGTCAATGAGCCGGGCCTTCGTCAGGCCCGGGGCGCCGTCACCCCTATCGCGCCCCACCGCCCACTCCCAGCGTAATCGACTCCACTATCACGGCCTCCCCAGCAAAAGTTCAAGAACAACCTTAAAAGTAACGTCTGAAGTATAAGCCGCAAATCCCCCGGATGCAAGGGTTGTTAGCGCTTGCGAATGACCAGGCGCAAGGGCACGCCGCGCAGGCCGAGAGCCTCTCGCAAACCGTTCTCCAAGTAACGTCGGTAGGCCGATCCCTTGGCGAGTGTCCGATTTGCGAACAGCATGAAGGTCGGAGGCGCACTGGCAACCTGCGTCGCGTAGTAGAAGCGCCAAGGTCGGCCTCGGTCGCTTGGCGCCTGATGCCCGGCCACCAAAGCCTCGATTCTTCGATTGAGCTCACCTGTGGTGAGCCTCACCCCCATGCTCTCGTGACATGCGTCGATCGCTGGGAATAGCTTCTCTACCGAACGCCCGGTGAGCGCCGAGAGATTCACTCGTCGAGGAGAAGCCAACAGCGTCTCGAGACGAGACCAGGTCTCCTCCAGATGGCTTCTGCTCTCCTCGTCGAGGAGGTCCCACTTGTTCATTGCCACGATGGCGCCTCGCCCGGCCTCCCAGATGCTTCCCGCAATCGCCAGGTCTCCGCTCGTCACGCCCTGGCTGGCGTCGATGGCCAAGATCGCGATCTCGGCCGATTGGATCTCCCTCTCGGCCATCATGATGGCCAGCTCCTCGGGGGCGCCGCTCGCCCGGCTGCGCCTACGAATTCCCGCCGTATCCACGAGCAAGTACCTCCGCCCGGCACGCTCGAGAAGAGTATCGACGGGATCTCTCGTGGTCCCCGCCCGCTCGGATACCAGAACGCGTGACTCCCCCACCAGACGGTTGACAAGGGAGGACTTCCCCACGTTCGGTCGTCCCACGATCGCGACTTTGATCGCGTCGCTTTCTTGCTCGGGCGGCGCCTCCGCCGGCAAGGTCGTGGCCAGCGCTTCGCGCAGAGCCGAGATGCCCGTTCCGTGCTCGGCGGACACGACCAGCAAGGGGTCGATGCCCATGCGATGGAATTCGGCCGCGCTCTGCGCCACGATGGAGATGTCGGCCTTGTTGACCGCCAGGATCGTGGGCTTGCCGGTGCGGCGAAGCTCATCCCAGACTTGTTGGTCGGCGGCGACTAGCCCTTGCTGGCCGTCGACCACGAGGATCAAGACGTCGCTCTCCGCTACCGCCATCCGTACCTGGGCGTTGAGACCGATTGCATCCGCCTCGAGGACCAGACCACCGGTATCGATCAAGAGGGCTTCGCGATCGTCATCCAGCTTGGCTCGCCCACTGATGCGATCCCTCGTGACTCCTGGCTGATTGTGGACGATGGCCCTCCTACGCCCGACAAGTCGGTTGAAAAGCGTCGACTTCCCGACGTTGGGTCGACCGACGATCGCCGCCACGGGCATCCTGCTCATGGTTCAATTCTGAACGATCGTGCGAAAGAGGATGTGCCAGCTGCCGCCGTACTTCTTGAACTGGTAGCGAGCCCGGGTCGACTTGGCCAGCTCCTGGGAGAGAACGGTCGACGTTCCCGCCGCGTAGACCTTCAAATCCCAGACCTCGACCGTGTCCACGTAAGCGTTCGCGTACCCCCAGACCACGATCTTCTCGATGGTCACGCTGTGGAAAGTCGGAACGAGATGTCGCCCTTGCTCGGCGATATCGTCTACCCGCTTGCGCACGGAGGCGATCTCTTTTTCGGAAGCGTAGCCCTTGAGGCCTTTGAGGTCGTCGGCCGAATACGCGGTTGCGAGCTTGGGAAGGTACTTTTCGAGAGTCATCTGAATCGCCGCCTTGTCGGTCGCCACCCGCTCTTTCGAAGGACCACACGAGACGAGCGGCAGAGCGGCAATCAAGACGAGAATGGCGAGGGATTTCATGCACGCAAGTCTAGCAGCTACAACGTCGTCGCAAGAGGCCCTCTAGGCCTCACCCTCCTGCCCGATTACGGTGAGATCGAGCCCCCGGTGAACCCTGTCGATAGCCTCTAGCTTGACGAATACCGAATCGGCCAGCCGGAAGATCCGCCCATGGCGGCGTCCCACTAGCCGATGCCGCTCCGGTTCGAAAGTGTAGTAATCATCCGTGAGGGCACGAACCGGCACGAATCCGTCGACAAAATACTCATCTAGCCGGACAAACAGGCCGAACGGCTGCACTCCGGTGATCCGCCCAGGAAAGACCTCACCGACGCGATTCGCAAGGAACCGGACTTTCTTCCATTGCAGGAGATCGCGCTCTGCTCTCTCCGCCAGACGTTCACGCTCGCTCGAGTGCTGAGCCATCAGGGGCATCCGCTCCCGCAAGTCCGTTTCGTCGCCGCTCTCTTCGGACCCAGCCAGAAGCGCTTTGAGGCGACGGTGGACGACGAGGTCGGGATAGCGGCGGATTGGTGAGGTGAAATGCGTGTAGTAGCGCGCCGCCAAGGCGTAGTGGCCGAGGCACTGGTCGCTGTATTGAGCACGTCGCATAGCGGCAAGAACCAGGGAGCTGACCAGAGGACCCTCAGGTCGGCCCTCGACGCGTTCGAGGATTGCCTGGAGGGCCGCCGGCTGAAGGTTGTCCAGGTTCCCGGAGAGCTCCAGCCCGAGCGGGCGAAGGCTGCTGCGCAGCTCTTCCAAATCCTGCCGATCCGGAGCTTCGTGGATCCGATACATCGCGACCGCCTGCGACTGCTCCAGCTTCTTGGCCACCGCTTCATTCGCCGCGATCATGAACTCTTCGATGATCCGGTGAGCCACGTTGCGCTCTTCGGCGCGCACGCCGACCGTGACGCCGTCCGTGTCGAGAATCACGTCCCCCTCGGGGAGATCGAAGTCGATCGAGCCGCGGCGCTTGCGCTTGCGGTTGAGGATCTCCATCAGAGACTTCGCTCGTTCCAGAAGGAGAAGAACCTCCCCGTATCGGCTCGAGTCCCGGGGCTCGCGATCTTCGAGGACTCGGCGTACCTCGCTGTAGGTAAGCCGTCGAATGCTGGAGATCACTGAGAGGCTGCAGCGGCTCCTCTTCACCTCGCCTTCACGGTCGATGTCGAGAAACACCGACACCGTGAGACGGGGAACGCTCGGACGCAGCGAACAGAGGCCGTTGGAAAGCCGTTCGGGGATCATCGGAACGGCTCGCTCCGGAAAGTAGACGCTCGTCCCTCGCCGGTACGCCTCGAGGTCGATAGCACCGCCCTCGTACACGTAATGGGAGACATCGGCGATATGGACGCCGAGACGGAAACCGCCATCGGAAATCTCTTTTACCGAGATGGCGTCGTCGAAGTCCCGCGCCGAGGCGCCGTCGATCGTCACCACGATCTCTTGCTGCAGGTCTTCACGTCCGGCCCAATCGCTCGGTTCGGGGTCCTCGGGAAGATTCTCACTCTGCGCCACGACCTCGTCGGAAAAGCGTTCCTCGATTCCGAAGTGCCGCAAGATGACGGAGATATCGACGCCCGGCTCCGCCACGTCGCCCAGGCGTTCTCCGACCGTCGCACGGACGCGACCGACAGGCCCAGTGCTCTGAGCGGCGATCTTCGCCACGACGTACTCCCCTTCCGCCGCGCCCAGCCGGTCTCCAACAATCTCCACGTCGAGACTGATCTTGGTATCGAAAGGGACCAGCCACCAGCGATCATCGGAGCGCCGCAAGAAGCCGACCATGGTTCGGCGGGCCGGTGAGATGACGGAGACGACCTTGGCTTCCGGAAGTCTTGCCCCCTTCCGCCTTCGTCCGCCCGGCAACCGGCGGACGAGCACTCGATCGCCAGCGTGGGCGCCGTGCAGGCGCGGGCGCGGCACGTGATAGCCGACCTCACCGGACCACCCGGAGCGGATGACCGCATCGCCTCGAGGCGTCTCCTGCACTACCCCGCTCACGAGACCACTCCAACGTAGAGCCACCCAGCGCTCCTTCGACTCGACAATGCGCCCTTCCCTTTCGAGATCGGCGAGCGCCCTGTCGAGATCCACCTTCGGGACCTCGCGAGCGAGATCACGCCTCGTAGCGCCCTTCTTCCCAGCGGCGAGAGCGGCCGCCTCGAGCCGGTCTAGGGCCAGCTCCCAGCTTCCAGGTAGTTCGATTGACTTCACCGTGGTCTCTTTCTAGAATCAGCGCGCGCGAAAGTGGCGGAATTGGTAGACGCGCAAGATTCAGGTTCTTGTGGTCGCAAGGCCGTGGGGGTTCGAGTCCCCCCTTTCGCACCAGAGCTCCGCATCACAACCGTTCTTCTTCCCGTTCTACTCCTCCGGCACCCAGGCCGCGAGGATCATGGTCGCTTCGCCCACGACGGCGCCGTCCGCCTCGAGCCGGCCATGAATCTTGGTCAGGCGGCCGTAGCGTCGCGCGACCTCGACCACGACCGCGACCCGGTCACCCGGGCGGGCTGCCCCAGAAAGCGACGCCTCCTCTACGACCGCGAGTCGGACCTCCTGTTGTGCCTCGTCCGCCGAAAGGAGGTACGCCGCACTCTGCGCAACGATCTCGATCAAGAGGGAAAGCGGTAGATCCTCGCCGCGTAGAAGGAAAGAATTCGCACTCAGCTCGACCTCGACCCGCACCGAGCCCAAGGAGCGGTCGATCAAGCGAAAGGGAAAGCGATGCGGGAGCAAGGAGAAGGCGCTAGGAGTCGCCCGATTTCTTCTTGGCAACGAACTCGGCGAGGGCGTCCACAGAGGAAAGCGCCTGCGCCCCGACTTCTTCGTCGTCGATCTTTACCCCGAACTCCTGTTCAATGCCGAGAACCAGCTCGAGAGCGTCGATCGAGTCGAGACCGAGGCCGTCACCGAAGAGAGGAGCCGCCGGATCGATCGAATCCGGCTCGATGTCGAGCTTCAAGCGCTCGACAATCAGCTTTTGGATGCGGCCTTTTAGCTCGCTTTGGTCGGAGGCCGAAAACTGCGCCATAGTGCGCGGATCGTACCACGGGAATCAGCGCATCACCAGGCCGCCATCGACGCCGATCGTCTGCCCGGTAACATAGGAGGCGGCCGGAGAGGCGAGAAAGGCGATCACCGCCGCGACCTCCTCCGGCCTCCCAATACGCTTGAGCGGAATCAACTTCGCGTACTCCTGGAGCTTCTCCTCGGAGAGGCCCGACAAGATGGTCGTGTCGATAAAGCCGGGAGCCACACAGTTCGCGGTGATGTCGTAGCTCGCCACTTCGCGAGCGAGCGCCTTGGTGAAACCGATCAAGCCGGCTTTGGCCGCGCTGTAGTGGGTCTGCCCGATCTGGCCGGTAAGCGCGCTGTCACTGCTGACCATGATCAGACGGCCCCAGCGCCGGCCAAGCATTCCTTTGATCAAAGCCTTGGTGAGGTGAAACACGCCCTTGAGGTTGACCTCATGGACCCGATCCCAATCCTCCTCGCTGACGAACGGTAGCAGCGCATCCGAGATCACGCCGGCGTTGTGAACCAGGATATCGACCTTTCCCAGCTCCCTCTCGACCCGCGCGGCAATCTCGAGAGTGGCGGAACGCTCCCTAAGATCTAGGCGGTAGGCGCGACAACCCAGCGTCGAAGCGAGAGTCTCAGCCTCACGTTCGCGGGCAAAGAAAGTGATGGCGACCTCGGCGCCGAGCGCCGCCAGGGCCTTGGCCGCCGCCCCTCCGATCCCGGCGCTACCCCCCGTGATCAGCGCCACTTTCCCATCGAGTATGGAACCGACGTTCGCACTCATAGCGGAATCCTCTCAGACGATTGAGGTGTTCACTCCAACTCTGTCACTAGACCTGACTCACGCCTCCCTGGTTGCTCAAAGCCGCCGCCGCGATGCTGTCCCAGCGATGAGCCGCCAGACGGCGGAGAAAGACGTGGTGGAATCCGTGACGTCCGAGATCATGGATCAGACGCGCAATTCCGGTGAGGTCTCCGGGGAGGCCGCGATCGATGAGCTCCCACGGGTGCACCACCCAGACCGCCAACCCGCCCTCCTCGCTCGCCCTCTCGAGGGCCCGATCGAACCTGCGATCGCTCGCTAAGCGGCCGGTCCAGCCTCCGGCGGGAAGGCCGAGTCGGCGATTCAAGGCAAGGGGAGGAAACTCGTGAATCTCGAATCTATGGTTCCACCGCAAGGTGTAGGGATGAGGGGGATTCCCCACGCGACCGGCTCCCAGAAACGGGGCGAGCGAGCTGTCATAGGTGAATCCAGCCTTCACCACCTCAAGCAAGCGAGGATTGCCGGGACGGCGCAACGACCACTCCGGTGAGCGATAGCCGAGAATCGGAAGGCCGAGGAGATCTTCGAGGCATGACTTTGCGCGCGCGATATCGGCGCGAAACTCCTCGACCGAGAGCGTGTCGGCGCGGAAATGGTGGTCGCCGTGGCACGCTACCTCATGGCCGGCTTGCGCCAGCTCCCGAACTCGCGCGGGCAGTCTCCTGGCCACCTCCCCGAGGACGAAGAAGGTGGCTTTGCATCCAGCCTCGTCCAACCACGCCAGGAACTCCGGAAGGAGCCAGTCGAGCTCCTCGACCAGGTGCGGTCGCCGCTCTGGATCGATGTATTCGGGGACCCAGCAGTTGTGGTACCACTCCTCTACATCGACGCTCAGCGCGGGTCTGGTGGACCTCACTTGAAGAGGTAGCAGCTCCGGCTCAGGCGTCGTCATAGACCTTGTAGTAGATCGCTAGGAAGCAAATTCCCAAGGTGTCGCGCAGGGGCCGAAAGTGGCTGACGGCGCCTTCGTAGATCGCTCGGATCGGGGCATAGGAGATCCGTGCCCCTCGCTTGACCGCCTTGATCAGGATCTCCGTTTCGATCGCGTATCCGCGGGCCGACAGGGGAAGCCGCCGGATCAGGCCGGCATCCAGGAGGCGATAGCCGGATTGACTGTCCGAGAGCTCCAAGCCGGTCATCCAAGACAAAGCACGCGTCCCGACATAGTTCGTCCAGTAGCGCGCGCTCGGGATCGACTGAGCCTCATCCATCCGCGTGCCAATCACCAGGTCGGCTCCACCCTTCTTCCACTCCGCGATCAGCTTGGGCGCGTCCGCGGGATCGTGCTGCCCGTCGCCGTCAAGCAAGAGGAGCGCGGCAGGGTTGCCTGCGAGAGCCAGCTCGATCCCATGACGAAGCGCAACGCCTTTGCCTCGATTTGGTTGCAAGCCGTCCACCTCGGCTCCCGCTGACCGCGCGCGACTGGCGGTATCGTCCTCGCTCCCGTCGTCGACCACGATGACGCGAGAGACGCTACCCTCGAGGCCCCGGACGACCTCAGCGATCTGCGGCCCGCAGTTGAATGCGGGAATGACGGCAACGAGATCTTGACTCATGGATGCCCGAGTTCAGCGTAACGCGGCGGCGGCTGGTTATAGCATATCTGCGATTCGGCAACAGAGCCGAAAAGCTCCCAATAGGGTTGTCCAAATTACGAGCTTGTGACATTCTTCACGAGCGAGAGTTAACCGACCGATGATTCGATAGCGCAGAGAAAAGCGATATGCCGAGTGACTACTACGCCGTTCTTCTCGCCCTTGGGGTCGCCCTAGGTTTGGGGCTCGTCATTCTCGTCCTGTCGGCGCTCGTGGGCCCCAAGAAGGGCGGCAAGATCAAGCTCTCGCCGTATGAATCGGGCGAGCCGCTCCTCGATACCAGCCGCAAACGCATCTCGGTGCTTTTCTTTCTGATCGCCATCGACTTCGTCATCTTCGACGTCGAAGCGGCCTTTCTCTACCCCTGGGTTCTGGTCCTGAAGGAGGGAGGATGGGCTCTATTCGGCGCAGTCATGGTCTTTGTTGTCCTGATTGTCGTCGGCTTCGCTTACCTGTGGATCAAGGGTGGTCTCAACCTCACCCCGAGTCAGCGGTTTGGTCTGATCAAGGAGTCCGAACATGAGTGAGCCCCAGGCTCGATCAGAGCCGGCCTTGCCCGCCGAGGCAATCGCCGAGATCGAGTCGCTGCGCCCCAAGTATCCAACAACCGAAGCCCTCCTGCTTCCGGCTCTGCACATTGCCCAACGCCATTCGGGTGGCTGGCTTCCAGAAGCCGTGATCAACGCCGTCGCGGAGCTTCTCGAGCTGCCGCCCACGAAGGTCTACGGCGTCGTCACCTTCTACGATCTCTTCTACGACAAGCCCGTTGGGAACCACCGTATCTCCGTTTGCACCAATCTCCCTTGTCAGCTCCGCGGAGCGCATGAGCTTCTGGATACTCTGCGTGACGAGCTCGGCGTCGACGAGGGCGAGGTCACTGCCGATGGCCGATGCTCTTACGTGCACTTCGAGTGTCTTGGCTCTTGCGATACGGCGCCGATGATGATGATCGACGATCAGTACCACGAGAACCTCACGCCGGAAAAGGTCCGAGAGATCGTGCGAGGGCTCGACGGATGAGCTTCGAGCCGGTACTGACGCGCAACGTAGGGCACCCCGAGGTGAGAACCGTAAAGGGGTATCGGGACCGAGGCGGCTATCAGTCCCTAGCCAAGGGGCTCAAGATGGACCCGGCCGAGATCACGGACATGGTGATCAAGTCGGGGCTGCGCGGCCGCGGCGGTGCGGGCTTCCCCACCGGAAAGAAGTGGAGCTTCATTCCGAGCGATCATCAAGGGCCCAAGTACCTGGTCTGCAACGCCGACGAATCCGAACCCGGGACCTTCAAGGATCGCCTCCTGATGGAAAACGATCCGCACCAACTGATCGAGGGTTGCGCGTTATGTTGCTACGCCGTGGGCGCCGCCAGCTGCTACATCTATATTCGCGCTGAATACGCCTATGCGGCGAGCGTACTTGAAGCCGCCATTGAGGACGCGTACCGAGAGGGAGTTCTGGGCGACAGCGTGCTGGGATCGGGCTTCAAGCTCGACATGGTCGTACATCGTGGAGCCGGCGCCTACATCTGCGGCGAAGAGACCGGGATGCTGGAGTCTCTCGAGGGCCGCCGAGGACAACCGCGGCCCAAGCCTCCGTTTCCAGCCATCGTGGGCGCCTTCGGCTCTCCTACGGTAATCAACAACGTCGAAACGCTAGCCAACGTCCCACACATCGTCGAACGCGGCGCGGAGTGGTTCGCCGCGATCGGCACGGACGAGCGCAACACTGGTCCCAAGCTCTACGCCCTCTCCGGGCACGTGGAAAAGCCCGGAACCTACGAGTATCCAATCGGAGTTACGCTCGACCAGCTTATCGAGGGCGCGGGCGGAATGTACAAAGGCCGCAAGCTCAAGGCCTACATCCCTGGCGGAGCCTCGGCGGCGATGCTGCCGGCGAGTCAAAGCGGTCTCGCTCTCGACTTCGATACTCTCGCCAAGGCCGGCAGCATGCTTGGATCCGCCGCAGTCATGATCCTCGACGAGACGACTTGCGTGGTCCGCGCGGGACTACGGCTGGCGGAGTTCTTTGCCCACGAGTCCTGCGGCCAGTGCAGCCCCTGCCGAGAAGGGACGAACTGGCTGCAGATCGTGCTCCGGCGCATCGAACGGGGCGAGGCGGTCGAGGCCGACCCCGAGCTCATCCTTCGGATGACAACGAATATGTCGGGCACCGCTCTCTGCGCCCTGGCGGACGCTGCGGTAGGCCCCGCCCGGTCCGTGGTCACCAATTTTCGCGAAGAGGTGGAGGAACACGTAAGGCTAGGTCGTTGCCCGCTTCCACCTCAGCCGTACTTCAACCAGGATGTGAGTCACTAATGCCGAAAGTAACGATCGACGGGCGAACCATCGAAGTCGAGTCGGGGACGAATCTGATCGACGCCGGGCAACGGGTCGGAGTGCAGATCCCCCACTACTGCTACCACCCGCGGCTGCGCGTGGTCGGGCAGTGCCGCATGTGCTTGGTCAAGATCGAGGGGATGGGCAAGCTGCAGACGGCCTGCACTACCCAGATCACTCGCGACGGCATGGTTGTCAAGGTTGACGACCCCGAGGTCAAGGCCGCGCAAGAGGGCATCATGGAGTTCCTGTTGATCAATCACCCGCTCGACTGTCCGATCTGTGACCAGTCCGGCGAGTGCGGGCTTCAGGACTATTCGTTTAAGCACGGGCAGGCATTCTCGCGCTTTCGCTACGAGGAGAAGCGAACGTATCCGAGCCGTCAGCGGATCCCTCTAGGGCCGACCGTGCTTTTGAACATGAACCGCTGCATTCATTGCACGCGGTGCATCCGGTTCACCGAGGAGATCTCGCAGACCAGCGAGCTGGGTTTCATCAAGCGCGGCTGGCGAACCGAGATCGGGGCGTTCCCCGGAAAGGAGCTGGACAATCCGCTCTCCACCTGTGTCGTGGACCTATGCCCGGTGGGAGCACTTACATCTAGCAAGTTTCGCTTTGCCGAGCGCGTCTGGTACCTCGACAAGAAGCCTTCGATCTGTACCGGCTGCGATGCCGGCTGCAACATTTCGCTCGAGCATCGCAAGGGGCAGATCAAGCGCTACAAGCCGCGCCTGAACCCCGAAGTGAACGACTACTGGATGTGCGATTTCGGTCGGGCCAGCTTCGAGCGTTACAACCAACAGGAGCGTCTGTCGGCGCCACGAGTCAAGGGGCCCCAGGGAGGAGAGGCTACCGTCTGCGGCTGGGGCGAGGCGCTGGAGTCCACCCACCGTTATCTGACCGGCCGACACGAGGCCGGAGCGACCGCGTTCTTGGGCTCCGGTTTTCTCACCACCGAGGAGGCATTCCTGCTGGCTCGGCTGGCCGACGCTGTCGGTTCACCGCACCGCTCGGTTGCGGTCGATGCCGGACCCGAGCGCTTCGTGCCCAATCCAGGCGGTGGAGTGCGGGGTTCGGAAGCGGCTCCCAACCGCCGCGGCGCCGAGCTCGCCGGCCTCGTGCCCTCGGAAGATTCGCTGGGCCACCGAGAGCTCCTCGAAGGCGATGGTGCGGCGGGGTGCTCCGTCCTGTTTGTCGCTGACAGCTCGTTCGGCGCCGGGGCGTACGACCTCGAGACCGTAGCGCGCCTGCGCAAAGCTCGCTTCCTGGTGGTTCTCGGTTGGGCCGACTCGCCACTGGCCAAGGTGGCCGATGTCGCCCTTCCGGTGGTCACTCACGCCGAAAAGGCTGGCACCTTCGTCAACTCCCAAAACCGGCTGCAGCGTTTCGACAAAGCCTTTCCGGCGCGAGGAGAGGGGCTCAGCACCAGCGAGGTGTTGCTCCGCCTGTTAAGCAAGTTCGATGAGAAGTGGGGCGAGATCTCAGAGACCGAACACGTATTCAATCGCATGGCGGAGGAGATACCCCAACTAGCCGATCTCAGCTTCGAGAGCATTCCCGCCACCGGGATCGTCCTCGACGAAGAGCTGGTCGCCGCTGGGGTTTCCGAGGATTAGAGGAAAGATCGATAGCGCCGGGGGGTGGCTAGATGAACCATAGACGACGAAGCAGGGATGCAGAGCCGGCCTTGCTTCCAGCTCCGAAGAGAGAGATTCAGTCGGGAGGGTTTCGATCTTGAGCTTCGAATTCTGGGCAACATTGGTCAAGATGGTTGTCTGGATCGCCGTCTTGCTCAACGTTACACCGATCATGGTTTGGGTCGAGCGCCGCGGAAGCGCCCTGATCCAGGACCGGCCGGGCCCGAATCGCGTGGGTCCGCTGGGGCTCTTCCAGGCGCTGGCGGATGCGGCCAAATTCATCTTCAAGGAGGACGTGATCCCCAGCCAGGTGGATCGCACTCTCTACCTCCTCGCTCCCCTGCTCGCGCTGATTCCCGCCCTTACGACCTACGTCGTTCTCCCCTTTGGGCCACCGGTGACGCTCCATGGTCACACGGTGAATCTCGTGGTGACGACGGCGGACACCGGCGTTCTCCTCCTCCTGGCCTTGGCCAGCCTGGGGGTCTATTCGCTGGTGATGGCCGGCTATAGCGCGAACAACAAGTACTCGCTCATGGGAGCGGTCCGCGCCTCGTCGCAGATGATCAGCTACGAGCTCGCCCTCACCCTTTCGGTGGTCGCGGTGCTCATGCCGGTTCACTCGTTTCGCCTCGATCAGGTTGTCGCGTACCAACACCACGGAACCTGGCTCGGCTTTCTTCCCCACTGGAACGTCTTTCCCCAGATCATCGGGTTCGTGGTCTTTCTCGTCGCCGCCTTCGCGGAAACCAACCGGCTGCCCTTCGATCTACCCGAAGCCGAGTCGGAGCTGGTAGCCGGTTACCACGTCGAGTACAGCTCCATGAAGTTTGCCCTCTTCTTCATGGGGGAGTACATGTCGATGGCGAGCCTTTCGGCCCTCGCCGCGACCCTGTTCCTCGGCGGCTGGAGCCTCCCTGGCGTGGCGTTCACCGGGCCCTGGTGGTGGGTGGCTATCGAGGGATTGGCGATCCTGGTCGCCAAGATGGCGGTCCTTCTGTGCATCTTCGTCTGGGTGCGCTGGACGTTCCCGAGATTTCGCTTCGATCAGCTGCTACGAATCGGGTGGAAGCTTCTTTTGCCCCTCGCGATTCTCAATCTGGTGCTCGTCGCGGCCATGACGATTGGAGGGTGGCTGTAATGGAGCTTGCGGTCTTCACGATCTTCGCTCTGCTGGCCATCGGCTCCGCTGTCGTGGTCATCGCTCACCGCAACCCGGTGTTTTCCGTTCTGAGCCTGGTCGTAACCCTCTTCTCGCTGGCCGTGCTGTTCGTGCTGGCGGGCTCGCCGCTCTTGGCCGCACTGCAAGTCCTCGTCTACACGGGTGCGATCCTCGTCCTGTTTCTCTTCGTCATCATGTTGCTCAACGTGGGCAGAGAATCGGCCTCTCCGGGTCACAGCATCCAGCGCTGGGTAGCGATCGTAGGCGCCATCCTGCTCGCAGCGTCCGTGATCTTGCTCTATGCCACTACGCATGTGGCCGCGCACGCCGTGCCCCTCTCGCGTCAGTACGTCGATCTCGTCCCACTCGCCCGCCAGCTCTTCACCACGGATCTGCTCCCCTTCGAGATCGTCGGCTTGTTGCTCCTGGCCGCCGTGGTTGCGGCCACGGTGCTGGCGCGGCGGCCTTCAGCGGATGAGGAATCGGAGGAGTCCCGATGACCGTTCCTGTTTCCTGGTTTCTGATCCTCTCGGCGATCCTGTTCGCGCTCGGCACGATCGGCGCCCTGACACGGCGCAACGGGATCACCATCTTCTTGTCGATCGAGCTCATGCTCAACTCGGTCAACCTTTCCCTGGTTGCATTTGCGCGCACCGCGGCGACACGATTCGGACAGCTACACCTGTCGGCCGCGTACCATGGAAAGCTGATCGTCTTCTTCGTCCTCGCCGTAGCGGCTGCCGAGGCCGCCGTCGGGCTCGCTCTGTTCATCGCCATCTACAGAAATCGTCGCACCATCGACGTCAACCGTATGAACCTTATGCGCTGGTAACCCTCTATGAACGCGACCCACCTCCTTTGGCTGATCGCCTTGCTGCCCTTCCTCGGGGCCGCGGTCAATGGTCTCCTGGGCCCCCGGGTTCCGCGTAGTGTCACGACAACGGTCGCGATCCTCGCTCCCGGACTCTCTCTAGTCCTCGCGCTCGCCGCGATCTGGCGCTATGCGACGACCCTTGCGCCACAGGCGATCCAGCAGGTCGCCTACTCCTGGACCCTACCGCCCTTCAAGATCGATTTTGCGTTTCTTCTCGATCCTCTTTCGGCGGTCATGCTCTTCGTCGTTACCTTCGTCGGATTCTTCATCCACCTCTATTCCGTCGGTTACATGGAACATGAGGAGGGGTATCAGAGGTACTTCGCTTACCTCAATCTCTTCATGGGAGCGATGCTGCTCCTCATTCTCGGGAACAACTACTTGATCATGTTCATGGGCTGGGAGGGAGTGGGCCTCTGCTCCTACCTGCTCATCGGCTACTACTATGATCAGAGCTTCCCGCCGCAGGCCGGCCGCAAGGCGTTCATCGTCAACCGAATCGGGGACTTCGCCTTCCTGATCGGAATGTTCGCCATCTTCTCTCATTTCGGGACTTTCAACTACCGGGACATCTTTGCCAGCGTCGTGGCCCACCCCGCCGCGGTCCAAGGCCATTACCTCCTGGGCATGACCTTCGTCACTTTCGTGACCTTGTGCCTCTTCATCGGGGCAATGGGGAAGAGCGCTCAGATCCCCCTTTACGTCTGGCTTCCCGATGCCATGGCCGGCCCGACGCCGGTCTCCGCCCTCATCCACGCGGCCACCATGGTCACGGCTGGCGTCTACATGGTGGTGCGCTCCAACGCGCTCTATCAACTCGCTCCCGGCACCTCGGAGCTGATCGCGATCGTTGGCGCGATCACCGCCCTGTTCGCCGCCACGATCGCCATTGCCCAGACCGACATCAAGAAAGTCCTCGCCTACTCCACGATCTCCCAGCTCGGCTACATGTTCCTGGGCGCCGGGGTTGGGGCCTACTCGGCCGCGATCTTCCATCTCGGGACGCACGCCTTCTTCAAGGCCCTCCTCTTCCTGGGCTCGGGATCGGTGATCCACGCGATGAGCGGCGAGCAGGACATGCGGAGAATGGGGGGGCTACGCAAGGCGGTTCCGATCACCTATTGGACGTTCCTGATCGCCACTTTGGCGATCTCGGGCGTTCCGGGCTTCTCGGGCTTCTTCAGCAAGGACGAGATCCTGGGCGCCGCGTACCAGGATCACAAGCTACTGTGGTGCATCGGGGTGTTCACCGCGGGTCTCACCGCCCTATACATGTTCCGTCTGTTCTACATGACCTTCCATGGCAGCTTCCGGGGAAACGACGAGGAAAAGCATCACCTGCACGAATCTCCCGCGGTGATGACGATTCCGCTCATCGTCCTCGCCGCAGGGGCCTTCGGAGCCGGTTGGATCGGTCTTCCCCGCCTCGGCGACTGGGATCACAACGTCTTCGACCATTTCCTCGCGCCGATCGCCGCCCATCTCTCCACAGCGGGAGCCGAGCATCACGGCAGCGTAGCCATCGAGCTTCTATTGATGGCGTTCTCGACCATCCTCGGTCTGCTCGGAATCCTCATCGCGTGGCGCTACTACGCCGGCGAGCAGAACCTGGCAGGGGGCGAGGCCTGGGCCCAGCGCTTCCCGCGGATTCATCGCATCCTGGTCAACAAGTACTACGTTGACGAAGCCTACTCGCGCTTCGTAGTCAAGCCGCTCGCCCGGATCGCCCGCTTCCTGTGGAAGGGCATCGACAGCATTGTGATCGACGGCTCGGTTCACGTACCAGCGTTCTTCGCCGAGCTCACCGGAGACGTCACGAGGTTCTCGACCACGGGTAACCTCAGAAACTATGCCCTGTACTTCTTCGTCGGCGTCCTTCTCCTCTTCTGGTGGATGGTGTCCTAGCCCATGCATACATTCTTGGCACTGCTGAGCTCGAGCACTCTGACCCGTCTGGTCTTCTTCCCGGCCATCGCCTGTATACCCTTGCTCTTCGCGCGCCGCGAGTCGACGCGCGCGATCAAGGTCTATGCCCTGCTCGTATCGCTTGTCGAGCTCGGACTGGCAATCTACTTCGTCGCTAGCCACATGCTTCCGGGCGGCCACTTCCAGGCCCTGCGCGATCTCGGAACGACGGGGGCTCGGATCGGGTGGATACCTAGCTACGGAATCTTTTACGACCTGGGGATCGACGGGATCTCGATGCCGCTGGTGCTGCTCACGACCTTCCTACTCCCCCTGGTGATCCTCGGCTCGTGGCGCGACATCACCAAGCACTGGAAGGGCTACGCGATCGCCCTCCTGCTTCTCACCACCGGAATGCTCGGGGCCTTCTTGGCCTTCGACATGTTCCTCTTCTACGTCTTTTGGGAGCTCATGCTGGTTCCGATGTATCTCATCATCGGGGTCTGGGGTGGAGAACGGCGAATCTATGCCGCCGTCAAGTTCTTCCTCTTCACGATGACCGGCAGCCTCCTGATGCTCCTCGCCATCCTATGGCTTGCATGGACCTTCCACGCAACCGCGGGCCATTGGTCGTTCGCGTACGCCGACCTCCTACGCTTGAATCTTCCTCTCCATCAGCAGCTCTGGCTCTTTGCCGCGTTTGCTCTCGCCTTCGCCATCAAGGTGCCGATGTTTCCGCTGCACACCTGGCTCCCGGACGCCCACTTCGAGGCCCCAACCGGAGGCTCGGTCATCCTTGCCGGCGTCCTCCTCAAGCTGGGTACGTACGGCTTCCTGCGCTTCGCGCTGCCCATGTTCCCCCATGCGGCCCAGAAGGCTCAGCCCCTGCTCATCACGCTGGCGGTGATCGGGATCCTCTACGGGGCCCTCGTTTCCTGGGTCCAGACCGATATGAAGAAGCTGGTGGCCTATTCGTCCGTTGCCCACCTGGGTTTCGTGATGCTCGGCCTTCTCGCTTTCGATTCCATCGCCTGGCAGGGATCGCTCATCCAGATGGTCAACCACGGACTCTCGACTGGAGCCCTTTTCCTGCTCGTAGGCATGATCTACGATCGACGGCATACCAAGGAGTTCGCGGAGTTCGGCGGCCTCGCCAAGGTGATGCCTTGGTTCGCCTTCTTCCTCGTGTTCTCCGCTCTCGCTTCCGTCGGGCTCCCTTTGCTCAACGGGTTCGTGGGAGAGTTCATGATTCTGGCCGGTACGTACCAGGCTCGATTGATCGTCCCCGCGATTCTCGCTACCTTCGGCGTGGTCCTGGCCGCGGTCTATCTGCTCAAGCTCCTCCTCAAGACGTTGTGGGGACCAATCACCAAGGAAGAGAACAAGGGACTGCACGACCTTTCCTTGCGCGAGATCATCATCATGATTCCGCTATGCCTGCTGATGCTCGCGATTGGCGTTGCGCCAGGAGTCTTCCTCCGTCCCAGCGAGGACAGCATTACGAGCCTGCTCAACTTCTATCACCGACGGGTCGCTACCGAGCCCGCCGCGGCCCATCAAGCCCGGCTGCTTCCAAAATCGCTCGTGGCGCCGCTTGCCATTCCGGCATTGCCTGAACCAGGCACGCGCATCGCGCAACGGGGAGACGGGCAATGACCGGAGTGATCCACCACGTGAACGATCTCGCTTCGATCTATCCCGAGGTCTTGCTGACCGTGGCGGGTGTCGTGCTGCTACTGCTCGACGCCTTCTTCAAGGGTTTCCGGCGTGCCGCCACTCCTCTCGCCGCATTGGCCGTGCTGTTCGCCGGGTGGCTCATCTACCTCACCCCCTACGGCACCAGCTTCGGAGGAATCCTCGAAAGCCGGCCGATCACGCACGCGATCGGTGAGGTCATCCTGATCTCGGCCCTGATCGCGTTGCTCGCATCGCAGGGATACCTCAAGCGCGAACGTCTCCTCTCGGGGGAGTACCCCGCGCTGATTCTGTGGTGCGTCGTGGGACTGCTTCTGATGAGCCGCGCCACGGAGCTGTTGACGATCTTTCTCGCCCTCGAGCTTCTCTCGGTCTGCCTCTACGCTCTCGCCGCGTACCATCGCCGCATCGCTCTCTCGACCGAGGCCGGCCTCAAGTACTTCCTCATGGGGGCATTCGTCAGCGCCTTCATTCTCTATGGCATCGCCCTGCTCTACGGAGTCACTGGATCGACCCGGCTTGCCGACCTCAAGACCGCACTGGGAACGAGCGGCGGTTCGCACGGGCTCGTCGCCCTTGCCGTAGTCCTGCTGGTGGCCGGTTTTGGCTTCAAGATGAGCATCGTGCCGTTTCACGCCTGGTCGCCCGACACCTACCAGGGGGCACCCTCGCCCTTCGTTGCCTTCTTGTCGGTAGCGCCCAAGGCGGCGAGCGCAGTGGTATTGATCCGGGTTCTCGATCTGGTCCTCGGATCGGGAGCAATGGGAGGGCGATGGTCGGAGCTCGTGGCCCTTCTCTCCGTGCTGTCGATGGTCGGCGGCAATCTGATGGCCCTTGTGCAACGCGATATCAAGCGCATGCTGGCCTATTCCGGCATCGCTCACATGGGCTATCTGCTGATTCCATTGGTTACCCTCGACGCTTCTTCCTGGCGCCCGGTGATCGTATACCTTCTGGCTTACGCCTTCATGAACGCCGGAGCGTTCGCGGTGGTCGCAATGCTCTACGCGCGACCCGGAGAACAGCACCTGATCAGTGATCTCTCTGGATGGGGCTATCGCTACCCATTCCTCGGAGTCTGTCTCGCTATTTTGATGCTCTCGTTGGGAGGCATTCCGCCGACGCTAGGTTTCTTCGGCAAGTATCTCGTCTTCCTTCACGCCGTCAGCCATGGGAATACTTGGCTGGCGGTCGTCGGCGTGGCAACCAGCCTGATCGGCGTCTTCTACTATCTGAGAGTCGTTTACGCGCTCTACATGAAGGAGGAGACCCGCGAGCCGAGCGGTCTGTTGATCGACGGATGGGGACGTCTCGCCGCTCTGCTCGCCGTTGCAGGAACTCTCATCATCGGCCTCTGGCCGGCCCGATTCGTCGCCTGGCTCCTCACCTCGATCCCCGGCCTGCCAGGGCACTAGGTCCAAGGCTGCGGCATGGGGAATTCGGGTGAGGTCTCTCCCCTGACGCTCAACCGTCTATCGGTCTACTTGCGATCACTGCGCCAGCTGCAGGAAGAAGGGATCGAGCGGATCTCGTCGGACGAGCTCGCGCTTCGCTTTCGCCTGTCCGCGGCGCAGATTCGCAAGGATCTTGCCCAATTCGGAGCCTTCGGCATCCGCGGCGTCGGCTACGAGGTCGAGCCATTGACCGCGCACCTCTCCACCGTCCTCGGGCTCGATCGCATTCACCCCTTGATCATCGTTGGAATGGGCAACCTCGGTAACGCCTTCGCACGCTATCTGGAGTTCAACCACGGAGCCTTCGAGGTGGTGGCGGCCGTCGATCACGATCCCTCCAAGATCGGGCGTCGAGTCGGCAACGTCACGATCGAGAGAGCCAGCCGCCTCGAGTCGATTGTGCACCGCACCAAGGCCGAGATCGGGGTCCTTGCGGTGCCCCCAGAGGTCGCGCAAATCAACTATGACGCGCTGGTGTCAGCGGGAATCCGTGCGGTCTTGAACTTCGCCCCTTGCCCTCTCGCGCTTGCTCCTGGAGTCACGACGAGGGATGTTGATCTGCGAATTCAGCTTGAAGCCCTGGCCTTCTATCTCAATCAGCAACAGTCGCAAGCCTAGGGCGCTCTCGAAGCTCCTCGATCTCCTGCGAGATCGTCACCCAAGCTGAGGGCTCCTGCAAAGAGGAGTCGAGACCACGCAGTGCGGCCGGTAGAAGGTCGAGAGCTTCAATGCAGCGCGCGCGCGCAGCCTCGAGGCTGTCCCGTACCACCAGGGTGCCGCCTTGCACCATCGGACGCAGCAAAGCCGTTTCTCGACTCTTGGCCTTTGCAGAGGCAGCAAGGACGACTCGGTCTCCCTGCATGACTCCGTCTGCGAAGGTGCGCAGAATCTGCTTGACACCGGGAAACGTGGATTTGCTCACGCTTGCCTTCCAGGTTGGCACGCTCGAGCCGCCACGCTCGACCTCGACCAGCTTGTAGATGCCGGAGAGGGCGGGAGCATCCGCCGACGTCGCGAGCTCCGTGCCGATGCCGAATGAGTCGATCGGCGCCCCCTCGGCCAAGAGCTCGGCGATGCGTCGTTCCTGGAGATCCCCTGAGGCAAAGATCTTGGCTTGCTCGTGGCCGGACTCGTCGAGCATTCTCCTCACTTCCTTGGAAAGCGTCGAGAGGTCGCCGCTATCCAGACGGACTCCGAAGAAGGGACGATTCAGAGAGATAGCGCGACGGACCCCCTCCAAGGTATCGAAGGTGTCGACCAGTTGAATGGCATGGTCGGGGAAGAGGTCCAAATACTCCGCGAATGCCGTCGCTTCATCTTTGCGCGAGAGAACGAAGCTGTGGGCCATGGTGCCGACAACCGGAATTCCCAGCCTCTGCCCGGCAAAAAGATTCGAGGTCGAGTCGAAGCCGGCCAGGTAGGCGGCGCGAGCAACCCAAGTCGCGGCGGCCGGCCCGTGAGCGCGCCGGCTGCCGAACTCCGCCAGGCCGCGCTCGGGGCCCGCGGCGATTCGCAGGCGTGCTGCTTTCGACGCGATCGTGGTCTGAAAGTTGATGATCGATAGAAGCAGGGTCTCGACGAGCTGCGCCTCGAGCAGGGTTCCCGTCACTCGCAGGACCGGTTCCTGGGGGAAGAAAATGGTCCCTTCCGGAAGCGCCCAGAGGTCCCCCTGGAACCGGAAACGGCCAAGGGCGTCGAAGAAGCTCGACTTCACTTTGGAAAAAGCGGGAAGGCCCGACAGATAGTCGAGTTGATCTCGATCGAAGCGAAGCTCGCGAAGCGACGCCAGTACTTGCTCGAGACCCGCGAACACCATAAAGCTCCGGTTCCTCGGCATCCGGCGCACGGTGAGCTCGAAGGTCGCGGAGGGCAACTCGCCCTGTGCATGGTAGGCGGCCGCCATGGTGAGCTGATAGAGATCCGTGGCGAAGCTCAAGTCGCCATCGGTGAGCGTGAGGGTCTGCGGATACGGGCCCATGGATGCCGAGGATTCTAACAGCTCGTGCTCGTCGGTCGGGGCGTGGGAAGGCGCCGGAAGAAGGTCACCGCGCTTTCACCATAGGTTCGCTCGTCAACCGTGGCGAAAACGGCGTCCTCGGTGAGGAACGAGCCCCGCCGCGCATGCTCCACCGCGATCTCGCCGCCGGGCGCGAGCAGCCCATCGCATCGATCGACCAGCTTTGGGATCGCTTTAAACGCGTACGGAGGATCCGCGAAGATGAGGTCGAAGGAACCGAGGTACCCGGTGGGGAGTCTACCCAACTCGCGTGGCAATTCCAGCTGACGGGCCTCGCAACGGTTCCCTAAGTCGAGATCCTTCAAATTATCGACGAGAGCGCGGAATCTCCGGGAGTTGCCCTCGATCAAGAGCGCAAACTCCGCTCCACGGCTGAGAGCCTCGATCCCGACCGCTCCGCTGCCGGCAAACAGATCGAGAAATCGGCAGCCCCGGAGACGCTCATTCCAGATCGAGAAAAGCGCCTCTCTCACCCGGCTGGAACTCGGACGGGAGCCTTCCGGGACCCGTATCTGACGGCCGCGAAGCGCTCCTCCCGTGATCCTCACTCTCCCCATGCGGATTAGTTATCGGGTCGTCGAGAGACCAGAGATATGAAGCGCTCGCGCAGCGCATCGACCGTGAGGTAGAGGGTGAGCGGGTCGGTCTCTCCCTCGAGCTCCACCCCCTTGCCGTCGGAGGTAAAACCGACCACCTCGAATCGATGCCCGTCGACCCGCTCCAGAACATCTCCCATTTTCGGCTTGTAGCCCACCGGAAGGTGGTGCTCGTTCTCCTCGGGAGGCACCTGCTCCGCGAGGTCTTTGGCGATCAGATTCAACTGCTCGAGCGGCAAGGAGAGCGTGTCATAGCGGCCGAAGTGGAATTGCCGCAGAGTGCCTTTACGCCGGACGGAAAGATCGCACTTCTCCACCCAGCGTCCGGTGATCGCGCCGCCCATGCTCTCAGCGTCCGTCAAATCGACCGCCGCCAAGCGATTGCGAAATCCCTCGAGATGATTGGGATCGAGCTCTCCCAGGCGCATCTTCTCTTCCCCCTTGAGCCCCTCGACCAGCCGTATCGTCCCGTTGGCGAACAAGGTCAAGTCTCTCCGCCCCAGTGAGCTCGCGCAGTCGAGATCGAAGAGAACGGTCGAACGCGGATCGGATGCGTGAGCCGGCAACGCAGCAGTGAGGCTGAGAGCCAGGACCGCCAGGATGATGGGGGTCTTAGGGACCACTGCGCCGACCTCCTGCTTCCCGCGATCTGCGGCGCGCGAACTCGAGGGCGAATTCCAACTCCCTCGCAGCCTCGAGCTGACCGTCGAGGCGCGCCCGACGGGTAGCGCTCAGCGCCTCGCCCACGATCGGACCCGATTCGACGCCATGGGCCAAGAGATCGGCGCCTCCGATCCCGAGCTGAAGGTCTCGGCCCGAGCTCAAATACCACTCGAGGCGTTCTCGCCCTCGCCCCCCGCAGGACAACCATAGAAGCGCGAGGCCCGCATCTTCAACGCGATTCAAGAATTCGCAGACCTCGTGTGGTGGGGCACTTCCACTGGCGAGAAGATCCGCCGCGATTTGAACGGCCTGGCCGCCCGCGGCGAGCTTCTCCTTCTGGTGACCGCTGAATCCCAGGCGACCGGCTACTTCGCCGCGTTCGTGGCTCGCTAGGTCGGCCATCAAGAGCTCCAGCACTACCCACGGCGTCCCGGCGCGCTCGATCACGGCGCCGAGCCGCGAGCCTCGCTCTGCCTGGCTCAAGAGCTCG
>JBJKRB010000180.1:0-2611 GCA_046704885.1 Thermoanaerobaculia bacterium | reverse complement strand
TCGTTGTCGATCCCGGTTTCTCCGCCCTCCTCTCCCTGCATCTTGCGCCAAGCCCGCGTGTGAAAGAACCACTCCATGAGCTCCTCGCCTCGGACCCCAAGAGGATGCTCGCGATCCTGGTCCGGGCCGGCGCCGTAACCGTCGATCGAGATCCCGATCGATCGGACGCTCAGTTTCGCCATTGCATTCCTCGCCCCTTCGAAAGCGCTACGTTGATTCGTTGTCCAGGTTCTCAAGGAGCATACCCCATCCCGGTAAGAAGGCCGGCCACCCCGGCCCCGGGCGCCCCCACCGGTAACGTTTTGACGTCATAACGCTATCGCGCTAGAGTAGGAGCCGGAGGTATAGACCATGTCGGACGCCGTACGTGCCACGATCTACTTCGAGCCCGAGATCCACCACGCTCTCAAGGTGAAGTCCGCCTTCGCTCGCCGCTCCGTTTCGGATCTGGTCAACGAGGCTGTCCGCCAGACCCTGCGAGAAGATCGGGAGGACCTCGCCGCCTTCGCGGATCGGATCGCCGAGCCCACCGTGTCTTACGAGGCGCTCCTCGACGACCTCGAGGCCCATGGCAAGCTCTGAGGTTTGCTTCAAGAGGTCCGTCGCCAAGGATCTCCGGCGCATTCCCAACGCCGACGTCAAGAGGATTCTCGCTCGCATCCGCAAGCTCGGAAGCGACCCACGTCCACCAGGATGCGAGAAGCTCTCGACCTCCGAGCGCTATCGAATTCGACAAGGCATCTATCGCATCCTCTATGAGATAGAGGATCGGGCTCTAATCATCGTGGTCGTCAAAGTCGCCCACCCCCGCGAGATTTACCGCCACCCCTAGGCCCTGCCGGTCTCTCGCCTGGCGTCCGATCGATCCTGGGCTCGTTGACGCCCTCGCTGACGCGTGCTAGCTTGCCCGACAGGTATTGGAACGGAATGAGCGGGCAGTCTGAGACCGGATGGGCGGCCCACATTGACGTTGGCGAAAGAAGCTCGAAGCCACCGTCGATCAAGGGAGGGGATGCAATGAGACAGACTATGGCCGTCGTCGTGGGCTTTATCGTCTGGTCGGCCTTGTGGCTGATCCTCAACCTGGCGCTCAAAGACGCCGGGCTCGTTCCTGCCGACCCGAGCCAGGCGATCGTGGAAGCAAGACCGCTCCTCTTTCTCCTCGCCGGAAGCCTCATCATCTCGCTCATCGCCGGCTATCTCGCCGCCGCGATCCGGGGAAAGGTGGGCTACGGCGTGATCGTCATCCTTGGGCTCGCGCTCCTCGCGGTGGGCATCTTCTTCCAGATCCAGTACTGGCATCTGATGCCGCTCTGGTACCACATCACTTTCCTCGTTCTGTTGCTGCCGCTCTGCCTCGCCGGGGCGCGCCTGCGCTGGGCGGCGAGATAGGGCAACCGGCGATTCCGAGGGCGCTCGGACCCGTCACGGGGTGGTTTGCCGGCGGCCGCCCGGGCTCCGAATGGTAGATTCCACTGAGCCGCATGCGCTCGCTTCGCAACATCGCCGTGCTCGCCCTGGCGCTGCCGCTTGCTCTCGCCGTCGGCGCCCAGGGGCAGGCCTGGCGCGGTGAGGGGCGGATCCAGGGAACGGTCAAGGACATCGACGGCCAGCCTATCGCGGGAGCGAGGGTCACCCTGGACCAGAACGACGCGCGCGGTGGCGGTCCGCCCCCCGTCACCACCGGCAAGAAAGGCCGCTGGGCATTGCTCGGCCTCGCCGGAGGCCGGTGGAGCATCACCGTTACCGCCGAGGGCCACCTCCCATCGAGCGGATGGGTCACGGTGGCCGGCGAAGGCCCGTCTCCCAACCTCGATGTGATGCTCCGCTCCGCGAAGATGGTGCCGCCCAACGAATACGAGGGCAAGCCCTCCGTCGTCTTTACCTGGCTCGACGACGGCAACTTGCTTCTCGATCAGGGTCGCTTCGCCGAGGCCCGGGCCCAGTACGAGAAGGCCCTCGCCATTCTTCCCGATGCCGAGAAGCCTCAGGTGTTGCGCTCGATCGCGCGCACCTACTACATGCAGGGGAAAACGGATGAGGCGGTGACGGCGTTGAAGCGTGCCCTGCTGGCTGCTCCCTCCGATCGCAGCTCGCGGGAGCTCTTCACCACTCTCATGAACCAGCTCGGCCGGGGGCGGGAAGCGCGGCAATGGCTCGAGAGCCTGGCCAGCAAGGGGGCGGAGAAGGTCGGTAGCGAGCTCGAGGTCGGCCCGGGAACCGGGAAGCCCGCTGCCGGCGGACACGAATCACCCCAAGAGATCCATCCCGAGCCACCACGGGCAAACCGCACCGGCCACTATGCAACCTTCTTCACCGAGCGAAGCCCACTTAGCAGCCTGACGGTGCTCGCCCGCCGCTACGACCGCAAGGTCTCGGAGCTCAAGGGGACGGGGACGGACGGTCCCAGCTACAACCTGGCGAAGGAGACATTCGATGTGGTCGTGCCGAAGAGCTACCGTCCCGGGAAGCCCGCGGCTCTCCTGGTCTGGGTCAGCCCCTCGCGGCGCGGAGGGATCTCGTCCTCCGATCTCGTCGAGGTGCTGGACAAGAAGGACATCGTGTGGGTCGGCGCCAACCAGTCGAGCAACGCGCGCTCGACCTGGGTGCG
>JBJKRB010000179.1:0-3141 GCA_046704885.1 Thermoanaerobaculia bacterium | reverse complement strand
CTGCGGATAGGCTGTTGACGGCCGAAAGGAGACTCGAATGATCGCATCGATCGTCCTTCTCGTCATTATCATCGCGGTGATCGCCTGGCTGGTTGGCATCTACAACCGCCTGGTGGCGCTGCGCAACCGCTACAAGAACGCCTACGCTCAGATCGACGTCCAGCTCAAGCGCCGCTACGACTTGATTCCCAACCTGGTCGAGACCGCCAAGGGCTACATGGCGCACGAGCGCCAGACCTTGGAGGCGGTGATCCAGGCGCGCAATCAGGCGGTGTCGGCCGCCGGCAAGGCGAGCCAGAACCCCGGCGATCCGGAGGCGATGAAGGGGATCGCGGGGGCCGAGGGTCAGCTCACCGGCGCCCTCGGACGGCTCTTCGCGCTGGCCGAGTCCTACCCTAACTTGAAGGCCAACGAGACCATGCAGCAGCTGATGGAAGAGCTGACCTCGACCGAGAACAAGGTGGCCTTCTCGCGCCAGGCGTACAACGACGCGGTGATGACCTACAACACGGGCCGCGAGACCTTCCCCAACGTGATCATCGCCAACTCGATGGGGTTTACCGAGGCGCAGCTCTTCGAGGTCGAAAAGCCCGAGGAGCGCGAAGCGGTCAAGGTCTCCTTCACGAGCTAGCCGTAGCCTAGATGGACTTCTTCGAGCGCGAGGAACGCGCGCATCAAGCCACCCATCGGCTGGTCGTCCTCTATATTCTGGGCGTCCTCGGGGTGGTGCTCGCGGTCAATCTCGCGGTCGCCGTGATCTTCGGCGGCTACCTCACTACCCAACGCTCGAGCATGGAGCGCGCCGCTTTTCATCGGCAGAATCCGAATTGGCATTGGCCGTTGCCGCCCGAGGCGACGCTCGGCGTGACGCTCCTGACCCTGGCGGTCATGGCCTCGGGCACCGCCTACAAGACCATGGCGCTCTCCCGCGGCGGCGCGGCGGTGGCCGAGCTCGTCGGCGGCCGTCCGGTCGATCCCAACACCAAGGATCCGAAGGAGCGCCAGCTGCTGAACGTGGTCGAGGAGATGGCGCTCGCTTCCGGGGTGCGGGTTCCCACCGTCTACATCCTCGACCGCGAGCGCGGCATCAACGCCTTTGCCGCCGGCCTCCACCGCAACGACGCGGTGATCGCGGTGACCAAGGGAGCCGTCGTGCTCTTGAACCGCGACGAGCTGCAGGGCGTTCTGGGGCATGAGTTCAGCCACATCTTGAACGGCGACATGCACCTCAACCTGCGTTTGATCGGCATCCTCCAGGGGATCCTGGTGCTCGGTCTGATCGGCTACTTCGTGCTGCGAGCCGGCGCCTGGTCGAGCGTCGGCGCCCCGCGCGATCGGCGGGGGAGCGGCGGCGCCATCCTTCTCTTCGGCATTGCTCTCCTCGTCATCGGCTATATCGGCGTCTTCTTCGGCAAGCTGATCAAGTCGGCGGTGGCCCGCCAGCGCGAGTCGCTCGCCGATGCTTCTTCGGTGCAGTTCACCCGCAATCCGCTGGGCTTGGCGAGCGCCTTGAAGAAGATCGGCGGCTTGAGCTACGGCTCGCGCTTGCTCAACCCCAACGCCGAGCAGGCGAGCCACATGTTCTTCGGCGACGGCGTGCCGCGCTCGTGGTTCTCCTGGTTCGACACCCACCCGCCCCTGATCGACCGGATCAAGGAGCTCGAGCCCGACTTCGACGGAACCTTTCCCAAGGTCGAATGGCCGAGCGAGGGAGGCGGAGCGGGCGTGCCGCCGGAGATGAGCGCCGAGGAGCGCGCCGGGGCGTTGACCGGAATGGGACGGAGGATGGCGGTGATCGCGGCGGGGGCGATGGCGGAGGCGCGCCAGACGGGGACGTCCCCGACCAGCGCCGCGGCGTTCGCGGCGAGCGTAGGGCAGCCGAGCGAGAAGCACATGCTCTACGCCCGCAAGCTCCGGGAAGCGATTCCGCCGGCTCTTCTCGAAGCGGCGCACGAGCCGGCGAGCGCCCGCGCCGTGGTCTGCGCCCTGCTTCTCGCCAAGGACGAGGAGACGGCGGGCAAGCAGCTCGGCTTGATGGCCGACGATCAGGCGCTGCGCGAAGAGACCCTGAAGCTCCGTTCCGCCGTTGCGGCGCTTCCGCCCGAAGCCACGATGCCGCTTCTCGATCTCTCGCTTCCGGCGCTGAAGAGGATCTCGCAGGAGCAGTACGCCACCTTCAAGACCAGGGTGCGCGGTCTGATCCAGGCGGACCGTCAGGTCGAGCTCTTCGAGTACACGCTCTATCGGATCCTTCTGCGCAGTCTCGATCCGGCCTTTGCGCCCGAAGCTCCCCGCCCGCCGCAGTACTACAGCCTAGCCACGCTCTCGGCGCCGTGCGCGGTGCTGCTCTCGGCGCTCGCCCGCGCCGCGGGCTCCGAGGAGAGCGTGGCGCAGTCGTTCGACGCCGGGGTCGCGCAGCTTCCCGAGCTCAACCAGAAGCCGTCGCTTCTCCCCGCCGAGGAAGCCTCGGTCGCCAAGCTCGACCATGCGCTCGAGACCCTGACCACGGTCTCCCCGGCGAACAAGCGCGAGCTGGTTCGCGCCGCGGTCGCCGCGATCGCGGCGGACGACCACGTGACGGTCGAGGAGGGCGAGCTCCTGCGCGCCATCTCCGATCGCCTCGACTGCCCGGTGCCCCCCCTTCTCCCCGGCGAGGAGCTCGCCCCGCCACACGCATGAACGCCGAAGCGGTCGTCGTCGGCGCCGGGATCGGCGGCCTTTCGGTCGCGTACGAGCTGGCGGTACGGCGGGGAGTCCGCGACGTCGTGGTCGTTGACGAGCGGTCGCCTCTCACCCTGACCAGCGACAAGTCGACGGAGTGTTACCGCGACTGGTGGCCGGGACCGGAAGCGATCGCCGCGCCGATGATGGCGCTGATCGAGCGCAGCATCGATCTATTCGAGGAGCTCGCGGCGGCGAGCGGCAACGCCTTCGCGCTCAATCGCAACGGCTACGCCTATCTGACCGCGCGTCCCGACGGAGCCCGGGCGTTCGAGAGCCTGGCGCGGGCCACGTCGGCGGCAGGTGGCGGGCCGCTCCGCGTCCATGGTGCGAGCGATCCGCCGCCCGAGCTCCACTACGACCGGCTTCCGGACGGCGCCGCGCCGCCCGGCGCGGATCTCGTCAGCGATCCGGAGCCTA
>JBJKRB010000178.1:0-26836 GCA_046704885.1 Thermoanaerobaculia bacterium | reverse complement strand
TGGCCGAGCGCAAGGCCGAGGTGCTCCTCAGCCACAAACCGCGCGCCTCCGGCGCCATGGCGCACGAGCATCGACTGGGATCTCTCCTCGGAGCGATCGCGCGCCGCGGTTGGCGCGACATCCATCCCCGCAAGTTGAGCGAGGCCCGAGGCGCAATGCTCGCGGAGCGAGGAGCTCGGGAGGGCGATCGCGATTCATTGCTCGAGCAGTTGAGCGCGTCCTTCGAGGGGCTCGAGACTTTCGCCCGCGAAGAGGTAGCCAGCCCGGCCACGAAGGGCCAGAGCTCGCCGCCGGCGCTTGACGCCAAGGCGCTTCTCGCAGTGGAGACGACGAGCCCGCTCGCCAGCCTGCCGCGCTTCTGGGACCAGGTGGGCGTCTTCTACCGAAACGGAGAGAGCAGCCGTCTCACCCCCCAGCCCGCGCTCACCGCCCCTTCGGTTCCGCCCCTTAGCGCCGCTCTCAATCTGCGCGCCGCCGCACCCGCCCGAGTGCCGAGCTTCGAACCGGAGCTTTGCTCCGGCTGCGGACGATGCTGGGCAGCCTGCCCGGAAGGCGCCATCCGGCCCTTGCTTCTCGAGCCCGCGAGACTCATCGAAGGATGCATGGAAGCCGCTCAGACGCGAGGGGCGAACGTCGAGGCGCTTCGCATGGTGGTTGGCAAGCTCGGCAGCGGAGTCGCCAGCGCGCTGGGCGCCGCCGAGCCCCCGGCCCTGGACCTGCCGGCCCTTCTCTCCTCGGCGTTTGAGGGCGTAGTCGCCAAGACCCGCTTGACGGAGGACCGAAAGAGCGCCCTCGAAGACGCCTTCGCCGAGCTCCAAGGGAATCTACCCGCCCTTCCAATCCTGCGCACTGCCTCCTTCTTCGAGCGTCCCGAGAAGCGGGAAAGAGGGAGCGGAGAGCTCTTCGCGCTGGCGATCGACCCCGAGACGTGCAAGGAGTGCGACCTGTGCGTGACGGAGTGCGAGCCCCAAGCCCTTCGGGCACACGGACCGGAAGAGGTCTACTCCGACGAGCTCCGAAAGCTCGAGGATCTCTGGGCCTTCGGAGCCGCTCTTCCCTCGCCCTCGGCCAAGTCGCTGGACAGGGCCAAGGAGAACCCTGATCTGAGCCCCCTGGCGGCCGCCATGCTCGACCGCACGGCGGGCGCCATCATGGTGGGCGGCGATCCCGGGGAGCCGGGCTCCGGCGACAAGATCGCCGTGCGGCAGATCCTCATTACCGCGATGAGCCAACTGGCGCCTCTCGCCAGCAAGACCCTCGACGGCGTTCGCGAGCTCCAGGCTCGCCTCGCCGAGGAGATTCGCGGGAAGCTCGCCACGGCGATCCCCGCCGACGACCTGAGCGCCCTCGGTCGGGGGCTCGCCGCCCTCGCCCGGCCGGAGAGCGAGCTCAAGGACCTCCTGAGCCGCGTCGAATCGGCGATCGAGGACACCCAGTTTGACGTCACGCGCCTCAAGAGACTGGTGGCGAGCGCCACCGAGCTCACCGACCTCGCCTGGCGGCTGGAGAAGGGCGAGGGCGGCGGGGGACGGCAACCGCTCGGCCTGGTGATCGGGCCGGGAAGAGCAACCGGATGGGCCGGACCCTTTCCCTTCAACCCATTCGCTATCCCGGTGACGATCGAGTCCAACGGCAATCCGGCCGATCTGGCGGCCGGAATCGTAAGCAGCCTGGAACAGCAGACCGTCGATCTGGCGCGCGCCATGAGACGGGCGCGAGTCGAGCTCGAGCGGCCCAGCGAGGTCGGAGTGAGCGAGGCCAAATTGCGTGAGCTGACCTGGTCCACGCTAACGGCCGAAGAGCAGGCAGCGTGTCCGCTCCTATTCGTGATCGTCTCCGAGAACGAGCTCGGGAGCTCGGACCTGGCGGGCCTTCTCCACCTTCTCGCCTCGAGCCACCCGGTCAAGCTGATTCTGCTCAGCGATCTCGAGCTGGTCGACGAGACTTCAAGACGCGTGACGGGGCCCTGGGCCTCGGGAGGGGCGGCGCTCGGCGCCGACCCCGGGCTCCTCGCCCTGAGCCAACCGCCCGGCTTTGTCGCCCAGACTTCGATCGCTCACCCCGAGCATCTCGCCGCGGCGGTTGCCTCCGCCGTCGATTTCGCCGGCCCGGCGCTCCTGCGCGTCCACGCTCCCAGCCCTTCGGCGCATGGATTTGCCCCCGGTCAGACGATCGAGCGCGCCCGCCACGCCGTCGCCAGTCGCGCGTTTCCCCTCTACAGCTCTTCTCCGTCGAGCACTCCAGGAGGGCTTCGGCCTCTCGACCTCGATGGGAATCCCGGGCTCGGCTACGAGTGGTACCAGGGTCTGACGCCCGCCGACTGGGCCCGGGCGGAGTCCCGGTTCTCGTCGCTCTTCCGGGCGCATCCCGAAGGTGAGGCGCAACCGCTCGCATCGTATCTGCGCCTGCCGCGGAGCGAACGCGAGGATACGCAGGCCTACGTGGAGGAAGACGGCGGGGAGACCAGAGTCGGCGTCGACCCACGTCTCGTCGCCGCCGTCGACCGTGCCTCGGCGATCTGGCACTCGCTCAACGCCTGGTCGCAGGTGGAACGGTATCTGGAGGAGGCCGAGGGCCGGGACGCGGAGCGGCTGGCCAATGCCGAGCTCAAGCGGCAGCACCACGACGAGCTTGTGGCTCTCGCCCGCGAGCAGGAAGAGCGGGTTGCAACCCTGCAAGGCGAAATCGAAGCCGACCTGACTCAACGACTTCGGAGCCGTCTGGTACAGCTCGCGCTCCGCGCAACCCAAGCCTCGCCGCCGGACCAGAGATCATGAGCGTCTCGAGCTCGCGCAGCTTCCGCCACGGCGTCCATCCCCTGGAGCACAAGGAGGCCACCGAGCACTCTCCGGTGACGCGGATGCCCTTTGGCGATCGTTACGTCCTACCGCTTCGCCAGAACGCCGGTGCCCCCAGCCGCCCGGTGGTGCGGGTAGGTCAGCGCGTCGAGCGCGGCGAGATCGTCGCCGAGCCGCAGGGATTCATCTCGACGACTCTCCACAGCCCGGTGACCGGCACGGTGGTCGCCATCGCTCCCCGCCTGCATCCCAACGGCACCCTGGTCGAGGCCATCGAGATCAAGGCCGACCCCTTTGCTACGCAGCGCCTGACCGAGGGTGCCCCGATTCCCTGGCGACAGCTCAGCGCGGAAGAATTCATCTCCGAGATCCAGCGCGGCGGCCTGGTCGGGATGGGGGGCGCGGCCTTCCCGACTCATGTCAAGTACAAGCTGCCGGAGGATCGGCAGGTCGATCGCCTCGTGGTCAACGGCTGCGAGTGCGAACCGTACCTGACGACCGATCACCGACTGATGGTCGAAGAGCCCGAACGGGTCGTCGCCGGCATCGAGATCGCGGCCCAGCGTCTCGGCGCCAAAGAAACCGTCATCGGCGTCGAGCTCAACAAGCCGGACGCGATCGCGGCCTTGCGCCGTGCCATCCCCGAGGAAAGCCCGATCCGGGTCGTGCCGCTCAAGGTCAAGTACCCGCAGGGCGCGGAAAAGATGCTGATCGAGGCGATCTACGGGCTCGAGGTGCCGTCCGGCAAGCTTCCCCTCGACCTCGGCATCGTGGTCAACAACGTCGCCACGATGGCCGCTCTCGCGGACTATTTTGACCACGGTCAACCGCTGATCGAGCGCGTCGTGACGGTCGCCGGCCCCGGCGTGCGGCGCCCCGCCAACCTCCTGGTTCCGATCGGAACTCCGGTCAGGGCGGTGCTCGAGGAGTGCGGCGGTCTCGTCCCCGAGGCGCGCGAGGTCGTAATGGGGGGCCCGATGATGGGCCAGCCGCTCGCCAGTCTCGACGTCCCCGTGCTCAAGGGCACATCCGGTCTTCTCGCCTTCACCGAGAACGAGAGCCGCTTGCCCAAGGAGTACACCTGCATTCGCTGCGGCAGATGCGTGGAGGCTTGCCCGCAGTACCTCAACCCATCCCGTCTCGCGCGCTTGGCCCGCGCCGGCCGCTTCGAAGAGATGGAGCGCGCCTTTGTCCTCGACTGCGTCGAGTGCGGCTCCTGCAGCTTTACCTGCCCCTCCGGGATTCCCATCGTTCAGCTCATCCGGGTCGCCAAGTCCGCTTTGCGAGAAGGCAAGAAGAAGGCGTCCTGAAATGCCGTCCGAGTCTCGCCTGCTGGTCAAGAGCTCGCCCTTCCTGCGCCAGGGGGTCACCACCCCGGTGCTGATGCGTGACGTTCTGATCGCCCTCGTACCGGTGCTGGCGGCTGCCGTATGGACCTTCGGCATGGGCGCGCTCCTTACCGTCGCGGTCACCACGATCGGCGCGGTGGGAGGCGAGTGGCTCTTTGGCGGCAGGCCTCGCGGCCATAGCCTCGGCGACTGGAGCGCGGTCCTCACCGGTATCATCCTCGGTCTCACCCTGCCCCCGGGGCTCCCTCTCTGGATGGCCTTGCTGGGCGGAATCGTCGCCATTGCCCTGGGCAAGACGATCTGGGGAGGCCTTGGCCACAATCTCTTCAATCCGGCCCTCGTCGGCCGTGCCTTCCTCCAGGCGGCGTTTCCCATCGCCCTGACCACCTGGGAGCCTCCGAGCGGTCTATGGAGCCTTCCCAAGAGCGCTCTGGCCCTGCCGCTCATGCACGGAGCTCCCGACGCGATCACGTCGGCAACGCCCCTCAACTTGATGAAGTTCGCTCACAAGACAACGCCGCTCGCCAGCCTCTTCTGGGGACACGTCTCCGGCTCCCTCGGCGAGACCAGCGCCGCGGTCATTATTGTGGCGGGCCTCTGGCTCTTGGCGCGACGCGCCTTCGATTGGCGGATTCCCGCCAGTATGTTGCTCACCGTGGCGATCTTCTCCGCCGTTCTCTGGAAGGTCGGGGGAGAACGGTTTCCCTCGCCGCTCTTCATGCTCTTCTCGGGCGGTTTGCTCTTCGGCGCGGTATTCATGGCAACCGATCCGGTGACCTCGCCCCTGGCGCCACGCGGGGCGTGGATCTTCGGCGCGGGCATCGGCGTTCTCGTCGTGCTCATCCGCGTCTGGGGCGGCCTTCCGGAAGGAGTCATGTACGCGATCTTGCTGATGAACGCCGTCGTTCCGCTCATCGAGCGTGTCACCCAACCCCGCGCTTTCGGGCACAAGCTCCATGCCTGACGAGAACAGCGAACAGCCGCTCGTCCAGATCGGCCCAGGCAATAAGGACGGAGGGGGCGCCTTCGAGACCCTGCGCCTGGTCTTCACCCTCACTCTGGCCGGGCTGCTCTCGGGGCTCCTCATCGTGGGCGCTTATGAAATCACCCTTCCGCGAATCGAGGCCAACCAGGCAGCGGCGTTGCGCAAGGCCGTCTTCGAGGTCTTGCCCGGGACCAAGCAGATGCAGCAACTCGTCTGGAAAGATGGCCATCTGGTCGTTGCCGGTCCCGCGCAGAAGGCGCCAGCACCCGGCTCCGCGATCTATGGCGGCTACGATCAAGACGGGAAGTTCCTGGGTTATGCCATTCCCGCCGCCGGTCCCGGCTTCCAGGACACGATCCAGCTGATCTTCGGTTTCGATCCCGCCCGCCAACGAATCGTCGGCATGCAGGTCCTCGAGAGCCGGGAGACCCCGGGCCTCGGTAGCCGCATCGCCGATGACCCCGACTTTCATTCTCAGTTCAAGGACCTTGCGGTCGAACCCGAGGTGGTACTGGTCAAGGGCCACGGCGACAAGCCGAATGACGTCGACGCCATTACCGGCGCAACCATCTCTTCGACCGCAGTCGTGAAGATCATCAATACCGCGGACGCGACCTGGCTCCCCAAGCTGCCCAAGGCGGGCAACGCGCCCCCCTTGGCGCCGGAGAGGGGAAAGGGACGTGAAATCCATCCGGTCAAACCGCCAGGAGGTCCAGTGCCCGGCGGCAACGGCGGAAAGTGACTCGAGAAACGAAACCATGAAGCGAGCAAGATCATGAGCAGCTCGGACGAGCCAGGGCAGGCCTACGCCGAATTCGTCAAGGGCCTGTGGAAGGAGAATCCGACCTTCGTTCAGGTTCTGGGGATGTGTCCAGCCCTGGCGGTCACCAACACCGCCATCAACGGACTGGCGATGGGAGTCGCCACCCTCTTCGTCCTGGTGATGTCGAGCATCATGGTCTCGAGCCTCAGGAACCTGATCCCTAAACAGGTAAGAATCTCCACCTACATCGTCATTATCGCCACGTTCGTCACGGTGGCCGACTTCGCCCTCCAGGCGGCCGCTCCGGCGGTACACAAGGAGCTCGGCGCCTTCGTTCCCCTCATCGTCGTCAACTGCATCATCCTCGGGCGCCAGGAAGCATTCGCTTCGCGCAACACGGTGTGGCTCTCGGCCATGGACGCCTTGGGTATGGGCAGCGGCTTCACTGGCGCACTGCTCCTTCTAGGCAGCTTGCGGGAGATCCTGGGCAAGGGGTCGTTCTTCGGCATCTCGCTCTTCGGGCCGCATTTCGAGCCCTGGGTGATCATGATCCTGCCGCCCGGTGGCTTCTTGATGCTGGGCGTGCTGCTCCTGATCTTCGCCTATGTCAAGGAGCGGCGGCAGCGGACGAGCGAGCAAGCTCGAGAGGAGGCAGCGTAATGGGACAACTCGTCTGGATCTTCGTCAGCGCCCTCCTCATCAACAACTTCACCTTCTCGTACTTCCTCGGTCTCTGCCCCTTCTTCGGTGTATCGAGCCGCTTGACGACGGCCTTCCGCCTCGGCCTCGCCAACATCTTTGTCATGGTCATCACCTCTCTCTGCGCCTCGTTCCTCAACGCCTTCATCCTCCCGCACGCGCCCTACCTTCGTTTGATCAGCTTTATCGTGGTGATCGCCAGCACCGTCCAGTTCGTCGAGATGGTCATCAAGAAGGTCAGCCCGGGGCTCTTCCGCGCACTCGGCATCTTCCTCCCCCTGATCACGACCAACTGCGCCATTCTTGCTCTCGCGCTCTTCCAGACCAGCCGCAGCTACGGCATGGTCCAGGGTCTGGTCTTCTCGGTCGGCGCCGGCGGCGGCCTCACCCTGGCCCTGGTGCTCATGGCGGGAATTCGCGAGGAGGCCGAGCTCTCCGACATTCCGGCTCTGATGCGCGGAACCGCGATCAACATGCTGATCGCCGGCATCCTGTCGCTCGCCTTCATGGGTTTCGCCGGGCTTTTCAGCGGGAGCGCCTAAGATGGTTGGGGACGCCGCCGCCGTTCTCTTTCTCGGCCTGCTGTGCGGGGGTTGGGTCGCGATTCAACAATGGATTGGCAAGCACGACCCTGGCGCGCCCGGTGTCGAGGGCGACTGCCACACCTGCTCGCACGCCGCGAGCTGCGAGTCCAAGGCACGTCCTTTGCAGTCAAGTAAAGTGAATCCGGTGGCAAGCGCCAGACCGCGGGCTCCAGCCGCCGCAGAAAGAAGAAGATGAGTTATACCGAAGGACCCACCCCGCCCGTTCATCCCTTCCACCGTTGGTTGATCCTGACTCTGGCCGTCGCCGCAATCGTCGTTGTCGCCTTGCGCGCCCGGCGACCGCCGATCAGCGCGGCGATCAACCCGCCGGAGACGACGAGCTCCTTCGTGACCTACCGGGCCCCCGTAATGAGCACCACTTTCGTGCTCACCCTCCCTAACGGACCCGGAGCGCACGCCGCGGCCCGAGAAGTCTTCGCTCTCTTCCACCACGTGGATGACGAGATGAGCGAGTGGAAACCGACCTCGCCGCTGTCGAAGATCAACCGCGAGGCGGGGAAAGCCGCGGTTCGGGTGCCCAAGGATCTCCGCGACCTGATTCAGCGGGGAATCGATATCGGTAAGGAGACCCACGGAGCCTTCGACATCACCTGGGCCGCCCTTTGGCCCTTGTGGAACTTCAAGGCGGCCAACCCCAGCGTGCCGAGTCCTGCCAAACTGGCACGAAAGGTTGCCCTCGTGGATTACCGCAAGGTGGAGATCAACAACGCGGCGGGGACCGTCAAGCTTCCGGTCGCGGGAATGAAGATCGGGCTCGGCGGCATCGCTAAGGGGTGGGCCTTGGACCAGGCCGCCGACCTTCTCGCCAAACGCCACATCCACGACTACTTGATCGTAGGGGGAGGACAGGTGTTGGCGGGAGGTCTCAAGGATGGACGGCCGTGGCGCATCGGCATCCGCGACCCGCGCGGGGACGAGGGCGACTACTTCGCCACGATCCCGGTGTCAGACGCCTCGTTGTCGACCTCGGGCGACTACGAGCGCTTCTTCATTCTCGATGGCGTCCGCTACCACCACATCCTCAATCCCAAGACGGGGATGCCGAGCCGCGGCTTGCGCAGTGCCACGGTCATCTCTCCCGACGCCACGCTGGCCGACGCGTTGTCGACCGCGATCATGGTGATGGGAAAGGACAAGGGACTGGCGCTGGCCGAGAGCCTGCCGAACGTGCAGGCCCTGGTGGTCGACGACGAGGGGGGAGTGTTCATGACCCAAGGTCTCCAGGACAAGGTCACCCTCATCCACTCCCCGGTCGACGCCGACAACTGAGCCGCGGTCGCACCGCGCCACACGCTGAAGCGAAGGCGTCGCGCCTTCTCCTCCACACTGACGAGAAAAGCTGCGGGGCGACCCTCGATATCCTCGCCACGATTCCTCACGGACGGCGAGTCTTGGGCGAGGTCGATACGGGTCGGCTCACTCGAGAATGAAGGTGACCTTGAGGTGGACCCTGTAGTTGGTCACCTCGCCGCTCTCGACCTGCACTCCCTGGTCCTCGATCCACGCGCTCTTGATGTTGTCGACGGTCTTGCTGGCCCGCCGAATTCCGTCCTTGACCGCCTCCTCGAAACCGTCGGGAGACTCGGCACTGATCTCGATGATCTTGGCGACCGGCATGAGCGCCTCCTTTCTCTGCCTCCTTTCTCCCACACTCGGCCCCGGTGAGGTACCCCCGGAAAGGTGGGAAAGGAGACCTTGAACGGGGGGGCCTGGACCCCGCGAAGGGTAGGGGGTCGACGATCTCAGACTCGGAACCAGAATCCCACGGCAACGATCACGATTACCGCGATACCCCAACCGATCTCGCTCAAACCTACCGCCCGCGCCGAGACTCGCCGCCGCAACCTCGATAGACCGAGGCCCGCGCGCACCAGCAGAAGTGCCATAGCGAGAAGAGCGAGGGCCGGCAACCAGCCCGCGGCAACCATGCAGGCCACGGCGAACAGCCCCAGAACGTGGGCGACCAGGGCGAGCCCCGTTCGTGCCGGCTCTCCTCTCTCGAGCCGCAACCGGGCGCGGACGTACAGGACGGAAGACAGAGAGCGGGCCGTCACGACCGCCCACAACGCCACCGCGAGTCGCCACGACCCGGCACCGGCGAGCGCCACGGCTGCCGCGCTCGAGGCGAATGCCACGGGTGCCGCCACCTCCGCCTGCCAGAAGCGGCCCGGCGCCAGATCGTAGACGACGAAGATCAGCGCGAAGGGAGCCGCGATCAGGAAGGCGAGGAAAGGCCAAACGCCAGCGATGTCCACGCTCGCCACCAAAAGCGCAACGCAGAGCGCCGCCAGCCCGGAGGCGAATGCCAGCGCGATGCGCGTACGTTGGAACCGCCGCCCTCGTCTCAGGTCACCGTAGAGAAGCTTGAGCGGACGGTAGGCTAGAAAACCGGCGAGAACGCCAAGCGCCAGAACGGCTCCGCCGGGTGAGGGCTTGACCATGAGGGCAAGGAGCAGCGGTTCCGCCACCAACCCCCAACTTCCGTGCTCGGGGGGCAGGGCAACGGAACGCCAGAGGGGCCTTGCCTTCCTTTCAGACGCGACCATGGTGGCGATACAAGCTGGATGGAGCTGGTGATCGGGGTCTGGGAGCCGCCGGGCTCGTCGCCGCCTGGTGCACTCCGCGGAGCCGAGCCCTAGGTCCTCCCAGAGGGCATAGTGGCCGGGAGATCGCTGGGGTGCTCCCCCGCCTCAACCGAGGCCGTAGCGCTCGCGCAGGATCCCTAGATGATGATCGAGGTGTCCAGCGATGATGAAGGCGATCGCCCGGACTGTGACGACCTTTTCGTTGGCTTCGCCTGAGCGAAGCCAGGCGTCCTCGGAAAGATGAGAGAGCCACTCGACGTTGGCGCGCCGAACCAGCTCCAACTCGTCGACCAGACTCGAGTAGGGCCGATCCCCGAGCTCCGCGTTTTCGACGTACTGATTCTCGTCGAAGCCGGCGAGCGGCTGCGAATCGCGCCGGGAGAATCTCAGGATGCGGTAGGCCATCACCCGCTCGGTATCGATCAAGTGAGCGACCACCTGACGCGTGGTCCACTTTCCCGGCGCGTACGCGTATTCGTATTTCTCCTCCGCGACGTCGCGTAGAAAGCGAATCGCCTCATCGGCCTGCCGGCTCAAGGGCTCTATCGGGTCCTCGCCGGGAATTCGATCGATGTATCGCTGGTAGAACGGAGCGTATTCCTCGGGCTCCGGGCGTCCCGCGACGCTTGCCCCGTCCTCGCCAGCTCGAATCCGTTTCACCACGGTTTCGGTACTCTAGCATCTTGGCGAGGTAAGCACCCATCCTGAAGGCAAGGCGCGTTACAATCGCTATCGAAGGTCACACGAATCCCATCCGACCGAGCCAACCGGTCCAGCCAACCTAGCGGACGCAAGAGCCATGGCCAACCACCGCGACTCCTTCCACTCCATCTACTCACATGGTTTCCTTCGCGCCGCCGTCTGCCTACCGCAGGTGGCCCTCGCCGAGCCGGCGGTCAACGCGCGCCGCACCATCGAGCTCGCCCGCCGCGCCTCGGAGCGAGGCGCGGCCGTGGCCGTATTCCCCGAGCTCGGCCTCTCCAGCTACTCGAACGAGGATCTCTTCTTTCAAGACGCACTCCTCGATGCCTCGGAAGAGGCGCTCGCGACCGTCATCGAGACCAGCCGCGAGCTCACGCCCCTGCTCTTCGTCGGTCTTCCCCTGCGAGTCGACGGCAAGCTCTTCAACTGCGCGGCGGCAATCTATCGGGGTCAGCTTCTCGGGATCACGCCCAAGAGCTACTTGCCGAACTACCGTGAGTTCTATGAGAAGAGGCACTTCACCTCGGGCCGTGACGCGTGCGAGCGCGAGGTGCGGCTGCTCGGCGATGCGATCCCTTTCGGCACCGATCTCATCTTCCACGCCCCGGACTATCCCGGATTCACCGTGCACGCGGAGATCTGCGAGGACCTCTGGGTCCCGATCCCACCTTCGACCTACGCAGCCATGGCGGGGACCTTCGTTCTCGCCAACCTTTCCGCCTCGGACGTGACGATCGGAAAGGCGGACTACCGCAAGAGCCTCGCCGCTGCGCAATCGGGCAAGTGTGTCGCCGCCTACCTGTATACCGGTGTCGGCCCCGGCGAGTCGACGACCGACCTGGCGTGGGATGGTCAGGGGCTCATCTACGAGAACAACGAGCTGTTGGCGGAGGCATCCCGCTTCCCCGAGGGCCCCGAGATGCTGATCGCCGACCTCGATCTCGAGCGTCTGCGCCAGGATCGGGCCCGGCTCAGCAGCTTCCACGATTGCGCTGCGGAGCACCATTCCGAGATCGAGTCGATGCGCTGGCTTCCCTTCTCATTCGAAGCTCCCGTCAAGACCGATTCGCTCGAACGGCGTGTCGATCGCTTCCCCTACGTGCCATCCGATCCAGCAACCCTTGATGAGCGCTGCTACGAGGCGTACAACATCCAGGTCCACGGCCTTCTCCAACGCCTTCGCGCCACCGGCATCGAAAAAGTGGTGATCGGCGTCTCCGGTGGGCTCGACTCGACCCAGGCGTTGATCGTCGCCGCGCGTACCTTCGATCGCCTCGGCCTGCCACGCAAGAACATCCTCGGCTTCACGCTGCCGGGTTTCGCCACGAGCGAGCGCACCCGGGACAATGCCTGCCACCTGATGGAGGCCCTGGGCATCTCCGCCGAGGAGATCGATATTCGTCCGTCCTGCGAACAGATGCTGCGCGACCTCGGACACCCTTTCGCGCGTGGCGAACGGGGTCCCGATGTCTATGACGTCACCTTCGAGAACGTGCAGGCCGGAGAGAGAACCTCGCACCTCTTCCGCCTCGCCAACGCCCGCGGTGGCATGGTGCTCGGAACCGGCGACCTTTCCGAGCTGGCGCTGGGGTGGACTACCTATGGCGTGGGCGACCAGATGTCTCATTACAACGTGAACACCTCGGTTCCCAAGACCCTCATCCAGCATCTCGTCCGCTGGGTGATCGAGAGCCACCAGTTCGATGACGAGACCTCTCGCGTATTGCAGTCGATCCTCGATACCGAGATCTCGCCGGAGCTCATCCCGGCGGAGGACAGCGATCGCCTATCCGCCCAGCCGGCGCAGAGCACCGAGGAGCTGATCGGCCCCTACGAGCTACACGATTTCTTCCTATACTTTCTCACCCGTTATGGCTTCAGACCCAGCAAAGTCGCCTTCCTGGCGAGCTGGGCCTGGGGCTTGCGCACGCGCGGGTCCTGGCCCGAGACCGTTCCCGAAGAGCTGCGCCATGATTACGACCTGGCCACGATCAAGCGCTGGCTCGAGGTCTTTCTGCTTCGCTTCTTCCAGCTCTCCCAGTTCAAGCGCTCGGCGATGCCCAACGGCCCCAAGGTGGGGTCGGGCGGCGCCCTCTCGCCGCGCGGCGACTGGCGCGCCCCGAGTGACGCGCCCGCCGAAGTCTGGCTCGACGAGCTGCGGCGGCACGTTCCCTGAGCGAATCCGCTCCCGAGGTACCACCGAAAAGGTGAAGCGGGTTGCCGGCCCCAGGAGCAGCGCACCTGGTCCAGCAACCCGCTTCCACGCCCACGATCAGGCGGGCGATCGTTATCGTTTCCGAAGGCTCAGGACGCCTTCTTGTGACAGTCTGCGCACCGCGTGGGCCCCTTGGCCTCCTCGCGGTGGCAGCCAATGCACTTCATGTGGAAGGGATTCTTCTTCATGCTCATCTGCCGCATGGAGGGCATCTCCGGATCCTTCGGATCGAGGTGACAGGCGGAGCACTTTTCCACCTTGACATCGGCGGGCGAGCTGGCGCTCAGCCCCTTGTCCGTGTGATGACAAGTCGTACACTTCGGCACCATGTCCTGGTGCTTCCAGTGCGGGAACTCGACTCCTGGTTTCTTCGCTGCCGCCTCGTTGATCATGATGTTCTCGGGTCCATGATGGGCGGCGGCGATCGCCATCCCGGCCATCAGGATGAAGACGAGGGAAGCCAGCAGCACTGCGGTGGACTTCTTCATGCTCTCTCGATCTCCTTTCTTGGAAATAGGCCGCCGCCTCGACGACGAGGCAGAGCCCAATCTGCTCGCCTGCCCGCGACAATCGCCTGACAGGCCGGTTTAGCCATTTCTTCCTGCGCGAGAGTGTACACCCCCTCCATCCGCAACGGGTATTCGCGTCCTCTTCCAGGCCCGGGCCAGAATCTCCTTGACCTCCTGGTCGTCGACCTGGGGAAATGACTGAAAAAACTGTCCAACCGCGTAAAAGTGGCTGGGGCTACCGAGGCAGATCACCTCGTCGGCAAGCGTCTCGAGACGGGAGAGGGTTGGGCCGGGCACCACACCCACAGCCGCCACCAAGCGCTTGGGATGCTGCTCGCGAATGAGACGGAGCGCCGCCTCGAGCGTCGCGCCGGTGGCAACGCCGTCGTCGACCACGATCACCGTTCGCCCCTCGCGGTCGATCGCGGGGCGGCTCTCGCTGTAGAGGCGACGCCGCTGCTTAAGCACCTCGGACTGGCGCCCGACCTCGGCTTCGACGTAAGACGAAGGAATGGGAACCCCGACGTCACCGCGCAGCGTAACGCCGCCGGTCTCGGAGACCGCACCGATCGCGTATTCCGGATTCCCGGGCGCCCCGAGCTTGCGAACGAGGACCACGTCCAGCTCGCCGTCGAGCTCCCGGGCAATGATCTCTCCCATAACCACGCCGCCGCGAGGAATCGCGAGAACCAGAGGTTTGTCGCCGCGGTAGAGGGTGAGACGATCAGCCAGCTGATGGGCGGCATCTTGACGATCACGAAAAGAGATTTCGCTATCGGACCATCCGCTCACTAGCTCCATCGTTCCCTCCTCTCCAATAGCTTGCCGTGCTCTCTCAGGTTAGAAAGGCTAGCTCGCAGCTCGCACCAGCCGAACGGGTAGGCCAAGCTGACGCCGGTGGGTAGGTCTTCCCGACTCGCGACTTCGCCCTCAAAAGCGCAGGATCGCCGCAATCTCATACTCTCCCCGTTCGGCGGGAAGCGCGCTCGCCTTGCCTCCTTGCGCCAGGGTGCGCGCCACCGCGAGGTCGATCAGATCGTCGTCTCCAGCAAGCCGTTCTCCGTGGATCTCGACGCGGCCGAGATCAGGCTCGAAGGTCCCCCAGCTCCGGGCGTCGGGGGCGATGTAGAGAGCGTGAATCCTCCCCTGGTGCGCCGCTGTCACCACTTCGTCGACCCCCATCGCCTTGTTCTCCGGTGAGCACTCTTGGAGAGCAAGGTACTCCTTCTCCTGGGTCGACTCCGCCCTACGCATCAGGATTTCCCTTGCCCGCTCAGCCAGCTCGCCATCGGTCCTCGCATCGGGATTGCCGAGAATCACTTCCTCGACCAGCTTGCCATCCGCGCTCGCCCGGCGATAGATCGGCACATACGCTTCGACGGTTGCCAAGATTCGTGGCGTATCTGAGACAAGCGCCGCTTCGAGAGCCTGCGCCACTCGGTGAAAGTAGGTCTCGAGGTCGCTCTTGAACCGTTCTTCGTCCGCATCTCCGTGACCATGGAAGACCGGCTCGCGGCGGCCGAGGCCGCGCGAGGTCGCGCTGTGCGCCTGCAGGCTGCTCTCGAACTGTTCGTAGCCGAGCGCGTCTTGCATGCCCTGCGGTAGGCCTGGAACCTCCCGGCTCTGGACGGTGCCCGGTCCGACCTCGATGACTCTTACCCGATTGATGCTCAGGGCAAGGATGTAGAAGCGCTCCTCAGGTGGCAAAGCCACAACCAAGGGCGCGATCACCGGTCGAAAACCGATCTCGACTCGCGGAGGCAACGAAACCGAGGAGGTCAGGATGCGCCATGTCCCCGGGGCGGAAAAGAGCGCCAGCGACGCCTCCCGAGCCCGCCAGAGCTCAGGCTCCGCCAGGAAGTCGCGAAAGGGCTGGAGGAGCTTCTGTCCAACCGCTTCGTAGACCCCGGCCTCGAGCAGCAACGGAGGAACGCCTTCGAGAAGCCGCTCGAGCTCAGCCATATCTCGCTCAGGCGAGGGATCGGTTCGATGGGTGGGCAGATAGCAGGAGAGCGTCGGAGCGCCGGCGGTCTCGGCAAGCGTGGAGAGAGCGGTACGAGTTAGTTGTTCGATCATCGCGTTCACCCCCTTAGGCGCAGAATAGAGAGGGTCGGCGCGCGGCACAACGCGCGATCGGGTGGCTTTCCCCCCCCCTCGAAGGGCGAAAGGCAAGCCCTCGAGATGGCCTTGGGCGCCGCAATCTCGACGGCGTTCGAGGGAAGAGGGGGGCGGTCAGCCAATCCACCCCAAGGGATAGGAGCAGTTCCCCACCCATAAAGGTAGGTCGCGAGCCCGCCCACGCAAGTGGCGCAAATCGGGCCGCCGATGCATAAAGTGAAAAGACGCCATGTACCAGCCTAAGGAGGGGAACCATGAGCCTATTTTCCCAGCGCACCAGCCTCATCGATACCGAGAACGCCTTCAAGCTGGGGCCCATCATCAAGCAGCTCGAGGAGGCCGGGAATCATGTGGTGAAATGCAACCTGGGCGAGCCGGACTTCCCTCTCCCTGAGCACATCCGCGACGAGGTCAAGCGCCAGCTCGACGCGGACAACACCCACTACAGCGATCCCCAAGGCATCCTCCCGTTGCGCCGGGCGATCGCCGCTCACCTGAGCACCAGCCGGGGGATCAAGGTAACCCCCGAGAGAGTGGTGGTCTTCCCTGGAGCGAAGCCGCCGATCGGCCTCTGCCAACAGACGTACACCAATCCGGGTGACGAGATCATCTACCCCTCACCGGGATTCCCCATCTACGAGTCGTTCACGCGCTATGTCGGGGCCGAGCCCGTCCCTCTCCACCTTCGCGAAGACAAGGGGTTCAGCCTCGACGGCGAAGACTTGGCTCCTCTGATAAGCCGGCGAACCAAGCTCATCTTCCTGAACTTTCCGTCCAATCCCACCGGTGGCGTCGCTAGTCGGGCCCAGCTCGCCGAGCTCGCCGCGGTGATCGAGCGCCACGCCCCCGAGGACGCTCGCGTCTACTCCGACGAGGTCTATGAGGACATCCTCTTCGATGGCGCGAAGCACCACTCCATCGCCTCGATCCCCGGCATGGAGCGGCGAACCATCATCGTCTCCGGCGTATCGAAGAGCTACTCCTGGACGGGCGGGCGCCTGGGTTGGGCCGCCTTCCCCACCGAGGAGGAGGCTCAGGTCTTCAAAAATCTCAACATCAACTACTTCTCCTGTATGCCCCCCTACAACCAGGAAGGCGCCAGGGTCGCACTGCAGTCGCCGGCGAGCCTGCCCGCCATCGAGACCATGGTCCGGGCGTTTCAGGAGAGACGCGACGTGGTCGTCGCGGGGTTGAATGCCATCGACGGAATCGAATGCCGGAAGCCCCAAGGCGCCTTCTACGCCTTCCCCAACGTCTCCGGGGTCTGCGGCGAGCTCGGCGCGATCGATGCCTGGATCGAAATGCCCGAGGATCTGCGTGAAAAGAGCAGCCCATCGACGCTCTTCCAGAGGTTCCTCCTTCTCCGCTACCACGTAGCGACGATGGACCGCCGTTCCTTTGGCCGCTTCGGCTCGAAGGGCAAGCACTACTTACGGCTCTCGATCGCTACCGGCATGGACGAGCTCAAAGAAGGGCTGGAGCGGATAGCCAGAGCCGCTCACGACCGCAAGGGCTTCTCCCAATTCGTGGAAGCTGAGGTCGCGGCGGCGGCCGTCGTCGGATCGGAGGCGGTATGAGCGCTTTCGAGCTGGGCGCTCGTCGCGCCATCTACATCGACATCGCGAAGGAGCTCGAAAGCAACGAGAGCGCGGCGCCCCTGGGCGCCGACGAGCTGAAGGTCCTCGAAGACTTCGATCGGATCTACCGCTCGCTCTGCGCCATCCTCTACAACTACGTACCCACTTCGGGGCATCCCGGCGGTTCGATCTCATCCGGGCGCATCGTCTCCTCTCTGCTCTTCCGCGGGATGGACTACGACTTCAGCCAGCCCCAACGCGAAGACGCCGACCTGATCTCCTATGCCGCAGGCCACAAGGCGCTCGGTCTCTACGCGATGTGGGCTCTGCGCGACGAGATCGCCCGCATGGCGGCGCCCGAGCTCGTCCCGGAAACACTGGTCGACCGTCTGCGTCTCGAGGACCTGCTCGGTTTTCGCCGCAATCCGAGCGTTGCAACGCCGCTCATCCGTCGCCTCGAATCCAAGGCTCTGGACGGGCATCCCACCCCCGCCACTCCCTTCGTCCGGCTGGCAACGGGCGCCTCGGGCGTCGGCCTGGCCTCTTCGCTGGGATTGGCTTTCGGGGCAAAGGACTGGTTCGGCGAAGCGGCTCCGAAGGTCCACATCATCGAAGGAGAAGGTGGCCTCACTCCCGGACGCGCGAGCGAGGCCCTGGCCGCCGCCGCAACCGCGTCTTTAGGCAACGTCGTCCTCCACCTCGACTGGAACCAGTCTTCGATCGATTCGGATCGGGTCTGCCGCGAGGGAGATCAGCCAGGGGACTACGTGCAATGGACGCCGGTCGAGCTTGCCTACGTCAACGATTGGAACGTGATCTTCGTCGCCGAGGGACACGACTTCGCGCAGATCGCCGCGGCGCAGAAACGCGCGGCGACGATCGACAACGGCCAGCCCACCGCAATCGTCTATCGCACGGTCAAGGGATGGCAGTACGGAATTGAGGGGCGAGCTTCCCACGGCGCCGGTCATCACCTGTGCTCCGCCGGTTTCTTCGCCAGCCTGCTGCCGCTCACCGACCTCGTCGAGGTCGCCCTCCCCATCTGCGAGACCAAGGAGAAGCGCTGCCAGTTTGGTGCCGATAGCGAGGTGCTCGAAGGTTGCTTCTGGGAGGCGCTTACCGTCGTCCGACAAGCCCTGAATGAGAGCTCGGAGATCACGGATACCCTGGCCACGGGGTTGCGCCAGGCTCGCGAGCGTCTCGATCAACGGGCGAGAAAGCCGCGCTCGGCGGCTCCCCAGCTCGAGGCGATCTTCGATGCCGCCAGCGAGCTGCCGACCACTCCTAAGGAGCTCGCCCTCGAGCCCGGCAAGAAGGCGACGTTGCGCGGCGAGCTCGGGCGCGCACTCGACTTCCTCAACCGCCGAAGCGGAGGCGCGATCTTGGGAGGCTCGGCGGACCTTCTGGGATCGACCAGCGCCTCAACTCTCGACGCCGGATTCGATCCCGGCTTCTTCAACGCCACGAGCAATCCTGGCTCGCGCCTGCTCGCAGTAGGCGGAATCTGCGAGGACGCCCTCTCCGGCGTTATCTCCGGCCTTTCGACCTTCGGTCACCATCTCGGGGTTGGCTCGTCCTACGCCGCCTTCATCGCGCCGCTGGGGCATATCTCCGCCCGATTGCACGCCATCGGCAACCAGGCGGCGCACGCCACGCGTGGTGAGGCCTACCGGCCGCTGGTCTTGATCTGCGCTCACGCCGGGCTCAAGACCGGGGAGGACGGTCCGACCCACGCCGACCCACAGGCGCTGCAACTTCTACAAGGAGACTTTCCTCTGGGCACCGCCGTTACGCTGACCCCCTGGGATCCCCAGGAGATCTGGCCGCTGATGAGCGCGGCGCTGCGCCAACGGCCGGCGGTCATCGCCCCGTTCGTGACCCGTCCGAGCGAACGGATCATCGATCGCAAGAGGGCCGGACTGGCGCCGCCCGACGCGGCAACCACGGGAGTCTACGCCCTGCGTGCCGCCAAGGGAACGCCGGACGCGGTCCTCGTTCTGCAGGGAAGCGGGATCGCCTACGCATTCATCGAGGAGGCTCTGCCAATTCTCGAGCGCGAGGGGATCGACCTCCAGATCTACTACGTGGCAAGCGCCGAGCTCTTCGATCTGCTTCCCGCGGCGGAGAGGGAGGCGATCTTCCCTCCCGACCTGGCGCGGCAAGCGATGGGAATCACCGGCTTCACCCTCCCAACGCTCTATCGCTGGGTAACCTCCGAGCGCGGCCGGACCGCGAGTCTCTATCCGTTCCGCAAGGGCCACTATCTGGGGAGCGGCGCCGCACCCACGGTTCTCGCCGAAGCCGGCCTCGACGGCGCGAGTCAAGCGCAGGCGATTCTCGCTTACATCGAGAGCCTCAAGGACAGCGGCGCCAGCCCGGTAAGCGTCGAAGTCTGAACAGAGCGGCGGCTGCCCGAGTCACCCGCACCAAAATCGTTTGCGGTGCTGCTAGCATGCGTTTCCTAGCCAGGGAGATCCGCCATGCGTAGACGCACGTACCCCTCCGCCCTTGTCCTTTGCGCGCTCGTTCTCCTCGCCGCACCATCGTGGGCGGGGCGTTACAACCGCGTAGTCGACCTGGGCGCTCCGATGCCCAACTTCGAGAACCTGCCGGCGACCGACGGAACGACGCTCTCGACGAGCGACCTCAAGGCGGATGTCGTCGTCCTCGTCTTCCTCGCCAATCACTGCCCCTGGGTGCGTGGCATGGACGGGGATCTCGTTCATCTCGTCGATCATTTCAAGGGACGGAGCGTCCGCTTCGTGGGAGTGAGCATCAATCACCGGCAGGACGACCGTCTGCCGGCGATGAAGATCCACGCGGCCAAGGCCGGCTACAACTTCACCTACGTCTACGACGAGAGCCAGAACCTGGGGCGTGACCTCGGCGCCACCCATACGCCGGAGTACTTCGTATTCGGCAAGGACCGCAAGCTCGCCTACATGGGGCTACTCCACGATTCGCCCGCCATGATGCGACGCGACGGCAGTGTGCACTACACCCAGGGAGCGCCGACGCACTTCTACGTCAGGGACGCGATCGACGACCTCCTCGCCGGGCGTCCGGTACAGGTCGGAGAGACCGCGCCCCGCGGTTGCTCTCTCGAATACACCCCGACGGGCAAGGAGTAGCGCCTTGTCTCTCGGGCGCACCTTGGGCGCCTTGGCCTTGCCTCTGGTGCTCGCGCTGGCGGCGACCGGCGCTCGGGGTGTGACGCCGTCAGGGGCGAAGGTGGAGCGGCCGGAGGCTGGTCTCCTCAAAGCGGTCCGCTCCGACGCCTGGAAGCGGATCATCGCGAGTCAACACGGTCACGTCGTCGTGGTCGACTTGTGGGCCACCTGGTGCGCGCCCTGCGTCGAGAGGTTTCCGCGCATGGTGAAGCTGGCCAGACGGTACGAGCAGCACGGCGTCCGCTTCCTCTCCCTGTCGCTCGATGACCGCAGTGACCTCCAGGCTCTCGCCTGGGCGCGAAAGTTTCTCTCCGCCCAGCGGACGCCTTTCCCCAACTATCTTCTCGACGAGCCGTTGGGCAGCGGATTCGACCGATTCGGCATCCAGGGCATCCCGGCGGTCTTCGTCTACGACCAATCGGGCGCCCTGCGCTTCCGCCTGACCTCGGACGATCCCAACGATCAGGTCGACGAGGCAAAGGTCGAGACCGCGATTCTCCGTTTGCTTGGACCCGCCAAATCTAGAACGCCCTGATCGTCAGCCCTTTCTTGGGACCCGTTACTGCGACTTCTTGTCGCTCTGGAAGTGGCTCAAGTACTCACCGTAGCCTTCCGCCGCCATCTTGTCGAGTGGGATGAAGCGCAGCGCGGCTGAGTCGAGACAGTAGCGCAGTCCGGTCGGTGGCGGACCGTCGTCGAAGACATGCCCGAGATGAGAGCCGGCGTGCTTGGAGCGCACCTCGGTCCGCACCATGAAGAAGCTCCGGTCCTTCTTCTCGACGATGTCGTCGGGGACGAGCGGCGCCCAGAACGACGGCCACCCGGTTCCGGAGTCGAACTTCTCCTTCGAGCTGAACAGCGGCTCCCCGCTCACCACATCGACGTAGATCCCCTGCTGGTGATTGTTCCAGTACTCGTTATGGAATGCGGGCTCGGTGCCACCCTCCTGGGTCACCTTGTATTGCATCGGGGTAAGGATCTTCTTGAGCTCGGCTTCGCTCGGCTTGACGAAGTGCTTCCAGTTGCCCGGCTTGCTGGCGCTCATGGGTTCCATGTTCGGTCCTTTCTCACTGGCCTGCCGCCCGTTTCTCTCGGCCTGGTCGCCGGACCGGCTCGGGTCCTTCTCTCTGCTCACGCCCCAAGCCGCCAGCGCCAGAACCGCCACGGTCAGTATAAGAGCTGCAACCAACGTTCTCTTCATGGTGCCTCCTCGACTTCTCCATTTCTGGGGCCTCGTCCCGGCCCACATCCCTATATTCGTACCCCGGTATTCGGTGGATTGCTTACGCAGACCTTTGTTAAACTACTGCAAGCTGTCAAGCGGAGTAGGACGACGGAAACCATCCCCTCGGGTGTCGAGCTGTGGGGCAGAACCTGGAGGGATGCAATCACCGGTCTCAGAGGTCTATGCAACGCCTGCACCCTCGCCACGCGCTCTTGCTGCTCCGGAGGCGACTGGCCCAGAAGAGGCGATTGACGGGCACCGCACGACCTCGTCGGCCGGGGGGCCGGAAGCAAGGAGTTTTCTCCAAGCCTTGATCGAGGCTCGAGCCTGACCGCGATGAAAGTAGCCTTTCTCAAACCGCCGATCGGAGGAATTCTCGGGCTCGAGATGCTCACGTTCGTCGAGCCCCTCGGCCCGATCTGCATCGCCGGCACGCTCGAGGCAGACGGTCACAGCTGCGCGATCTTCGACCTTCGGATCGAAGGCGAGGAGGAAGGCCTGGCGAAGTGTCGCTCCTTCGAGCCCGACGTCGTGGGGTTGCAGTGCAACTTCACCACCGAGCGATACCGCACGCTGCATCTCGCTCAAGAGGTTCGCCGCAAGCTCCCCGGCGCCTTCATCATTGTCGGCGGCCACGACGCGTCGCGCCAACCCTCCTGGTTCACCGATCCCGCGATTGACGCGGTAGTGGTGGGCGACGGAGAGGAGATCATGCCGCTCTTGATTGACGCTTTCGAACGCCACGCCAATCTCGAGGGCGTCGCGGGGCTCATGCTCAATCGGGATGATGGCCAGCGGCCGACGGGCCACGCTCCGGCGCGCCGTGACCTCGATTCGCTCCCGATGCCGGCGCGTCACTTGATCGCGCAATACGCTCCGCACTACTACATCAATTTCCGCAAGCCCCTGGCCTTGATGGAGACCGCGCGCGGCTGTCCTTTCAAGTGCAACTTCTGCTCGGTGTGGAAATTCCACGAGAGCACCTTTCGTGAAAAATCGCCCGAGCGTGTGGTTCGCGAGCTCGAGCAGATCGAGGCCGAGAACATCTTCATTACCGACGACATTTTCTGGATGGACGTGCGCCGCGGAGAGGAGATGGCGCGGCAGATCAAGGCCGCCGGAATCCGCAAGTACTTCACAGTCCAAACTCGAACCGACATCATCTGTAAGTTCCCTCATCTGATCGAGATGTGGAAAGACTGCGGCCATCTCTCCATCTTCTTGGGGTTGGAGGCGAGCACAGACAAAGGCCTGCGCTCGGTCAACAAGAGGAACACCCTTGCCAACAACGAGCGCGCCCTGGCGATCCTGAAGGAGCTCGGGGTAGGCTTCACTCCCAACTTCATTGTCGATCCCGCCTGGGATCACCATGATTTCGCCCATCTCCGCGATTGGATCGAACGCATGGGCGCCTACAACAGTGGTTTCTCGATCTTGACTCCCTTGCCGGGCACCGACCTGTGGGAAACCGCGCAACGAAACCTGACCACCGACAACTGGGAGATGTTCGACATCATCCACGCGGTTCTCCCCACGCGATTGCCTTTGGATGAGTTCTACGAGGAGTACTCTCATCTCTGGCGGCATGTTCTCGAAGTCCGCTATCGGGAGCGTGGCAAGGCGCGAACTTACCTACAGATGGGAGCGGCGCTCGCAACTGGCAAGGTGAGCCTCGGTGCGCTACGCAAAGGGATGAACATCGCCAAGGTCTTCAGCCACCCCTCTACCTTCCTCCGTGCCCACCGTGAAGGCAGGAGCGGAGCAGGCAACGCCAAGAAGCATGTCCCTAGAGAGGCCGACCCAAAACGGAGCGTGTCGACCTGAGCCGGCCCTGCCGCGGCCACTCGCCAATTCCGGTTGGACGCAGCTCCCTTCGCTCTTGTCACCCATTTCGAGCTCTGCTAGGGTGATCTCGCTCAAGTCGAAAAGCCAAGCACTCCGATGCCGATCTCGAACGGGAGGATGTCCATGCGCCGATTCGCTACCGCGATCCTCGTAGTTCTTCTCTGCGCCCTCTGTCAGCCGCTTCTCGCCCAGGCTACGGCAGCCACTCCGCCGACCACTACGAACTCCGCGCCGCAAGCCGCGGCGCCGGCGGCGAATCAGGCGGCCTCGGCCGAAACTCCCCCGCCGAGCCAGACGGTCGCGGTTCCGCGGGCTTCCGCCAAGGCGATGCGCTATTACCGGAGCGGGAACGTCCTCTGGGTGGTCGACACCCTCTGGGGCTTCGCCGTTCCGGCGCTCATTCTCTTCACCGGATTCTCCGCTCGAATGCGCGACTGGGCGGTCAAGTGGGGCAAGTACTGGTACCTCGCTCTCGTCGTCTACTTCGCCCTCTTCATGCTCGTCACCTACGTACTCGACTTCCCGCTCGACTACTACGCGAGCTTCGTGCGGCCCCACGCGTTCGGACTTTCGGCACAGCTATTCAGCAAGTGGCTCGGTGACGGCCTGAAGAGCCTGGCAATCGGCTTCGTCATGGGAGCGCTCTTCCTCTGGGTGCCCTACCTCCTGCTGCGCCACGCCAAGAAGCGCTGGTGGCTCTACACCTGGCTCGCCGCTCTTCCGGTGATCGTCCTCATGCTCTTCGTCTCGCCGATCTGGATCTCTCCGATGTTCAACAAATTCGGGCCGATGAAGGACAAGGCGCTCGAAGCAAAGATTCTCCATCTCGCTCACCGCGCCGGAATCGAGAACGCCCGGGTCTTCGAGGTCAACAAGAGCGTCGACACCAAGACCTTGAACGCCTACGCCACCGGTATCGGCAAGACCCAACGGATCGTTCTCTGGGACACGATCATCAAGGCCCTGCCGCAACGCGAGCTGCTCTTCGTCATGGGGCACGAGATGGGGCACTACGTCTTGGGCCACACCTGGCGGATGATCTTCGTCATCGCCATCGTGCTCTTCGTCGGGCTGTGGCTCGTGCACAAGACAGCGGGCTGGCTGATCCGGCGCTACAGCTCGCGCTTCCGATTCACCGAGCTCGGCGACTTCGCCTCGCTCCCCCTGATCATCTTGCTCTTCGGAGTCTTCAGCTTCGTGATCACCCCGATCCCGCTCGCCTATTCCCGCCACATCGAGCACCAAGCGGACCGTTTCGGGTTGGAGATCACCCAGGACAACTACGCCTGCGGAGAGGCTTTCGTCGATCTCGCCAAGCATGACCTGGGAAACCCGCGTCCAGGTTGGCTCTACAAGATCTGGCGCTCCACCCATCCACCGCTGGGCGAGCGGATCGACTTCTGCAACAGCTACCACCCGTGGCGCGACGGCAAGCCGCTCCGCTACGGCCACCTCTTCAAGCCCGAGACCCCGTCCGGAGGATAGGGACAAGCCGCACAACCGGGAAATATTAGAGCGCCGCCTCCACCTCGAGGCGGCGCTTCGGCTTTCTGCGAGACGACCCTACGGCTAAGGACCGGGAATTGCGCCGCGGATGTCCATACGGAAGTATGCGTTCGTTCCATCCGTGGCGAAAAATCCGTAGAGGATGTCCTCCGCCGCGTCGTGATTGAGGCCCGCCGCATTGCCCGAATCGTCCGCCGGGTCGGTGACCACGGGGGAGATCCCCTGCCAGTCGCCGTTCAATCCGTCCATGTGGAATCCACCATTCAAGGCCCGCAAGGCGCCACCCGCGCTCAAGAGCAGGGCCACGGCGACGACGGCCGTCAGGGCGCCCGTTCGCCGCCTTGCCAAGAGCCAACCAGCGGCCGCGAGGAGCAGCAGCGCCAGGGCGAGGAGCCCCCAGCGCCCGAGGGCCGGAATCGCCGTCACGCGACCGGCCAAGGGAAAGGCAGCCGTGTAGTCGTTGGGGGCCGCGATCTTGCTGGCGTGAAAGACGCCCACCGCGTTTCCCGGGAAGGGAGCAGAAAAGACGCTCAGGGGCACGGAAAACTCGACCATCTGGCTCCCGCCAAGGCCTTGGCCGTTGCCGATCGGGTAGCCCGCAGAACCGCAGTTCCACTCCACGAAGCTGGAGCTATTGCTGTCCCACTTGAGGACCTCGGTCGCAACGACATAGGGCGGTGGCGAGCTCAGAGTCGTTGCCGAACCGCCGGCACGAACGATGTAGTCGATGCCGGGAATGGGGTGCGGGGTCTCGTTACCCTGGACCACGGTGTAGTCACCGCCGGTTGCATCGTTGTTGTCGATATTGATCAGGATCTCGTAGTAGTACTGCTGGCCAGGCGCGGGCACGAGGCACTGATCGGCGTACGTCGCCCGCGACGCGAAGAGGCAGAGGCATACGAAACCTCCGAAAAATAGCGCCCTTCTTCGACCTACCGTCCGTTCTCTTCTCACCTTGAACTCCCCCTTGAACTCGGTCTCATCTAAGATTCATTGAGCCACCCTAGCCTATCGGTGCCGGCGGAATCGGGCCGCGGATATCCATGCGAAATACCGCATTCGTTCCATCGCTGGCGAAGAAGCCGTGGAGGATGTCCTCGGCGGCGTCATGATTCGGCCCGCTCGGGCCTCCCGAATCATCCGCGGGGTCGGTCACGATCGGCGAGATTCCTTGCCAGTCCGTATTCTGTCCATCCATGACGAATCCAGCGGCCCAGATCGCGCTGCCGGCCCCGAGCAACAGAGTCACGGCGAGAACCGCCATGAGCGCTTCGCGCCGATGCCGGGAGAGCGCCCAACCGGCGGCGGCAAGGAGCAGCAGGGCGAAAGCGAGCGCTCCCCAGGCTCCGAGCGCGGGTATCGCGATCACGCTTCCCCGGAGCGGCACCGCGACCGTGTAGTCGTTGACGTTGATCGAGGCGACGCTGGCATGGAAGACCACCGTGGCGCTCCCTGGCAAGGGGAGGCTGAAGGCCGAAAGCGGAGCTTCGAACTCGACCAGCTGACTACCGCCGATGCCGTTCGGTCCGATCGGATAGACCGAGCTGTCGCAGATGACTGGATCAAAAACGGTGCTCTGCCACTCCCATACATTGGTCTCGTAGACCTGCGGGCCCGCCGGGGTGAGGGGAGCGGGGAGGCTCTTCAATCCGGGCCCCATCGGCGGTGTGGCAGTCCCCACTGGCCCCGGGGTGTAAGCGATCGCCTCCACGATGTAGTCGATGCCCGGTATGTTCACCTGGGAGCCGCTCTGTTGGACCGGCACCGAGCCACCGGTCGACGGGTTGCCGTCGATGTCGATCAGCGCCTCATAGATGTAGGACCCTGGTTGCGGAATGGGAACAACACAACCGTCCAACGCCCAAGCCGGAACGCTCGCAATCAGGATCAGCGCCGTGGCGAGAGCCGCGGTCAGCTCGATCTGCAGTCTCTGCATGAAGTACCTCCTTGCAAGTAGATCTGGACTGCTTGCTGCGTAAGCCTCTATATCTGGATAAGAATCCTAGCACCTCCGCTCACGCGCCTCCAGCGCGAGGATCGAAGAGACTACGATCCCTATGGCGGCGGCTGAATGGCGCCGCGGATATCCATACGGAAGACCGCGTTCGTTCCATCGGTGGCGAAGAAGCCGTAGAGGATGTCCTCAGCGGGGTCGTGATTCGGGCCGCTCGGGCTTCCCGAATCG
>JBJKRB010000177.1:0-6165 GCA_046704885.1 Thermoanaerobaculia bacterium | reverse complement strand
GGTCGCCGCGGAGCGCCACCTCGATGTCATCAAGCTCCCGACGGAGGGAATGGGCCCGATCGAAGAGCGCCTGGTCGGCGGCTGGCGTTTCGCGCAGCGCTCTTTCGACCAGGGCTAGGTGGTGGTTCGCGTCCTTTGCGGCGGACGCCGCTCCCAGGACGGCCCGCTGGAGCACCGCCGTCTTGTGTTCGAAAGCGAGGAGCGCGGCGCGGTCGGTCGGCGGCAGAGACGAGGTGCCGATCGCCTCGGCAACGAATGTCTGCGGCTGTCCGAACTGAGTCTCCTTGCCCTGTACCCGCTTGAAGAACGTTACTTGATAGGTCCCGGGCATGACCATAGGACCGATCGGGTTGAAGTCGTAGCGGCCAGCCTTCTTGGGCTTGAGGGTCGTTACCGGAGTCGACGGGGGATAGCGCAGGTTCCAGGCAACACGGTGGAAGCCTGACTTCACCGGACCCTCCAAGCGCCGGACGACATGTCCCTCGCTATCGCTCACCACCGCCACCACCGTCGGCTTCTCTTCCCGTGCCTCCTCTCTCAGCTCACTCCAGGAAGGGTAGGGAGCGGCCTCTTTTGCCTTGAGATCCTTGGCTTCGCGTGCATGCCGTTGCTCTTTCAATGATTCGAGCGAGTCCTTGAGATAGTAGGTGAAGACCGCGCCAAACGGTGGGTTGGAGGCGAGGTAGTAAGCGTCACCCTCGCCTGCCTTGCCACGATCACCGAGCGGAGTGCGGGGAATGTACATCAGCGCCTTGCGCACCGCGAACGTGGCGTCGTGTTCGAGCAACGCGGGCTTCACTCGGCGCAATGGGGCGATGTCGTCGAGGACGTAGAATCCGCGTCCGAAGGTTGCGGCAACGAGGTCGTCCATTTGCGGCTGGATGGCGAGATCGCGCACCGCAATGGTCGGCATTCCGCCCTTGAGCTCTACCCAGTGGCGGCCGAGGTCGGGACTGAAGAAGAGACCGAACTCGGTTCCCGCGAACAGCAGGTCGGGATCCTTGGGATCCTCGATCACCGCATGAACGGAGCCTCGATGGGGCAGATCGCCGACGATCGAGGTCCACGTTTTCCCCCGATCGGTCGAGCGCAGCAGATAGGGTGAGAAGTCTCCCGACTTGTGGTTGTCGAAAGCGACGTAGACGGTGTTGGCGTTTGCGTGCGAGGGCTCGATGTAGGAGACCATCGTCATCTCTGGAACTCCAGGGAAGTGGTCGATCTTGGTCCAGTCCTTCCCGCCGTTCGACGTCACTTGCACCAAACCGTCGTCGGTCCCCGCGTAGATCAGGCCTTCCTGGACCGGCGACTCTGCGAGCGTCACGATCGAGCCGTAGAAGGATGTCGAGGCGTTCTTGGCGACCGCGTCGACGGGCCAGACCTTGCCCATCACCTTGAGCCGGTTGCGATCGATCTGCCGGGTGAGATCAGGGCTGATCGCGTGCCAGGAGTCTCCCCGGTCGTCGCTGCGGAAGATCTTCTGCGCCGCGAAGTAGAGCCGGGTATGCGAGTGCGGGCTGACGATGATGGGGGAGTTCCAGTTGAAGCGCAAGGCCGGCTGACCGGGCGCCGGCTGCGGCTGGATGTCCACGGCCTCGCCGCTCTTCCGGTCGAAACGAACCAAGCCGCCATATTGCGACTCGGAGTAGACGATGTCGGGGTCCTTGGGGTCGACTCGGCTCTGGAAGCCGTCACCGCCCACGGTGACGAACCAGTCCGAGTTCGCGATGCCGTTCTCCTTCGCGGTTCGCGCCGGACCACCGAGCGTGTTGTTGTCCTGAGTGCCGCCGTAGACGTGGTAGAAGGGTGCGTCGAGGCCGACGGCGACGTTGTAGAACTGGGTCACCGGAAGGTTGGCGAAGAAGCGCCAGGTCGCGCCCCGATCGTACGACTCATATAGCCCTCCGTCGCAACCGGCGATCAGATGCTCGGTGTCGGTCGGGTCGATCCACAGGGCGTGGTTGTCCACGTGCTTGGACTTCTCTCCGACATTGTGGAAGCTCTTACCGCCATCTTCGGAGACCTTCATCCAGGTATCCATCGAGTACACCCGGCTGGGGTCCTTGGGGTCGGCGATGATCTCCTGGTAGTACTGAGGACTGGTGCTCAGATAGTCGCTCATCTTGCTCCAGCTGCCGCCGCCGTCCTGGGATCGGTAGAAGCCGCTCTTGCCGTTGGCGGCCTCGATGATGGCGTAGACCGTATTCGGGCTCGCCGGCGAGACGGCGAGCCCGATGCGCCCCAGGTTGACTTTGGGGATGCCGTTGGTCAGCTTCTGCCAGTGGGCGCCGGCGTCGGTCGACTTGTAGATCGCCGACTCCGGCCCGCCATCAATGAGGGTCCATTGCCGGCGCCGCCGTTGGTAGCTTGCGGCGTAGAGGGTATCGGGGTCGCGGGGATCGAACACGACGTCGGTCACGCCGGTGTTGGCGCTGATCTTGAGCACGTCCTTCCAGGTGGAACCGCCGTCCGTGGACTTGTAGAGGCCCCGATCGCCGCCGGCGTTCCACAGGGGGCCCTGTGCGGCGACGTAGATCACTTGCGAATTGCGCGGATCTACGAGGATCTTGGCGATGTGTTCAGAGCTCTTGAGCCCCATGTTCTTCCAGTGCAGTCCGCCGTCGATCGACTTGTAGATGCCATCGCCGTAGGAGACGCTCCGCTGGCTGTTGTTCTCTCCCGTTCCCACCCATACGGTTAGCGGATTGTTGGGGTCGACGGTGACGCAGCCGATCGAGTAGGACCCCTCGTGATCAAAGATGGGAGTCCAGGTCGTCCCGCTGTTGACGGTCTTCCAGACGCCGCCGGAAGCGGCGGCGACGTACCAGATGCTGTGATTGCTCGGGTCGACGGCGACATCGGCGATGCGTCCCGAGGTGAGCGCGGGTCCAATGCTGCGCAGCTTGAGCCCTTCGAAGGTCGAAGCTTTGTACAGCTGCTGGGCCTTTTCGGTCTTCGAGCTGGGCTTTTCCACGCGACTGCGAGCGGCCGCCGCGGGAGCGACCAGAACGATGGCGATAGCGAGGGCAAGGAACGAGCGCATATGGGGCCTCCTTGAGTTCATCTGTCGAAAAGTGCGGCCACCCTCCCCCGAGGCGGAGCTGGCCAGGATCGATCTATTGTAGTCGTCTTTTGCCCGGTAAACGGGTGAGTCGTCTCCCCTTGCGGCCTCATGTCGTTCAGGTGCCCACGAGGACGCGGCGGGCCGGATCGACTCTCCGGGGCTCACGATCCATAGCTCGAGCCGGAGGCTTGGACCCCGTTGCCCTCGGGGTATTGCATTTTCTCTAGATTCGTGGCAGAGTGGCCCCAACTTAAGACTGTAGCGTTTGCTGTAGCGAAGAGCCCCGTACCTGCTGAAACCACTACCCGAAAAGTCGAGTTGTATGCAACTCTCTGCCCAGATTGAAACTGCAGCCTTCCCGCCCTTTTCGGGGCGTGACAGCCGTGCAACGATGTGCGGCGCCTATCAACAACCCCGCAGTAAGGAGTAGTGCATGTCTGAGACAGGAACTGTGAAGTGGTTCAACGACGCCAAGGGATTTGGCTTCATCTCGCGCGAGAATGGGCCGGATGTCTTCGTCCACCACACCGCCATCAACGCAGAGGGATTTCGCAGCCTCAATGAAGGGGATCACGTCTCCTTCGAGGTGGTGGAAGGACCCAAGGGATTGCAGGCGCGCAACGTCGTCCGTCTGTAAGGAAGCACATCTCCAACGACAGCTACGCCCCGCCGGTGGAGCGCACCGGCGGGGTGTCGTTTTTTGCGGTTTTTTGGCTCAGAAGATCCGCGGGTCAGCGCTCAACCCAGTAGTTGGGCGCCTCTTTCGTAATCACCACGTCGTGGGCGTGGCTTTCCTTGAGACCGGCCGCCGAGATCCGCAGGAGATGACTCTTGGTGCGCAGCTCGTCGATGCTGGCGCAGCCGGCCAATCCCATCCCAGAGCGCAGACCCCCAGTAAGCTGGGGGAGCATCTGGTGAACGCTCCCCTTGTGAGGGACCATCCCTTCGATTCCTTCGGGCACGAGCTTGCTGAGACTCTCCCCCGGAGCTTGAAAGTAGCGATCGGCGCTGCCCTGGGCCATGGCGGAGAGGGACCCCATTCCGCGGTACGCCTTGTAGGTCCTGCCCTGGTAGAGGATGGTCTCGCCGGGGCTCTCCTCGGTGCCGGCGAAGAGCGAGCCGATCATCACGGCGTCAGCGCCGGCGGCGATGGCCTTGGTGATGTCGCCTGAGAACTTGACGCCACCGTCCGCCACCACCGGGATCTCCTTTTTCCCTGCTTCCTCGGCGCAGTCCTGAATCGCGGTTACTTGCGGCACCCCCGCTCCGGTCACCACGCGGGTGGTGCATATCGAGCCCGGTCCGATCCCGACCTTGACTGCGTCGGCGCCCTGATCGATGAGGGCTTTGGTTCCCTCTTTCGTGGCCACATTTCCGATCATCAGCTTGACCGCGGAGAAGCGCGAGCGCAGCTGATCTGCGGCCTTGAGGACCCCCTTGCTGTGAGCGTGCGACGAGTCGAGAACCAGGAGATCGACCTTGGCCTCGACGAGGGCGGCCGCCCGCTCCAGGAAATCCCCGCTGGCGCCGATCGCGGCGCCGACCCGGAGCCGCCCGAGCTCGTCCTTGCAGGCGTTGGGGAACTGAATCGCCTTCTGAATATCCTTGACGGTAATCAGACCCTTGAGGTTGCCCTGACGATCGACGACCAGGAGTTTCTCGATCTTGTGCTGGTGGAGCAGGGCCTTCGCCTCTTCCAGGGTCGTTCCTTCGGGGACCGTAACGAGATCGTCCTTGGTCATGAGCGCGCCGATGGTGCGCTCGAGATCCGTCTCGAAGCGGAGGTCGCGATTCGTGAGGATTCCAACGAGGTGGCCGCCATCGTCAGTCACGGGCACCCCGGAGATCTTGTATCGGGCCATCACGTCCAAGGCTTCCCGGATGTGCTGCTCGGGATGCATGGTCACCGGGTCGACGATCATCCCGGCCTCGCTGCGCTTCACCTTGTCGACCTCTTCAGCCTGGCGGCCGATAGAAAGATTCTTGTGGACGACGCCGACACCGCCCTCTTGCGCCAGAGCGATCGCCAGATGCCCCTCGGTCACCGTATCCATCGCAGCGGAGAGAATCGGGATATTGACACCGATTCCCCGACAGATCCGCGACTGCAGGTCCACCTCGTTGGGGTGTATCTCGGATCGTCCTGGAACGATCAGGACGTCATCGAAGGTCAGCGCGAGGCGGGGAGGTTCGTTGGAGCTCATCGATCGACCTGCGGGCTTAGGCGTGGCCCGAGGGGAACCACGCTGTGAGGGGGAAGAATATCAGATGCGCTTGAGCTCTAGAGGCGAGTTTCGATCGGACCCGGCCGGTCGCAACGGCCGACGAAGATGGTCGCTCTCGCTTCAGCGGGCGACGCTGACCGCGCCACAGCACTTCTTGTATTTCTTGCCGGATCCACAGGGGCAAGGGTCGTTGCGCCCCACCTTCTCGCCCTTGCGCACGACGGTCTGCGGCGGAGGAGCCGAGGCCTCGGCGGGGGCCGCGTGCTGGAGCCGCGCCGGCGCCGCGTGTCGCTGGCGACGATGACGCTGTTCCGCGAGCTGCTCCTCGGAAACAGGCTCGAGACGGAAGAGGGTCTTGATGATCGTGTCCTCGATCCTCTCCTTCATTTCCTGGAAGAGCTCGAAGCTCTCGCGCTTGTACTCGTTGAGCGGATCCTGTTGTCCGTAACCCCGCAGCCCGATGCCTTCCTTGAGGTGATCGAGGGCGAGCAGGTGGTCTTTCCAGGAGAAGTCAACGACGCGTAGCATGACGTCGCGTTCGAACAGCGTCATCAGCTCCTCGCCCAGCCGGGCGACTTTGTCCTCGTACTTGCTGGAGGCGACGGCCCACACCTGCTCGCGCATCTCTTCGATCCCTAGCTCGCTCAGATCGATCCCGTGATCCGTGGGGTTGATGTCGAAGTAGGCAATGAGATCGGTACCGAGCTCGTTGAGGTTCCAGTCGCTGGGGTCCAACTTCTCCGGGCAGTGGGCATCGAGGACCGAGTCGAGAATCTCTTCGGAAACGCGGAGGACGTAGTTGCGCCCCTCGCTTCCATCGAGAATCTCGCGGCGCAAGGAGTAGATCGCCTCGCGCTGCTTGTTCATCACGTCGTCGTA
>JBJKRB010000176.1:0-12482 GCA_046704885.1 Thermoanaerobaculia bacterium | reverse complement strand
GGCCCGGAAATTCTCACCGCCGCCTGATTCCTCTCGCCGCGGCGCCGATGGTCCTGCGGCGTTCGTAGGTGCGGCCGTTCGGTTGCCCTTCTGGGCCGTCCGCGGGGCGCTTCGCCGCGCGACCGATCGCGGCAGTAGGGGGCGGGTTTCCAACCCGCCCGGCACCGCCTTTGACTGTCTTCTGCTTGGTGTAGGGGCGCCCCATGGGTCACCCCTGCCGCATCTGGTTCGCGACAAACACCCTGAAACGGCCGGCCTCCGCGCCGGCCTACGCTGCTTTCGGGAGCGCAGTCGCCGCGAAGTTTCGCGATGCAATTGTGCTATTGCGCTAGCACCACCCTGGGTGTAACGTTCCCAGACCCTGTGAAAGGTGGAAACGTGGCGGGAATCTCCCGCGGCTTGGAAAAAGGCTCCCGGCTCGAAACGGTCGAAAACGGAAGGAACATCCGAGGAGGGAAGAGATGACAACCCGCAACCCACATCGCTTGATCGTATGGGTCTCCGTCGTCGTTCTGGTATTCGGTCTCGCTGCCGGGGGGGCCGCCTGGGCGCAGACGGCGCCGGCCTGTATCCCGCAGACATCGGTGACATTCAACTTTTCCCCGCAGCCGGCCGACACGGCCCCCGGCCCGGGCATCCGGTCGCTCGCCAGCGCTCTGGCGTATGGGAACCTCTTGCACTACACCGTTCCCGCCGGCGCGAGCCTGGTGAAGATCGACGCGATCGGCGGATCCGGAGGGGACAAGACGAACGCTACGGCGTACAGCGGAGGTTTCGGAGCGGAGGTGGTGGCCGTGTTTCCGGCAAGCGCCGGGTCGACGCTCGACGTCGTGGTCGGCTCCGCGGGGAGCTCGGCGACCCAGGGCGGCGGAGGCGGCGGAGGCTCGTTCGTCTTCCTGCACGGAGGGGCGTTGCTTGTCGCCGCGGGGGGCGGGGGTGGTGCGGGGTACACGGCCAACGGTCAAGACGCCCAGCTAGGTAACGACGGTGGGACCACGAGCGGCAGCGGGGGGACGGGCGGCGCTGGCGGGCAAGGCGGCCAAAACAACTTTGCTGACGGCGGTGGAGGGGGCGGAACGACGAGCGCTGGCGCCAACGGCACCGGCGGTAACTCGGGCGCTGGCGGGAGCCAAATAACGGATTCGCCGTTGCTCTCGGCGAACGCCGGGGGCTTGGGATACGCCCCTAATGGAGGCGCCGGGGGCTACGGAGGCGGCGGGGGTGGTGGAGAGTACTCGGGTGGAGGAGGAGGCGGATTCAGTGGTGGAGGTGGAGGCGGCCCGGATGTCGACCGGGCCGGAGGCGGCGGCGGCTCTTACGTCGCGCCGGGAGCGACCTACCCAGCGTTCAGTACGCTCTCGAGCGCCGGCGACGGCTCGGTCACGATCTGCGAGGTCGTGATTCCGGTAACTGCCATTCCGACCCTTTCGCTGTGGGCGCTCTTGCTTCTCGCCTTGGGCCTGGCGGTTGCCGCGGTCCCTATGCTCGTGCGGCGTTCCTAGGGGCGACGGGCCGCGGTCGTCCGCGGGGCCCCCGGCTTCGCGACCGTATCCCGAGGTCCTCGCTCAAGCTGCGGGCCTCGGGAGCCCTCGGTCGCGGCCGCCCCACGGACTCCGTTCTCATGGTGCGGTAGACCCGGCCGGTCTGGCTGTAGGGGTGCCCGCCACGATGTGCTGTTGGCTGTAGGGGCGACCGGCGGGTCGCCCTTTTCTGTCTAAGCGGCGATTCCGACGACGAGGCTGAGGCCGATGAGCAACAGGATTCCCCCCAGGATGACCCAGGACCAGGGGTTGCCGAAGTTGACGGTGTAGCCCAGCCCGAAGCGCTTCTCGACGAAGATCGCGGGGTCCTCGGGCGCGTAGTAGAAGACCCCCGCCTTCCACGCCTCGTTGCGGGTCGTCTCGGGGGCGCTCGCTTCCTTCCCCTCGCGCGCGCGCCGCGACCCTCCCTGGCCGGCGCGGATCAGGAGGGTGATCACGACCGCCGCGTAGGCGACGGATGCGGCGAGGACCACCCAACCGGAGAGGGGCGAGCTGCCGCCACGGGCGATCTCGATCCGCGCCAGGGCTCCCCAGACGCCCGCCGCGACGACCAGATACTCGCCGAAGAGCAAAACGAAACCCACGAGGCGGCGGAAGTGCCGTTCGTGCTCGCGCCCCGGAGCGGCTTGGGGAAGAGTGGGCGTCCAGCGCTGAACCCCGATCTGGACGAGAAGGAGTAGAAGCGCGACCGCGGCGCAGATCCACGCCGGCTCGGTGATCGTGAAGCCGTTGGTCGCGCCCCACCGGTCGACCGCCCCGGCGAAGTTCCAGTGCTCGGGAAGCCGCGCTGGAGCCCCCGGCAGCAGAGTCCACAGGTGCCAGGCGAGAGCCGCCAATGCCGCGAACGGAAGCGCTTGCCAGAAGGGGCCGCCGACCAGGGGCTCGCGCGGGCCGCGCTCCGCTTTTGGCCGGTCCGGTGTTTCTCGAATCGCTCGAGGCAGGACCCGCCGGCGTGCCGCAAGAAAGCCGACGTAGACCGCGGCGATCTCGGCCACCGGACTGACGACGGCGGGCCAGACGGCGGCGAGCGCCCAGCCGGCGCCGAGGAGGGCCGCGGCGGCGACCACTCCGAAGTGGACGGCATTTCGGTAGGCGGCGAGCGCCTGGCGGCCGACGCTCTCTCGGGGGAGCGCCGGGTCGACCCGCACCGCGAAGAAGATCTCCGGCCGGGACGCCCGCGGCATGAGATACGCGAGCAGCGCCACCAGGAGGTCGATGGCTAGAAAGACGAGAAGGGTCGCGGTCTGATCGGAGGTCAGCGGAGGCATGGCGTCGCGACCCGCCTAGACTAGCTCACAAGAGCGCATCGATAAGCGAATGCGTCACGGCCGTCGCCGGCATCTGCTGGGCGACCTGGTGCGGGGGCACCGCCACCAGCCACCAGGCATCGACCTCGGCAAAACCGAACCAGCGCACGCCGAAGACGAGGAGCAGCCCGAGGATCACCACCGCGGCGCGGGCCGGAGTTTCGCGCATCGCTGACTTCGCCAGCCGGAAGATGAGCACCTGCAGCGCGGCGGCGACCACCAGCGCGGCGAGCACCACGAGCTTGACGGGCAGAAGATCGGCGGGGAAGAAACCGCCCACGATGAGAAGGATGGCGACCCCGGCGGCGACCCACAGGTCGGTCAACACGAAGGAGAAGGTGAGAAGCCGGGCCCAGGACCGCTCCGTCTTGCGGCGCTCCGTGGCGTGATAAATGAGAGACCCTACCAGCGCGAGAACCAGAGGCACCAGTAGCGGCAGCCAGAAGTCCGCGAACGCCGGCGAGCGCGGGTCGAACGCCGCTTTGAGAGCGATTCCCAGGGGCATCATCGAGCGTCTCCTTTCCCTCTAACGCACACCGCTACTCCCACGCCGCCGGCTCCCGGGTCACGACGACGGGGCACTTGTCGAGTTCCTGCCTCGAATCTCTGCCGCCGATTGTAACGCGAGGTTGCGTTTGCGCACTAACTAAGAGAAGACCTTCAATAGGGTCAGTTGCGCGCGGCGCTAGAGCCTAGGGCGCGACCCGACAGGGAAAACGGAGGAGTGGGAGACAGAGCCAATTTGCGAAAACCGCGCGAAGGGTTGGCGATGGCAACAGCGTTGCCCCACACAACTGCGATTGAGATTGCCAGTGGCCGAGCGTGGCAAAGAGGGGCAGGCGCGGTGAGCGCACGTGCGACTGGGGGAAGGAAGCCTCTATGGAGCTCGAGCCGCGCGCCTTTCCCGCGTTCGCCGGTCGCTACAATCTGAGTGCCTCGAGAGCCAGCACGGAGGAGCCCGCCTCCCGTGCCGCCCGGAGCCGCGAGCTCGTGGCTCCGCGACTTCTTGAGGTACGCTTGGGGAAACCGGCTCCTCGAATTCTTCCTCACCGATGAACGACTAGCGTCAATGGCGAAGACCTCCACCCACGAAGAATCGGCGCGAGAGCTGCAGTGGTCCGAGGAGCGCGGCTCGAGCGACGAGGCTCTCTTCGCGCGTTTCTGCGAGGCTGGGGACGAGCATGCGATCGGCAAGCTCGTGCTGCGGCATCACCGTAGGCTCCTGCGCTTCGTGGGGCGGTGGATCGAGCGGGAATCCGTGGCGGAGGAGGTCGTCCAGGAAGCGTGGCTGGTGGTGCTTTCTCACGCGGAGGAGTTCCGGGGAGAGTCCAAATTCTCGACCTGGCTGAGAGGCGTCGCGCGCAACCTGGCCCTCGCCAAGCTGCGGGAGGAGGGAAAGTTCCCACGCGGCGTTCGCGGCCGGGTGGCGAAGCGATCAGCCGAGAGGCGCGACGAAGAGGCCTCGGCATGGTTGGACTCGTGTCCCGTCGACCCTCACTTTCCCTTGCAACGATGCAAGTGCCCGGAGCGCCGGGTGGTGCTGCGCGACGCGCTGGGCCGCCTCTCGGCGTTTATGGCGGATCTGCCGTTTCTGCAGCAACAGGTCCTGAGGCTCAACCTTCAGGGCCGCGCCCCCGCGGAGGTCTGCGCCGAGCTCGAGATCACCGAGGCCAACCGGCGCGTTCTCCTGCACCGAGCTCGGGCCATGATCTCCCGACGCCTGTCGCGATGCGAGGCCTGTTGCCCCTCGGAGGGCCTCGCTTCAGGGACCGAAGGCGCCGGGCGCGAGCGCTGCTCGAAACGCTGCCAAGAGCGTAGAAGCTAGAAACTTGCTTCGGCACCGGCGATCGGGGAGACTCTGGGGGTGACGGAGCTCGACCTCGAACGCGAACTCAATCCCGAACAGATTGCCGCCGTAACCCACGGGGAAGGCCCGCAGCTGGTGCTGGCCGGAGCCGGCACCGGCAAGACCCGGGTCATCACCTACCGCGTCGCCTGGCTGGTACGGGAACGGGGCGTCGATCCGAGCTCGATCGTCGCCGTGACCTTCACCAACAAGGCGGCGGCGGAGATGCGGGAGCGCACCGAGGAGCTCCTCGGCCAAGCTCCGCTCGCCACCTTCCTCGGGACCTTCCACCGCTACTCGTTGGGGCTGCTGCGGCGCTACGGAGAGCGGGTCGGCGTGCCGCCCGGATTCGTCATCTTCGATCGCGACGACCAGATTCGTCTGGTCAAGCGCGGGCTCGAGGCCGAGGGCCTGGCCGAGCAATCGTTTCCGCCGCGCAAGGTCTTGGCGGCGATCGGCTCCGCCAAGAATCGCTTGCTCGACGCGGCGAGCTACGCCGAGCAGGCCTACGGCTTCTTCAACGAGCGCGTGGCCAAGGTCTTTCGTCACTATCAGGGGGAGCTGCGGCAGGCGAACGCCGTCGACTTCGACGACATGTTGGCCTTGTCGGTGCGCCTGCTGGTGGAGGATCCGGCGCTCGCCGGAAGGTTGCGCGAGCGAACCCGCTACCTCCTCGTCGACGAGTTCCAGGACACCAACCACGCGCAGCTCAAGCTGGTCGAGAAGCTCGCGGGTCCGGCGGGGAATCTGACCGCCGTCGGGGACGAGGATCAGGGGATCTATCGCTGGCGCGGGGCCGATCTCGACAACATCCTGCGTTTCGAGAAGAGCTTTCCCGGCGCCACCGTTCGCAAGCTCGAACGGAACTACCGCTCGACCGAGACGATTCTGGAGGCGGCGGGCGAGGTGGTGGCGCACAATCAGAGTCGTCGCGGCAAGCGCTTGTGGACCGAGGCGGGGGCCGGGCGACCGGTCACCCTCTACTGGTCCGCCGACGAGCAGGACGAAGCGCGCTGGGTGGTCGAGAAGCTGCAGGAGCTCGTGCGCGGCGGACAACGCTGGAGCGACATGGCGATTCTCGTCCGCACCAACGCCCAGACGCGCGTGCTCGAGGAGGAGCTCATGGCGCGCGGCGTGCCCTACACCCTGGTGGGAAGCGTGCGCTTCTACGAGCGGGCCGAGATCAAGGACGTGCTCGCGTATCTCCGCTTTCTGCGCAATCCCCACGACAACTTGGCTCTCGATCGGATCATCAACCAGCCGCCGCGCGGGATCGGTCCGGCGACCAAGGAGATGGCCGCGCAGGAGGCGGCGAGCTCCGGGATCTCGTTCTGGGACTATCTCAGTCACAGCGACCTCGGCAACCTTCCGGCGCGAAGCCGCAACGCGCTCAAGGGATTCCGCGACGTGATTCTCGAGCTTCAGTCCGTCTCCAAGGAGATCTCGCTGGCTGAGCTCGTGGCCCGGGTCCTGCGCGACACCGGGCTCTTCGATCTCTACTCCCAGGGAGATGAGGAATCCGCCGCTCGGCGCGAGAATCTTCAGGAGTTCGTCTCGGCGGTCGAAGAGTTCAGCGAGAGGCAGAGCGAGGAGGGTCTATCCTCGGAGCTGGCGCTCACCCGCTTTCTCGACCACGTGTCGCTGGTCAGCGATCTCGATAGCTGGCAAGAGGACCGAGGCGTCTCGGTCATGACCCTCCACAGCGCCAAGGGCCTGGAGTTCCCGGTGGTCGTGGTCAGCGGCCTCGAAGAGGGCCTGCTGCCTCACTTCAACGCGCGCGAAGTGGCGGAGGACATCGAGGAAGAGCGTCGGCTCCTCTACGTGGGGATGACCCGGGCGAAGGAGCGATTGCTTCTGACCAGCAGCCGGCGTAGAAGAGTCGCCGGGCGCTACCAGAACCAAGAGCCTTCCCCCTTCCTGAGCGAGATCCCCGATCGCCTGCTGGACGTGGTCGAGAGCCCGATTCACCTCCATGACCCACGCGTCGCCGGGGTCGAACGCTTCTTCGGCGCACCGCTGCCCACTGGACACCGGGTCTTGAGCGACGAGGAAGCCGGCGAGCGGGGCGGAGTCCAGAGGGGCCGGAGGGTGCGGCACGGGACGCTCGGCACCGGGGTGGTTCTGGAGGTCGAGGGAGAAGGCGAGGACTTGCGGCTTACCGTGTTCTTCGATCGGGCCGGGAAGCGTAAGCTCCTCGCCCGCTTCGCCAAGCTCGAGCTCATCTAGTCTGACCCTCATTCCCAACCTGGTATTTGGAGTGGTTTCGATGAGAAGCGGCGCGGACGTCTTCGCGATGGCCGAGCGTCCGGCGGGGCTTGCCTAGGTTCGACAGGGGAGCCCCGGAAGGTATACTGGTGGGGCTGAAGGCGCAAAGGACCGGTCGACCTCCCGAGAACTCGTGACGGGGGCCGGCTGCGATAGACGGTACCGTTGGAGGGATCGGAATGTCCATCTGGCTGCGCCGCACCCGACGCCGTAGTGGTCTCGCTGTCCACCTGCTGCTGGCGGCTTCGGTAGGCGCTTCCATCCTGGTAGGGAACGCTCGCGAGGGGATTTCTCGTGTGGGAAAGGATGCGGCGGCCTCGCAGCTCTCGCCCGCCGCTGCCGCTCGCCTGGCGTCTCTCCTTCCTGCGGTCGAGCGTTTCCGCGCCGCGGCCGCGTCGGACTACGATGCCGCTCTGGCGCAGTGGGCCCTCCCCACGGCGCGCAGCGAGTGGTCGGTCCTCGATCATGCGGTGTGGATCGTGACCCCACCGCGAAGCGGCTGGTCATACTTCTTCGACAGCTCGATTTACACCTATGGGATGCTGGGCTCGACCCATCCTGTGGTGGCGTTCTACTCCCCCATGACGGATGTGTTCCTGCTGACCGCTTGGCAAATCAGCGACCAACAGCCGCACATCGAATCCGTTGAGCTGCTGGTGGGCGACTGGCTGCGACGAGCCGGCAAGCCCCCCTTCGAAATCGTGCCCGCCTGGCATCGCAGTCCGAGGTTCAAACCCCTGGCGATGGGAGTTGTGGCCGCTGAGGCATTACGGAGGTTCGAGCACAGCCTTCCCTTGACGGCGAGCGGAGACTGGCGCCAAAGAATTCCGGTCCTCACCAGTGCCGCCCGCGAGCGCCAAAACTACGCTACCGCAGCCATTCTCTTCGGCAGTGCCTTCCGGAATCTTGTCGAGTATTACCAGGCCGAAAAGGCCGAGGAGCCACGCCTGGCCGGCGTGCGCGCTCGGGTTGAGGAGGTTGTCTCGGGCGCTGCTCGCGGCGACCTCTCGCCGTTCGCGAAGGCGCCGGAGAATCTGCCGGCGATGCTCACTCTGTTGCGGGCCACCCCGCGCGAGATCTTCGCGGACCTGCAAGTCGCACTCGCGGTCGCCGCCAGCGAGCGGCGCAGCTTCGTGTTCCTGATCGCTCCTCACCACCCGGGTCTCTACCTGGCCCTCACCCTGGAGGGAACCGGCGCAAGACAACAGCTGTGCCGCGGCGATATGGTTTCCTACGCCGACGTCTACCGTTTGGGGCCGCTTCCCTCGCCAGCGGCGGGGAGGGATCCGTGAAGAGAGTTTGGTGGCTCGCCATGGCCCTGGTGTTGGCGGCGGTCCCCGCTGCAGGAGCTGAGAAGGTCAAGGAGAGCGGCCCGCCGCCGTGGATGAGGTATGCCAAGACGACCGTCTCGCACGTCGGAACGTGGGCCACGAAGAAGGCAGAGGTCCTCTCGTGGGGTGACTCAGCCTGGGTCGATTCGCTAGAGAAGACTGGCAAGAATCTCGGCAAGATGTCCAAGGCCGGCAGCTACGGGAGCTGGGCGGGCGCGGCGACCGCGGCCTGGTACGGAGACTGGGTCGGTGTCGCCCAGGACACCACCAACAACTTGCTCAGCACGCTCGCAACTGGGCTCGGCGCTGCCATCGGCGCTGCCGGCGCCACTGCTATCGCCATACCGCTTGGTCCCGTGGGCGGGCTCGCCGGCGCGCTCGCGGGGGGCGAGCTCTACAGTAGGTACGTCAAACCTCATGTCGACGACTTCTTCAATGGTCTCGCTGACACCAAGAGCGACGTCGACGCGGCGGCTCTCGCCCTTGCCCACGCGCGGAAGCTCATGGCAGAGGCCAAGCGCAATTGCGACGCTGGTGGGTACAGCATCTACCATGGCGATACCGTCCTCGATGCTCTGGCGGCACGCGGGCATCCGGAGGATGCCGTCCGATCGCAGGTGGAGGCGGCGCTCGCCACCTGCGCCGCGGCCGCAGCGAGCGCCGAGCCAAGGGTAGTGGCTCAGGGCGCCGTCGACGCGGCCGGGGCCGCGCAGGCGGCGGCGGCGGCGGGCGCCGGCTACCGCGACGAGAGCTGCCGGATGCTGGCGCAGATTCGAGCCGTTTCGCAGACCGATGCACGGCGTATCTGGAGCTCAACGGGAGGCTACCTGCAGAGCCGAACGCGCTCGGTAGGTGACGACGCCTTGGCGGCACGGGATCGCTCCAGTGAGGCTTCCGCCCGCGTCTCGGAGATCAACAGCCTGCGCCGACGCTCGCAGAAGCAAGCGGCTTCCGCTCTCGCTGCGCTCGACGCCGTTCCGGCCGACGACAGCGGGCTAGTCGAGGCCGACCGATTCGGGAGCGAAGCTTCCCGCCTCATCGGCCGCTGCGATGAGCTGCGCACTCGCGCTTTCGACGTTATGCAGCCCTACACCGACCACCTCGAGGGCTATCGGCGTATCGTCGATGCCGAGTTCGTTCCCTACGTGCCGCCCCTGGACCGCGTCAACAAGCTGGAGTCGCGCCTCTCGTCGGCGCGGGCCGAAGCGAAGTCCCGGTCGTCCTTGCTCGCGTCCTGGCGGCAGCGCTTGAGCACCTGCCACAGCGCGGCGCCGCCGGATGCTGAAGCCGAGAGCCGCGGTCAGAGCGCGGCGAGTCAGGCCGGAGAATCCGCTTCGAGCGCCGCCGCAAATGCCTCCGCCGCTGCTCGCTGCTCTACCGAGGCGGAACGGATCGCCAGCGGTTCCTCCTCTCCTGCAGGGTCGGCCGGCGAGGGCGGTAGGACGACTGCGGTTGGCGGCGAAGCGACAACGCCCGCCGCCGGCGGCGACGCAGAGAGTTGGGTGGCGGAAGGAGGCGTCGAGACGGTGAGCGGAGGCAAACCCCCGTCGTCGCCCAGTCCCGGTGCGGCCTCCAGCGGACCCGATGTCAACGGCTGGATTTGGGCGGCCGAGGACTCATTCCGTCATTGCCGCTTCGCCGCCGCCCTCCTCTACGCCCAGCGCCTTCAGCAGGCAGTTCCAGATCACCCCTGGCTGGGCGCCAATCTCGACCGGATCTCGGCGCTGGCTCGCTCGCAGAACCAAGCGCTTTCTCTCCTTGAGGGCGCGCAGCGAGCCAGCGCTCAAGGTGATTACAAGGCCGCCCTGACAGCTCTGCATGACGCGGCGGCGGTCGCGCCCTCGTGCATGTCGCAGGCGATCGGCGACAGCTTGACTCGCCTGGGTGGCGACCTGCAGCGGGCACAGGATGCAAGGAGCGCGAAGAACCGGGAGGCGGCGAGTCGCTTGGTCGGGATTCTTATCGGCACCTACAACGCCGCCGCCGCTGCGACCGGGCTGAGCGAGCGACCTCCAGCGGCCAATCAAGAGAGTCCTAACGTTGGCGGTACAGGTCGATCTACCAGCGGCGCGTCGAGCGGATCCCGCTGCTTCATCGAGACGTTCCACCTCGGCGAGGGCGCCTACTTTCTCGTGCTGCAGCCGGGTCGCGGCCAGCCCGATGGCTACCTGGCTGTGAGCGTGCCGCCCCATATCGATGGGCAATGTTCGAGCGGCGTCGAGTGCATGAAAAGCATGGTGCCGGGTTTCACGGAGACGGGCTGTAAAGTCCTCGCTCCTTATCCCAATCTCGCCGCCGCAGAGGCGGCGGCCGCAAGGCTTTGTCCCAACCCCGTCTACCGCAACTGATCGCACGATCGCAATCGACCAAGAGATCCAAGGAGATCGTCATGAACGCCAGAAAGCGAGTTTCATTTGGAGCAACCGTTCTCTTCCTTTTCTTCGGGGCCTTTGCCCTCGCTTGTACGGCCGGAGGACCACCCCGGCCGCAGCCCGTGCCACCGCCCCTGGCAGGAGCGGGAAGTATTGCGCCATGAAGAGGCTTGTGCTGGCGTGGGGAGGTCCGGGCTTCGTCTTATGGTACGCGTTGTTCGGCTTAAGCCTCCTAACCCCATCTGCGGTGCAAGCCCGACCGATCGAGGTGCCTGAGCTAGCGCGCGTCAATCAGCGTTGGCAAGGAGCGCGCTGTCGCTTGCGCTATGAGATGAAGATCAAGCGCGGTAGGAACTCCGAAGGATGGTCGCGGGCACCCCACATGATGTATCAATCCCCAGGCGAGAGGGTCCTTAACCTCATCTTCGAGGTCTCCGACCGCGCCGCTCTGGAGCGCGCCGGCATCCTGCGTGGGGGCGCGATTCCCGTCGGCACCGATTTCATTGCCAAAGGCTGGGGTCTACTTGCTCCCGAGGACGCGAAGGGCGTTTTCTTGGAGCTACGCTTTGCTGATGCGCCGGTGGACGCCCGTTGGCTGTTTATCGGCCAAGGGCATTTCAGCCCGAAGAGCTTTCCGCTCTCCCGCCTCGATGAGGTCGAGCGCTACATGCGGCTGCAGGCGTTTGCCATCGCCGCGGCCGACGAGCAGTTGGTGGAAACGCCGAAAACGCCGGCCGCTTCGGCGAGCCCGGCTGGGCCCGGAGCCGCCCGATCCGGGTCCCGGGAGAATGCCTACTCACCAATGATCACCATGGTTGCCGTCGCCGCTCAGCCGGCCGAAGCTGTTGCTGGGGGGGTCGTGGCCTTGGTGCTGACCTACGAGGTCTCGGGGATTCCGCCGGGAGCCCGCTTCTTGGTGGTCGAGCGCCGGGAGATCGATCTGGCCGGACACGTGGTCGCACAGTTCGAGCAGAAGCTGCAACGTGTTGCCGACACCTTCACCTCGACACAGCAAATCCGCATCCCGGCCACTGCCTCTTCCGGCCTATACACGGTGCGTGGAACGGCTACGATGGCGGGTTTGAGCGCCTCCGGCACGGCGCTCCTCGCCGTTCGTGCCTCCCCAGATAGCGGGCATCTCTGAGCCAGGCCTCGAATCAGGGAATTACGGAGAGCAAAGCTGATCACGGCTCAATGGGGAAGGAAGTCGTGGCGGAGCATGGCGTAGAGGTAGTTGTCGACCCGTTCGCCGCGTAGCTTGAAGTAGGCGCGGAGGTGCCCTTCGCGCGTGAAGCCCACCCGCTCCAAGACCTTCTGCGAGGCGACGTTCTCAACCGCGCAGCGCGCCTCGATCCGCTCCAGCGTCGTATTCAAGAAGAGGTCCGCAAGGAGCTGGTTGAGGGCGATCGGCATGAGCCCCCGCCCTTGAAAGGGCTGCGACAGGGCATATCCGACCTCGGCCAGGCCGTGCTCCCAATTGATCACTACCAGGGTCATCCAACCGGCCGGCTCGTCATCGACCTCCACGACCCACTGAAACTTGTCTCCCGCCATGCGGTAGAGATCGCCGATGCGCTGGCGCTCGAGATCAGCGCGGATCTGAGCGGTGGAGAGCTCGGGGAGTGGCTGGTGCTGGCGAACGCTTTCCTCGCCCCGCCAGCTCTTGAGGAGCACGGCGTCCCGCGGTGTGACCGGCCGCAGTTCGATTCGCGGCTGGCTGCGGCGCTCGAGGTTCACGGCTCGGGCCGGCTTTCCAGGAGGGAGGGGGTGGCTCTGCCGGCCGCCAGGCGCGACGAGCGGGCGAAGACGGAGAGTGGAAG
>JBJKRB010000175.1:0-3262 GCA_046704885.1 Thermoanaerobaculia bacterium | reverse complement strand
CGCCGCCAGGTGATCGACGCCTACAACCGGGAAGTGGTCAAGCGCAGCTGGACCGCTTAGACCGCGGCTGGCTCGCGTCTCCTGCTGCAACGGCATATCTGCCCGCACCTCCAGCGTTCCGCTTGCTAGAACTCCTCGGCGTACTCCTAGTACGCCTGCGTCGGTCTCGCCGCGCGCGCCGTTCCTTTCCGCGATCCGGTAAGCTTGGGAGGACATCGATAGCGGGAGTTCTCAAGGAGGTTCGTATGCCGCGCATCGCCATCGTCTCGGTTCCGGTCAGCGATCAAGCTCGCGCCAAGGAGTTCTACAGTGACGTCCTGGGCTTTCAAGTTCTTCGCGACGACCCCATGGGCCCCGAGCAGCGCTGGGTTCAGCTCGCGCCGCAACGCGGCACGGCCACCATCACCCTGGTCACATGGTTCGAGCAGATGCCCCCCGGAAGCTTGCAAGGCATGGTGCTCGAGAGCTCGGACGTAACGGCGGAGCACGAGCGCTTGAAGGAGAAGGGACTCGACATCACCGACTTGACGGAGGCGCCGTGGGGCACCTACGCGACCTTCTCCGACCCTGACGGCAATGGCTGGGTCCTGCAGCAGACCAACACCGGCGAGTAAGAGGGCGCCTCCACTGACTTAAGTGCCAGGCATTTCCTGGGAGCGCCCCAGCGCCTTGGCCGAGGTCCGAGAAATGCTCTTGAAGGACCGCCTCTACCGCCGGGTCTGGAAGTTAGACTAGGACAATCCTGCCCTGGCTGCGGCCGCCGCCGCCGTGGCGTCGTTTCGCGAGGCTCCCGAGGAGGAAGGCAGCAACGCACTTACTATGTGTGATCCACCGGAGCTGGGTCTAGTAGGCGAAGACGTTCTGTACCTGGGATTGTAGGGGCAAGCCGCCCCTACTTCCGCTGCAGCGTTGTAGGGAACCAGCTGTTTCTCTTCCTTCTGGGGCCTCTTTGATCGTTGACCCCCTCGCTCGACGGAGCCCGCTGACAATTTGGCTGTAGTTCCGCGGAGCTTCTGTCGCTGCCACCAAAATGACAGGTGGCAGAGCAGCGTGGTAGCCTTTTTCATTGCTTCTCTTAAGGCTTGATTGTCCATCGGGTCCGATATGTCTGGTCGAGTTGCATAACACCGGCCCCAGAGCAGGAAAAGATGAAATTGTCGTCTAACATTCCATCCGATCTCCAGCCCAAGAGCACCGACCTTGTGGCGAAAGAGTGGCTCGACGACCAACTGACACGAATCGAGAACCACCTGAACCGGGACGGCTTGTCAATCACAGGCCCGCTCGCTCATGGCGTGGACCATCGGGTAAGAATTGCCGTTGAGGGTCTTGAACCTCGCAGGGAGTCGCTCCTAGTCATTCTCGACACGCCCGGCGGAATTGTTGAAATCGTTGAGCGAATCGCTACGACCCTGCGAACGCTTTACTCTGAAGTGAACTATCTCGTGCCTGACCGCGCGATGTCGGCCGGCACTGTATTAGTGATGTCCGGCGACGACATCCTAATGGACTACTTTTCGTGCCTAGGGCCCATAGACCCACAAATCGAGCGCGACGGGCGATTGGTTCCGGCGCTGTCGTACCTTGCCCAATATCGCCGTCTTATAGAAAAGGCGAGAGATGGGACCCTGACGACGGCCGAGCTAGTTTTGCTCAAAGAGCTGGACCTAGCGGAACTTCATCAATTTGAGTTGGCGGCCTCGCTTTCGGTCAAGCTCATTAAGGAGTGGTTGACCAACTTTAAGTTCAAAGACTGGAGCCGTACCGAGACTCGCGGGCTCTCCGTGACGAAGGAGATGAAAGAAAAGCGCGCCGAGGCAATCGCGACAGCGCTCAACGATCACGAACATTGGGGTAGTCATGGTAGGGGAATTCATATGGAAACCCTCCGGTCAGAGTTGAATCTGAAGATTGAGGATTATGGTCAGGATTCCACGCTCAAGAGACTGGTCTGGGACTATTTTTGGTTCCTTCGTGACTTTCTAGCGAAGGGGAACCTTGGAAGTTTTGTGCATAGCCGAGCATTTATCTAAAATACTCGTGGGAGTGGAGGCGAATATGCCTAAGATCACGATTGTAAAAGAGGTGCTGCGGAAGAACTCTGCGGTTGACGAGGAGCTATTGGGTCGATTCGCAGAAGTGGTGGCCGAGCTGCACCGCCTAGGTTGGAACCCTTCACCGGGTTTCCGGCTGAAGCACCCATTTGACAGCGACGTCGCCGATCACGAGTTCCATCGGCAGCCAGTTGGAACACACTCCGCGAACAGCATCATTCCCCGCTGAGAGGGCTCGCAGCATCCGTCAGAGGACCGGGTGCAGCAGGCTCGGTTGTGTCGCGTGCCCTAGCATCGCCTAGTTTTCGACGGTAATCCTGCAGGTAGTAACGTGATTGCGCGGGCGGGGCGGTCTTGAAGGAGTACCCAACTATGATGGACGGGAGAGAAGCGTTCGAGCGTCTCGAGGAAGGCAACCGCCGCTTCGTCGCGGGCGAGAGCAAGGCGGTGGTCGAGCGCAGTGGCGAGGCGAGACGCCGGGAGCTCGCCTCCGGACAGGAGCCCTTCGCCGTCATCCTCGCCTGCGCTGACTCGCGGGTGGCGCCGGAGATCGTCTTCGATCAGGGGCTGGGCGATCTCTTCGTGATCCGAGTGGCTGGAAACGTCGTGTCGCCCGAGGTGGCCGGGAGCATCGAGTATGCCGTCGAGCAGCTCGGCACCCGGCTCGTGGTCGTCCTCGGCCACTCCTCTTGCGGCGCGGTCCAGGCGACGCTCGCGGTTCTCGAGAATCCCGCGCTCGAGATTTCGCCGGACCTTCGGTCGCTGGTCGATCGCATCGCTCCGGCCGCCAGGAGCCTTTTCGGCAAGGGAGAGGGGCAGGAAGGAAGCGCGCTCGTCGCGGCCGCCGTCGAGGCCAACGTTCGCTCTTCGGTCACGGCGCTCGCCGCCTCGACCCCGGCCCTCGCGCGCCGGATCGCAAGCGACGGTCTCCTCGTGCTCGGCGCCCACTATGCTCTCGCCACGGGCGTCGTCGACTTCCTCGAGATTTCGTAACGGAGCTCGTCCCCCACGGCGCCGGCTTCCGGATGCTACGATTCGGAGCCGTGACCGAGGATTCGCGAGACAACGGGCGCCCGCACTTCGGGCAAGACATCACGGGAGGTCGCAAGTGAAAATTCATGTAGTCGCGTTGCCCGGCGACGGCACCGGGCCTGAAGTCCTGGCGCAAGGGGTCAAGGTCCTGCGCGCGATCGAGAAGTCGGCGGGAG
>JBJKRB010000174.1:0-4067 GCA_046704885.1 Thermoanaerobaculia bacterium | reverse complement strand
CGCTTGCGCCAGGGCGACCCACCGGTGGTCGGCTACAGCAGCGAAGGTCGTTCTCTCCTCGACCTGCGCACCGTGGACCCAGGGGACGACGAGGAGCTGATCGGGGCGGTGCTCCGGGCCCGCAGGGATGGCCCCGAATCGTAGAATCAGCAAACATGTTCCACGCTCGCATCCTAGTGGTTGAAGACCGCGACACGCTCCGCCGGCTGGTCGAGCGCGCCCTCGTCCAGGAGGGATACGAGGTGACGACGGCCGCGAGCGCCGAGGAGGCGGAGCAGCTCCTGGAATCCTCGCACTTCGACTTGGTTTTGACTGATCTCAAGCTGCCAGGTGCGGATGGCCTGGCGCTCTTAGCCAAGGTGCGGGCGCAGGGACTGGCGACACCGGTCGTGGTTCTCACCGCCTACGGCACCGTGGAGACCGCGGTCGAGGCGATGAAGCTGGGCGCCGCGGATTTTCTCGAGAAGCCGGTCGAGATCGACGACCTGATCGACTTGGTGGCGGGCTGGACGGGGAGCGCGGCGCCGGAGAGCGCCTTCGCCGCACCCGGGGCCCCGGTGATCGTCGGCTCTCATCCCAAGCTCCGCGCCGCGTTGCGCCTGCTCGAGCGCGTGGCGGCGACGGATTCAACGGTGCTGCTGAGCGGGGCGAGCGGTACCGGAAAAGAGCTCTTTGCGCGGGCCTTGCATGCTCTCTCGCCGCGCCGCGAGGGTCCCTTCGTTGCCCTCAATTGCGCCGCGATTCCTGAGTCGTTGATCGAGAACGAGCTTTTCGGCCACGAGCGCGGCGCCTTTACCGGCGCCGATCGCCGCCAGACCGGACGCTTTGAGCTCGCCCGGGGAGGGACCTTGTTTCTCGACGAGATCGGCGAGCTCCCGCCCGCCGTGCAGTCCAAGGTCTTGCGTGTCCTCGAGGAGAAGACCTTCGAGCCGATCGGCGGTCGCGGTTCGGTAGCCGCCGACGTACGGTTGGTGGCGGCGAGCAATCGCGACCTCAAACGGATGGTCGAGGAAGGAACGTTTCGCGCCGATCTTTTCTACCGGCTCGACGTCTTTCCCATCGTTCTTCCCTCTCTGGCGGAGCGGGCGGAAGACGTTCCGGTTTTGGCGGATCACCTTCTCGGCCGGCTCGAGGAGCGGGGCCATCCGCGCCGCCGTCTGTCGGTGGAGGCGCGCGAATGGCTCAAGCTTCGCTCCTGGCCGGGCAACGTGCGTGAGCTCGGCAATCTCCTGGAGAGAGCGGTGATCGTGAGCGAACGCGAGCAGATTGGAGTGGCGGACCTCGAACAGCTGGCGACTCCGAGGGGCGATCGCGGCGGCGAGGAAAGTCGCTTGCGTGAGGCTCTGGTCGCGGCGGAAGGGGACAAGCGCCGTGCCGCGGCGATCCTCGGAATGTCTTACCGGACGCTTCTACGACGCATCAAGGAGCACGGCCTCGAAGGATTTCCCAAGTACCGGAGCTAGCCCTGGTCGGGCGAGCCGGCGGGCGGATTCGGGTTCGGGCTCGCCGCGGGCGCCGGTTTGGCGGTTCCCAGGCGCGTCCCCTTCACCGCGAACTTGACCGTGGTGAAGCTGAAGACGCTGGGGAAGCTCACCCGGAAAGTGGTCGCGCCATGCGGCGGCAGGGCCGGCTGCGCCACGGCCGCGTCGCCGGTAGCGATCAGCTTGCCCTGCCGGTCGTAGAGCCGAACCTCGAGCGAGATGCCGGCCACGGTGTCGTTGCCGGGGTTGTGCACGGTTCCGGTCATCCCAACCCCGTCGTCGCTGTTGGTGGGCTGCCAGTCGCCGACTTCGAGACCTCCGGTGACGGTGGGCGGCTCCTTGCTCGCCTTCGGGCTCGCCTCGGCTGGGCTCCCGGCGCCGTCCTGCCCCTGTCCGCCATTACCCTCGACGTGAGCCACGTCGGCGTCCGAGATCGTCATTACCGCCTTCTGGCGGACGGGCTTGGTCGCGGGCGGCTTTGCGGCCGTCTTCGCGCTCTTCGCGGCCGCGGTCGTCGCCTCTCGGCTCTTGGCGAGGTCGACGTCGGTGAGCTTGAGGGACGAAAGCGTTCCGTTCGGCAGCTTGAAAACGACCAGCTTTCCCTTCACCTGCCAGGTTCCCGCGGTTTGAATCTTGGAACCGCTCCGGGTCACCAGCCAGTCGGCGTGGAGGGGGGAGGAAGCCGGGAAGAGCGCCATCGCGACCGTGGCAATCGCCACGACGATGCCCGCCCGGAGGCTCGAAGATCCGCTTCGACTCCGCCAATGGGTCTGCGCCTTCTCTTCCATCGTCAGAACTCCTTCCAGTTGTTCTGCATGATACACACTGGAACCGGAGCGATGAACTGCAAGCTGGTGTCCGACGCGATGGTCTTCAGGTCGATGCGATAGTTGGCGAACTTGCAGCGCGACGGGAAGAGTCCCTTGAGAGTGTTCATGACCTGGGTCATCGCGGGCGTGAGGGTGTCGGCGTTGGTGGTGGTTCCGCCGGTGCTTCCCGACCCACTGGTGCTCTGCTTCGTTTGACTGGGCTCGCCGAAGATGTTTGAGACCACCTGGTTGACCGTCGAGTAGCGAACGAAGTTTCCGGTCGTATCCTGAAGGAAGCCGTTGCCGTTCGTGGTGTTCAACACGTAGATCTGGCTCGTGCCCTGTTTGGTGCACAGAGTCGTGCCGCTTCCACCTGTGCCGCCATTGCCGTTCGTGGTCCCGCAACCGACGGTGATCGTCACTCCATTCTGGTCGACGATCTCGGGGATGTAGGAGGAGAAGACCGTTACCCCGGAGACGGCTACCGGCTGGGTGATCACCCTTTCGTTGGGCTGCAGGGTCAGATACCAGCCGTTGATGTTCGAGGACAAGAGATAGTTGGGCTCGGTGGTGTCGTTGGGCGAGCTCGGATCGATCGCCTGAAGATTGTTCTCGTTGAAGATCGTGGCGTTGACGTTGACGTCCACGTTGGTATCGACGAAGAGATAGAAACGGCCGTTCTGACCGTTCGCGGTCCACAGGTCCTCGCGGTCGCCGGTACCGAAGGCGACGGCGAACGAGCCGATCTGGGCGATGAAGACGACCGACGGGCGCTCGTAGATGGGGCGTGCCGTGGCGGTGGGGGCACCGCCGTCCCAGTTGGTGTTGAAGACGATATGTGGTTGCCAGGAGGTATTCGGTACGCGCGGCCCGATGCCGTTGGCGGCGGTGTAGGTCTTGCCGTCGATGCCGTGGACGCTCACGTTCTGGAGCGCCGGGAGCTCACCCGTGGTGGCGTCAGGGGTGAGATCGACGCGATAGAGAAAGCCGGCGATCGTCCCGATGTAGATGCGATCGATGTAGCCGTCCTCGTTGGTGTCGACCGCCGCCGGTTCGCTCGGGGCGGCGCCGATCAGCTCTTGCTTGTAGAGGATCTGACCGGTCTCGATGTCGACCATGTAGAGCCAGTTGCCGGCGTTCGCGTTCGAGGGATCTGCTTTGCTGCTGACGTCCATTCCGCCGCCGAAGATCGCCACGTACTTGTCGACGAGGTCGTCTCCAGCGTGAGGATCAGTAGTCGGCGGGTTGGGGTTGCACAGCGTTCCGCCCAGCTTGCACACGCGGATCACGCCCAGGTTGGGGGTCGACCAGGTATCGCCCAGATCGGGCTTGCCGTTGCCCACCTCGCCGTTGTCCTCGTCGAGAGCGATGTCTTGAGTCAACGCGTGGCCATCTTCAGTGGTGGAGACCCGCACGCTGTCGGTGAACTCCCAGAGGGCCGCGGGATAGTGGATACCCTGACAGCCGCTCGCCCCGCCGATCGACCCGGTGCTGCTCGGGTTTGACGTGCAATCGGGGATGATACCGGCGCTCTGGTCGGGAACCAAGCCGCTGGTGGTGTCCGTTTGAATGGTGTCCGGCTGGGTGACGTCGAGGGCGTAGTAACCCTTTCCTCCCTCGCGCAGCCCGGCGACCGCCACGGTGCGCCATTCGCGGTTGGTGTCGCTCACCGCGCCGCTCGCGAGGTCGGTGTAGTAGTTCGGGTCGATAAAGACGTCAGCCGCGTTGATGGTGCCGTCGACCGTGTACTGCTGAGTGGTCCCCGAGGCCAGCTGCT
>JBJKRB010000173.1:0-2673 GCA_046704885.1 Thermoanaerobaculia bacterium | reverse complement strand
CGTCGGCGATGTCGCGCATCCCCGTCGCTTGCAGGCCCTTCTCTCGAAAGACCCGCGAGGCGGCGGCAAGGATCTCCCGCTTGCGCGCCACGACGCGTGCGGCGCTTTCATCGCTACGGGCATGAGCAGTCGTTTGAACCATCGTTCAAATACTCGCCGCCCGCGCATCTCCTGTCAACCCCCACCAGGTGCCACCCTCTTGGTTGCTGGTTGCAGGGAGCAGCATCGCCTCGCCTCTAGGTGCCACCCCCGTAGAGGGCGCGGGGCCCGGATCCGACCAGGTGCCAGGGCCTCGGTTGTGAGGAGACGATCCGGATCAACGAGGTGCCAGGGGAGTAGAGGTCGTCAACACCACCTCCCTTTGGCCAAAACACAGGGCCTGGTCATGGCTGCAGAGCTCGAAGCTCGCGGAGCTGCCATCCGCCGAGAGGTCCACCCAGCAGGCTTCACGTCCCGCGCGGCGGTCCTCGGGTGATACGAGGCGGAACCGCCCGAAGAAGCGTCCGTCAGGAGTCGCGTAGAGGAGCAGGTCGCTGTGGTTGACGAGGAAGCCCACCCGGCCGCCATCAGCGCTCCAGGCGATCTCGTCGCAGCGCTCGCGACCGTCGGGAGCGAGGCGCTTCAGCTGCTTCGCCGGGCCGCTTTCGCTCCTTCCGAGCTCGAGCACCGGAGCGGGTGGGTCGAGGCTGGGAGCGAGCTCGACCCGCGCGAACCAGCGGCCGTTGGGCGAGGCAAGGATGGCGGTCGGTCCCCCTTGGGCAAGGGTTCGTCCGGCGACGGCCAGAGCGACGCTCCATAGGCACAAGAGAGCGATCCCTAGCGACCAGACGGTCGCCCTCGTTTTTCGACTCACTGCAGACTCCCCATGGTGAGAGGGACCCGTCGGCGTCCGAAGCAGAGCGCTCGGTTCTCGACGCAGACCTCGTAGCTTGCGGAGGTCCCGTCGCTCGATAGGACAACCCGCCGTGCCACGAGCCGGCCGAGGTCGGCTTCGGGAAGCAGGCGCAGGCGACCGAGATACTCCGCTCCCGGAATCGAATAGGGGTAGAGATAGGAATCGTTGATCACGAAGCCGACGCGACTCCCGTTCCCGGACCAGGCGATCTGGTCGCACCACTGGGTATCGTGCCCCAGCTGGCGCACCATTCGGGTTGGGCCATCCTCCCGCCGGAGGGAGATCCTCTGGTTGGGGGGATCGAATTCCGGGTAGGAGTGAACCGCGGCGATCCAGGCACCGTCGGGGGATGCCCGCTTGAGCACTAGCCGCGTCTGGCTGATCATGCAGCTGCCTACTAGAATCGCGACGCTCCAGAGCACGAACAACGCCGCGCCCTCGAGCCAGAGAAGTAGCCTTCTTCCGGCGTGTGGAGTCAACGATCGAGGAGTGATCATATTGAACGGTGCATTCGGTCTTTCGCATCATCTGCCCTTCGCAGGGCGTCTGGTGATGAGAGTACCGTCCGCGCGATCCGACACGTCAACACCCTCCGGGGTGGGGAGGCTTCCTACCCCTGGGCGGGGCTGCGTTAGCCGTCACGCGGGGTTTCGAGCGGCGATGGGCGGACGAAGGACCAGGCTTAAGCGAGCAGCTCGGCATAGACTTCCGCCAGCCGCAGAATCCGCACGCTACCGGCTTTCTTGCCGAAAAGATGACCGAAGTGGATGCGATCACCGGTTACGAGCACGTCGGCATTGGCGTCGATTGCGGCGGCGAAAATGGGGGCATCCTTTTCCGGCAGGCCGTGATGCATGGCAGACGCGACCCGGGCGGGCGGGGGTTCTGGTACGAGGACGAGCCCGGCCGCTAAGCGCTCCAGTGCCACGCCTCCGTTGATGCTCTTGGCGACGAGGTTGCGACGCGCCTCCTCGAGCGCAAAGGCGGAGGTCAGCAGTTGGCAGAGACCGTGTGCCGCCAGGTCGAACAACAGCGCCGCGGCGCTGTCTTCCCGATACGCGGCGCTGAACAGGATGTTCGCGTCGAGGAACAGGCGCACGTTACTTCTTCTTGCGCGCGATCAGCTTGCGTGCTTTCGCAAGTTCGCCTTCCGGCACCGCATTCTCGTTCTCGAATTCGGCGATCCTCTGGTCTGAGTAGATCTCGATGGGATAGACCGCCACCGGCCGCAGGACGATGGCGCCGTCGCTCGTCGTCTCTACTGCGAGGGGTGCTTCTCCAGTGACCCCCACCGCGCGTAGAACGGCTTTGGGAATCGTGATCTGGCCTTTCTTGCCGAGCTTGACAAGGTCCATGGGAACACCTCCGGTAACTAGAGTAACAGATTCCGGAAACCCGGATAAACATTCTCTGGAAGAGCGGCTCAGGCTCAAGTCCCAGTGCGGCGGCGTTCGCCGAGAGCGTTGGTAACCGCGTCCGTCTGTCGAAAGTGGGACGGGAAGAGGCTCTACGGTCCCAGATGAACGACCAGGTGGCGCTTGCGTCCCCGCCGGCGGTGCTCCCAGAGGTAGATGCCCTGCCAGGTGCCGAGCGCCAGGCGGCCGTCGACGATGGGGATCGCGAGGCTCGAGGCGGTCAGGGCCGCCTTGATGTGCGAGGGCATGTCGTCCGGGCCCTCGGCGGTGTGGGTAAAGAGCGGGTCGTTCTCGGGAACCAGGCGGTCGAGCCAGACCTCAAGGTCGCGGCGGGCCGAAGGATCGGCGTTCTCCTGGATCAGG
>JBJKRB010000172.1:0-8121 GCA_046704885.1 Thermoanaerobaculia bacterium | reverse complement strand
GGTTCGAGCCCCCGACGGCCCACCAGAGCAGCACGGCGGCACAAGATGTCCCCATCGTCTAGCCTGGCCTAGGACACCGCCCTTTCAAGGCGGCAACACGGGTTCGAATCCCGTTGGGGACACCACTTTTGATCCATCCTCGAGCAAGCCGTCGGAGAAGACGTCCGAGCGGGCTCTCTTTGTATCGCTGAAACACAACGGAATCAGTGCGTATCAGGCTCCGGTCGACTCCGGAATGTGGGCTATTGACAGCTTCTTTGTGTCCTGCCTACAATCCGTCTCCAATTTCGCTGGAAGTGGCACCTCGGGAGGGTGCGGACGGAGTCATCGGCGGGGCGGGGTGGGCCCATCCCGGCGATAGAGGGGAAGAATTCGACTCGCCTGGGAGGGGCGAGTGATGACGAGGAGTCAGGACCGTTCAGGAAGGGGACCATCATGGACCGTACGGAAATTCGCCAACAGTGGGAAGCGGCGGCGCCGGGTTGGGCCAAGTGGGAGGAGAAGGTATCCGAATTTCTCGCTCCAGCTTCGGAGGCGATGCTCGACATGGCGGGAGTAGACCAAGGTGCTCGCGTTCTCGACTTCGCCTGCGGCGCTGGCACGCAGACCCTGAAAGCGGCGCGGCGAGTCGGGCCCGAGGGAGAGGTCGTGGCGAGCGACATCTCGAAGACGATGCTCGAAAGCGTGCGCGCCAGGGCCGAGGATGCCGGCTTCCGAAATATCTCCACGATTCAGGGCGCGACCGAGGAGCTCGACCTCCCAGCCGCGAGCTTCGATGCCGCGATCTGCCGTTTGGGTCTCATGCATTTCCTCGATCCCGGTCGTGCTCTGGAGGCCCTGCGGCGGGCTATCAAGCCCGAAGGGAAGCTGTCCGTGCTGCTGTTTACCACTCCCGAGGCGAACGCGTTCATGGCCAAGCCCATGCAGATTCTGCTGCGGCACGCCGGCAAGGAGCCTCCAGCTCCAGGTCGCCCCGGGATCTTCGCGCTGGGTGCACCGGGTGTTGCGGCCGCACTCTTTGCCGCGAGCGGCTTCACGGAGATCACTGAGCGCGCCTTCGAGCTCACCCAGCGGCTGAGCTCCGCCGAAGAAGCGCTCGAGATGATGCGGGAGGCCTTCGGCGCCTACCGCGCGGTGGTCAGCGACTGTCCAGAGGCGGTTCGGGCGGCAGCCTGGAGCGAAGTCGGTGAGATGCTCAAGAGCTTCGAGACCGATGATGGCGGTTTCGAGGCTCCAGCGGAGGTTCTGGTCGTCGCGGGCACGAACCCGGCATAAGCCGGGATAACTCGCACGTCAGACGGCAGCGGCTTCGTGCAGCTGCGAGGCGAGCGCCCGCGCCTCGACGAGGGTTAGGGCGGCGGCGCCTTGAGTGGTGACCTTGATGGCGCCGGGAAAGGCATGCCCGTTATGGTCCCGGATCACCGCGGTGAAGGTGCCGGGGCCATTGTCCTTGATCGAAACGCCAGGGATGTGCTCGCGGAAGATGGATTTGACTTCATCGAGAGTCATCGTCATTCCCTCCCAGAGAGGACGGAAGATACAAGCTGCATGTGTGGCTCGTTTGAGTGCTCTCCGTTCTGATACTCACCCCTCGGAGAGGCTCTCGGTTTCCATTTCCTCCAAGGTGACGGGTACGGCGGCGCGCATGGTGTTCTGGATCTCGGCCACTCGGTCGGTATGTTCCATCAAGTCTCTTATCTCGTCTTCTGAGGCGTGGGCGCGAACCTTGGCCCGATAGCGGACGTTGGTGGCCGCCTCGCCGGGCGCCGGGAACTCGCCCACCACCCCGACCTCCACGCTCTCCACCTCGATGCCCCTGGCCTCCGCCTCGCGGTAGATGTCGTTGCAGTAGCAGGTGGCCAGGGCAAGAAGGAGAACCTCGCCGCCATTCGCGGCCGAGCCCATGCCATTCGGTTTCGGTGGGATGTTGATGGCGTGGGTGGCGCCATTGGTGGTCAGGGCCACGTGATGCCGGCCATTGCCGTTCTGGACTTGCGCGCTGATCTCCATGGGGGCCCCTAAGAGACCTTCGCACCGGGGGCGAGATTGAAGACAAGCAAAGCGTTGGAACCACGCATGATTCGACCTCCTTTCACACTGGGGGGGCAGCCGTTCCCGGGTACTTCGGGCCAACCCTGTTTCCGCAATACTGAAAAAAAAGTTACCACAGGGACGGCGTTGATTTCAAAACCAAAAGTGGCAAGTCAGTCGTGGGGCTTCCATCGGTATCGGGATGGGTGCAAGAGCCGGAACCGCGAACGGGTTTGAAACGCACCCCGGTCGGCCGGACGACCTGCAATTGTCGAATCGGCGCTCAGTTGCAGGTGAAGGTCGCGGTGTCGGCGATGGCGGGGGAGCGCGTGCCGAGGGGGTTAGTGAAGGTCGACTCGCGGCCGGTGATTAGGTCGGTGACGTGGAGCGTGTAAGCGACGTTGGTGGCGCCTGAGGCGAGCAGCCAGTAGCGGCCGTTCGCCTTGCAGCCGTCGAGGATCTTCACCAGCATCTCGAGGTTGTCGGCGGAGAAGAACCAGAGGAACCCGGTCGTAGACTGCGTACCTGGAGAGGCGAAGGCCTGACCAGCGTGACCCTGGAAGTCTTCCCACGTGGCTTCGACCGCGAAACGGCCGTTCGCGAGGCAGAGTCGATGTGCCGCTGGTAGACAAGGGCCACCGAGCGAGTAGCTCTGAGCAAGAAGAAAGCGAAAGCCGTCCTCGAGCGAGCTCTCGGGCCAGTCGTTGTGCCCGTACCCGGGCTCGATGTCGGTCCGCCAATCGATTTTCAACCGATCGAACATTTCCCTCAAAGCTGGTAGTGAACCGAGATAGTTCGGGTCCTGGGTCCCGTAGTAGAGGTCGAGGGGTGGGACGTAGCCGTGAACGCCAAGCGAGATCACGGTCCGGTAGGGCGCCGAAAGCGCGAAGACCCCGGCGAACTGGTTGGGTTGCGAGTACGCGCGCACGATGGCATAGGCGCCGCCAGAGGAGTGGCCGGCGAGGCTGATACGGCGAGGGTCGAGATCGAGGAGGCCCCCGGCCGCCGCGAGCGCTTCGTCGATGATCGCTTGATCATCCCCCGGGCCCCAACCCAGCGCCGAACCCGACTTGGGCAGAAGGATGGGCACCGAGAGGGCCTCGGCCGCCGGCTCGAGCGCCGTCAAGTAGTCCTCCGGCATTGAGCCGGCGCCGTGAAGAAAGACGATTAGAGGATAGGGTCCGCTGGCGGCAAGCGAGGAGGGAGCATAGAGGAGCGCATAGCTTCCGGTGTTTGGCAAGAGTAGACGCTTCACGCCCTGGAGCGCGCGCGCGGGAAGGGCCAGGAGGAGAACTGCGGCGATCGCCCAGGCGAGGCCGCGCAGCACCTGCCGGCCACGTTGTCGGGAGGACATCGAACGAGAGCCTACCGCAGCCGCGCCGCGCGCCGTTCTGGAGAGGCCCAGAACCGGCTCGGGACTCCGTTCTCAGTAACCAGCCGCGAGCCCGGCGGGGCGGCGGGCGTCGTTGGCGCCGTACAGGATTCCGCTCTGGGGATCGACGAGAATCGCCTCGTCCGCTCCCCACGGCGCTTGCACGACGATCTTGTAGCCCATCTTCTCGAGCAGAGCCTCGGTATCGGGTGAAAGGGCAAAGGGCTCGGCGTCGACGACGTCCGGCAGCCATTGATGGTGAATGCGTGGCGCATCGACCGCCTGCGCCGCGTTCATCCCGTAATCGACGGCGTTGAGGATCGACTCGAGGACGATGGTGATGATGCGCGAGCCGCCAGGGCTGCCGGTTACCATGAAGATCTTGCCGTTCCTGAGGACCACCGTCGGCGTCATCGAGCTGAGCGGCCGCTTTCCGGGAGCGATGGCATTGGCCTCGCCCTGGACCAGACCGAACTGGTTGGGCACTCCCGGCTTCGAGGTGAAGTCGTCCATCTCGTCGTTGAGGAAAAAGCCGGTGTCGCCGGCGATGCGCTTGGAGCCGAACAAGCTGTTGATCGTGTAGGTGACCGCCACCGCGTTGCCCTTCGCGTCGACGATCGAGTAGGACGTCGTGTCGACTCCCTCCGATGTTCCCGATGCCGGTGAGGCACCACCGAGCCCGGGATGGACCTCGCTCGATGGGGTAGCGCGATCGGTAGCGATCTCGGCACGAAGCTTCGCGGCATAGGGGGGAGAGAGCAGACGGTCGAGCGGGTTCTTGACGAAGGCGGGGTCGCCCAGGTAGGTGTTGCGATCGGCGTAGGCGCGGCGCATGGCCTCGACCATGTCGTGAACGCTCGCCGCCGAGTGAAAGCCGAGCTTGCCCATGGGGAAGCCTTCGAGGATGTTGAGGATCTCGCACAGGGTCGTTCCGCCTGAGCTCGGCGGAGGAGCGGAGACGATGGTGAAGCCGCGATAGGCGCAGCGCACCGGTTTCTCCTGCTCGGTGCGGTAGCGAAGGAAATCCTCGCGCCTCAACAGCCCTCCGTTTGCCTTGTTCGCCGCAACCAGCGCTGCCGCGATCGGGCCCTTGTAGAAGGCGTCTGGCCCCTCCCTGGAAATCTCCTCGAGCGTGCGGGCGAGGTGCCCCTGGACGAGCCGTTCGCCGGCTTCGAGCGCGCGACCGTGAGGAAGAAAGATGGCGGCGACGTTCGGCTGCGTGGAGAAGGCTTTGGTGTCCTTGTGCAGGAGGGCCACGTCGCCCGGGTGCAGAATGAACCCCTGCCGCGCTAGCCGGATGGCTGGAGCCATGAGCTGGGCACGGCTCATCGTGCCGTAGAGCTTGCGCGCCGTTTCCAGACCGGAAACGGTCCCCGGAACTCCGATGCTCAGATAGCCCACGGTGCTCAGGCCCGGAACGACGTTGCCCTGGGCATCCAAGTACATGTCGCGACTCGCGGCAAGGGGCGCGGTCTCGCGAAAGTCGAGGAAGGCGTCGGTACCGTTCGCCAGGTGGATCGTCATGAAGCCGCCACCACCGATGTTGCCACAACAGGGGTGGACCACGGCGAGGGCATAACCGACGGCGACCGCCGCGTCCACCGCGTTGCCGCCGTGGCGCAGGACGTCGACCCCGATCTCGGAGGCGAGATGCTGCGAGGTCACCACCATGCCGTGGCGAGCCGCCACTGGTGGTGGCACTGCGGCATGGAGCGGGGCTGAGGCGATGAGCAGAGCCCCGGCAAGGAGCAGCGCGCGAACGAGGCGCCTTCGCCGCGCCTGGCCCGCTGCGAGCAGGATCAATGCTTCTCCTCGTTAGCTTGCGTCTTGCTCTTCTCCTTGTTGGGCCTGAAGGCGATCGCCGGAACCTGCTGCTCGGCCACCAGGTGATTGAAAGCCGGAAGCTCCGTCTTCCAAACGCTGTCGAGCTTGGCCAGCTCGGCGTCGGTCTCGCCGACCAGGACCTTGCGCACCGCTTTGGCCTGGGCGGTCGGCGCGTACTGTCCGGTGCCTACCGTGGCTGCCAGGGAGGCGAGCTTGTCGTCGAGGCGGATCGGATAGTTGAGGGGATCCTCCACCGCGCGATTCTGGGTCTGATAGAGGGCCTTTTCGATGGTGTCGAGATGATTCCAGAGCTTGTCGGCAGCGGTCACGACCGCTTTGTACTGGTCTTCCCCGTGCAGGCGCTTGCGCAGAGCGTCGATCTGCCCCTTGACCTCGCGAATGTGTCGTACCGCTACGTGCGCCCGGCTGATCTCATCCCGCAGAGCGAGGAGGAAATCGTATTGAGCCTGCAGGTCCGTTTCGCTGGCGGATACCCGTGGATCCTTGACTACGGTGAAGGGCGCCGTCTGGCTCTGGTCGCCGACCGTCAGCCGCACCTGGTAGGTGCCCGGAACAACTTGGGGTCCGACCATGCCCCAGCGGTCCCATAGGACCAGCCCGGGGAACTTCTCAGCGCTCTTCATCCGCAGGTTCCAGACGAACTGATTGAGCCCCGTTTCCGCCGGAGCGCTGGGCTCCTTCTCGCCCCTCCCGTGGGTCTCGCTCGCGGCCTTCGCGCTCTTCATGGCCTCCTTGCTCGCGCTCTTGGCCGCGGCAGCCGCCTTGCCAGTCTCCTTGGACGCCTCCTTGCTCGTCGCCGCGGTCTTCTGGCCGGCCTCTTTCTTCTCATGCTTGGGCTTGGCGCTGGTGAAAGTGCGCAAGACCTTCCCCTGTCCATCCAGGATCTCGATCTTGACCGGTTGATCCTTCACCTGATCGCTCAGCAGGTAGCGAATCACCACGCCGTTGGGAGGATTGGTGCCGGCTCCGTGCGGCGATTTGGCCGGTTGCGGGGCGCTCAGCCGGAATGCTGGAGCCGGAGTGAAGAGATGGAACGGCTGATCCACCATTGCCGGGGTGATCTGGCGCAGGGTGGAGAGGTCGTCCAAGACCCAGAATCCTCGTCCCTGGGTGGCGGCTACCAGGTCGCCATCCTTGATGGTCAGATCGGTCACCGGCGTAATCGGGAGATTGAGCTGGAACGGCTGCCAATTAGCGCCGTCGTCGAACGAGGCGTAAAGGCCATTCTCGGTGCCGGCGAACAGGAGACCTCGACGGACCGGATCGGCACGAATCACTCGAGTGAAATCGTGATCGCCGATGCCGTTGGTGATCTTGGTCCACGTCTTACCCCAATCATCGGTCTTGTAGAGATAGGGGTGGAAGTCGTCGAGCTTGTACATCGTCGCCGCGACGTAGAGGCCGCCGGGAACGAAGGGGTTGGCTTCGATGCTGTTGATCTGGATCCACTTGGGCATGTCGGGCGGCGTGACGTTCGTCCAGGTCTTGCCGCCATCCCGCGACAGGTGGAGTAAGCCATCGTCGGAGCCCGCCCACAGGACTCCCGGCTGGCCGGGGACCTCCAGAGCCGTGAAGATCGTGTCGTAGTACTCGACGCTGGTGTTGTCCTTGGTGATCGGGCCGCCCGCGGGTTGTTGCTTGCTCTTGTCATTGCGGGTGAGATCCGGGCTTATTTTCGTCCAGCTGCCGCCGCCGTCGGTCGACTTGAAGAGGACGTTCGCCGCGGCGTAGAGGGTGTGGGGATCGTTCGGCGAGAAGAAGATGGGGAAGTTCCACTGGAAACGGTACTTGAGGTCCGCGGCGCCCCAGCCCATCGGGTTGTCGGGCCACGGATTGACGTCCCGGACTTCGTCGGTGCGATCGTTATAGCGCACCAGGTATCCGCCGTAGGAGCCGCCGAATACAACCTCGTTGTCAGTCGGATCGGGGACGATGTAGCCGCTCTCGCCACCTGCCGTGATCTGCCAGTCCTCGCGGCCGATCGCACGGCCCATGGAACGCGAGTCGATGCGCAGGGCGGTGTTGTCCTGCTGCGCTCCATAGATGCGATAGGGGAAGTGGTTGTCCGTCGTTACCCGGTAGATCTGGGCGGTCGGCTGGTTGTCCTCAGTGGTCCAGGTCTCGCCGCAGTCGGTGGTAACCGTGGCGCCGCCGTCGTTGGCCTCGATCATGCGGCAGGGATCGTCGGGCGCGATCCACAGGTCGTGATTGTCGCCGTGCGGGGTACGGATGCGCGAGAAGCTCTTGCCGCCGTCCTTGGAGTGCTCGAAGCTGACGTTCACCACGTAGACCGAGTCGACGTCCTTGGGATCGGCATAGATCCGCGTGTAGTACCAGGCGCGCTGGCGCAGGTCGTTGCTGGCGTTGGTCTTGGTCCAAGTCTTGCCGCCGTCGCGCGAGCGGAAGACCCCGCCCTCCTTGGATTCGATGATCGCGTAGACGTTGTCCGGCTGCGAGCGCGAAACGCTGATTCCGCTGATCCCGATCACTCCTTCGGGCAGCCCCTTGTTGTGGGTGATGTTCTGCCAGTGGTCGCCGCCGTCGGTCGACTTCCACAGGCTCGAGCCGGGCCCGCCGCTCTCGAAGCTCCAGGGCTCGCGCTTGATGCGCCAGAAGGTGGCGTAGAGAATGCGTGAATTGTCCGGGTCCATCGCCAAGTCGGCGGCGCCCACCGCGTCGTTGACGTAGAGGATCTGCTTCCAGGTCTTCCCGCCGTCCTCGCTGCGGTAGATGCCCCGCTCCTTGTTGGGGCCGAAAAGGTGTCCCATGGCCGCCACGTAGACCCGGTCGGGGTTCTTGGGATCGATGCGGATACGCGAGATGTGACGGCTATCGTCGAGGCCGATGTGGGTCCAGGTCTTGCCCGCGTCGAC
>JBJKRB010000171.1:0-2841 GCA_046704885.1 Thermoanaerobaculia bacterium | reverse complement strand
GTGGCACCGCGACGACGACCGAATTCACCGAAGCGCTGGCCGCCGCCATCGGCAAGAGCTCCGTGGCCGCCACCGCGATCGATAGCGGAAGCGACAAGTGAGCAAGCTCGGCCATCGAGACGCGACCCGTGGACGGGGCGCGAGGCGCGCTCAACGGCGGTGGGCCGGCGTCTGGTTGCTGACCGCGATTCTCGAGCGCGGCTTTGCGTCGCGCCGGCGCCACCATTGGGAAGTGGCGCGGTTCGAGCGTCCGCTCTCGCCGCGGGAGTGCCAAGCCTTGCTGGGCCCTCCGGCTCGGCTGCGCTTTCTGCCCCGCTCACGACCTCACGCCCGCTGAGGGCCCGCGCCGGCCCGCAAGGCCATTGTCATGACGGATCTTCTCTTCGACCCACCACGGCCCCGGGTAACCGATGCGGCGCCCGCTGATGCCCCCCTTGCCGAGCGACTGCGCCCGCGCAGTCTCGACGAGGTGGTGGGGCACGAGCAGTTGGTTGGCAAGGACGGATTCCTGCGCCGGGCCATTCTCGAGGATCGGATCCCGTCGCTGATCTTCTGGGGTCCCCCCGGCTGCGGCAAGACGACCCTCGCCCGGCTAATCGCCGAGTCGACTCGCGCGCGGTTCGTTCCCTTCTCCGCCGTCACCTCCGGGATCAAGGAGGTCAGGCAGGTGATGGCGGACGCCGCGCGCCTGCGCCGGGCCGAGGGGCGTTCGACCCTCGTTTTCGTCGACGAGATTCATCGCTTCAACAAGGCGCAACAGGATGCCTTTCTCCCTTACGTGGAGAAGGGGGAGATCGTCCTGGTGGGAGCGACCACGGAGAATCCCTCTTTCGAGATCAACGCGGCGCTGCTGTCCCGATGCCGGGTTGTGGTTCTGGGTCCCCTGGACAGGGAGGACGTCGGGCGTCTTCTCGACCGGGCGATAGCCGACTCGGAGAGAGGTCTGGGCCTCGGCGAAGGCCTGGCTTCGGAGGGGCGCGAGGCGATCATCGACTTGGCCTCGGGCGACGCGCGGCGCGCTTTGACCCTGCTCGAGCTGGCCGTCGCCGATGCGGAGGCGAGTGGCGCGTCCACGGTCGACTCCGTTCGGGTACGACGCATCGCGCAGCGCAAGACGCTGCTCTACGACAAGGCGGGCGAGGAGCACTACAACTTGATCTCCGCCCTGCATAAGTCGCTGCGCGAAAGCGATCCGGACGCTTCTCTCTATTGGCTCGAGAGAATGCTCGCGGCGGGAGAGGATCCGCGTTTCCTGGCGCGGCGTCTCGTCCGTTTCGCCAGCGAGGACGTGGGGTTGGCGGACCCGTCAGCCCTTTCCCTCACCCTCTCGGCGTGGAGCGCCTACGAGCGTCTCGGTTCACCGGAGGGCGAGCTGGCACTAGCCGAGGCCGCTCTCTTCCTTGCTCTGGCGCCGAAGAGCAACGCGGTCTATGCCGCATCGCGCGCGGCGCGCAAGGCGGTGGAGGAGAAGCCGGCGGAAGCGGTGCCGCCAGCCTTGCGCAATGCTCCGACTCGACTCATGAAGGACATCGGGTACGGCGCCGGCTACGTCTATGCGCCGGATACGGAAGAGGGAATGGCGGGATTGGAGTGCCTCCCCGCGGCGCTCGGCGGATCGCGATTCTACGAGCCGCGGGAGAGCGGGAAGGAGCAGGAGCTCGCCCGGCGCCTCGAGGCGCTGTCGGAGCTTCGTCGTCGCCTGCGCGGGAGGCGAGAAGCAAGAGCTGGTAGCGCTGCTGATCTCGATGAAGAGGAAGAAGCGGCGGAAGAATTCAACGGGGGGCCGGGGCGGCAACCCTCAGGAGAGCGTTCCTGAGAGTCAGGGGCCCGCTTCGGCCCTCCGGGTTTTTCATCATTCAGAGTTTCCTCGACTGACCTGGAGCTGGTTGTCCACTCCTTGCACCCCTTCGATCTGACGCACGATCTGTTCGGCGCGCTCGCTTTGCGCCGAGGTTTGAACGCGCCCTTTCAGGGTGACGACTCCGCCGTGGGCCGAGACCTCGATGGCGAGCGGATTGATCGAAGGATCGGCGCTCAGTCGCGCCTTGACGCGAGCGATGATCTCGGCATCACTCGGCGCTTTCGTGGCATGAGCGGATTGGGCCGGCTTGATCACGATGTCGTCGCGCACGGCGCGCACCCCGCTCGTGCCCCGCGCGAGCCGTTCGACCTCCTTGCGCTGCTCGGAGCGGTCGACCCGCCCGCTCAGCTGCACCACTCCCTGCGAGGTCGCGACGTCGATGGGATACGAGCTCAGATCAGGGCTGGCGATGAGCTGAGCCTTGATATTGGCGGTGATCGCCGCGTCGTCTCCTTGCCCGCTCGGCGGAGGAGTCGCGCTGCAGCCCGCTAGAGCCAGCAGAGCGCTCACCCATAGCAGTGTCGGGGCTCTCAATGCTCGGTTCTTCGTCATCGGGTATCTCTCCATTGCGTTTGGGTGAGGCGGCGGCGATTTCTCGTCGCTTGCCTGCCGTCGGTACAGAATGCAGGTGTCGTGCCAGTAAGCGCCGCGCGGCGGCCGTTAGCTCGTTGGCGAACTGGGCCCGGCGGCGCTCGCCACGGGCTGGGTCGAGGCGCTCTTCGCCTCCGAAGAGCGCAGAGCGTTCACGATCTCATTGCGGGTCAAGAGCTCGCTGAAACGGTAAGGCTGCTGGCCGGGGCGAAACAGGATGTAGAAAGGGATGCCATAGCGGCCATGGGCGACCAGGAACCGCGTAATCTTGTCGCTGCGGTTCGTCCAATCCGCCCGCATCGCGATCACGTGGAATCGAGAGAAGGCATCGCCGACCTGGGTGCTGTCGAGGACCAGGTGCTCGTTGGCTTTGCAAGTGAAGCACCAGT
>JBJKRB010000170.1:0-7400 GCA_046704885.1 Thermoanaerobaculia bacterium | reverse complement strand
GAGCGGTCGAGGAGGTCGAGCTGTTCGGGGGGCAACGAGCCGGCGATCTCGAGGAAGTCCGAGCGGAGGACTTTCTGGAGGTCGAAGACGTTGGCAACCGATGGCTTGGAGAGGTGGGTCGTTCGAGTTTCCAGGCGAAGGTTGCCGGGAAGCTCGGCTAAGTGGAGACGACTGGTAAGGGGGACCACGAGGAAGGAACGTACCCGGGGGTCGCGCACCCTGTCGGTTTGCACGACGACCGCCGGTCGACGCTTGTCCACCCGGACCCACCAGACCTCGCCGCGCCGAGGCAGTGACTCACCACTCGTCATCGGCATACTCCTGGGCCATCCGGCGCCGCTGGTACTCGCGCCAAGCCTCATCATCCTCGGCCACGTCCCAGCCGTGACGATCGATGTAGCGTCGCGTCTGCTCCCGGATCCGCTCGGCCTCGAGCAACTCGGCAAGAAGCCCCGAGCGAGTCGTACGACGCCGCTCCGCCTCAGCGTTGGCGAACTCTACGAGCTCCTCCGGCAACGACACTCCAATCTTCATGGTTGAATGGTACCACCCTGTGCAATACCATGGTATTCCTCATGGTAGGAACAAGAGTTGACCGAAGCGGTCAGCATCAGGGTTCCCCCGGCGGCGGTAGCGCGTCCCAAGCAATTTCCGCGCTACGCCCGCCCTCGAGCCTCGAGACACTGTGTTACGCTGAGTCAGCGGCAGCAAGTACCTAAGCGTCCCTGAACGCAACAAGAACCGGAGGTGGATCATGATCACCATCGGACGTCGGAAGCCGAGTATCCGGTCGGGAAGCTGGCAGCGCACCGAGACAGCGTGGAGGGCCGTGCTCCTCGCGCTCGTGATGGTCATCCCGGTGTCCGAGCGACTCGTTGCCAAGACCTGCTCCGTCAGCCAGGTCACGCACACCAGCTTTAGCGGTCAGATACCCAATACCAACGCCGTAGGCGGCATCAGCAGCAATGGCCTCTCGATTGTCTTTCAGAGTGACGCCGAGCCCATACCGGGATCGAACCCGGAGACCAACTTCGAGATCTGGCTATTCGATGTCGCGACGAGCTCGTTCACTCAGGTCACCGATACCTCGGCCGGGGAAGACAACGTCCGTCCGAGCATCAGCGGAGATGGGTTGTGGGTGGTCTTCGAGGGATCGGCAGGGCTCACGTCGAGCGGACACGGGGAGATCATGGCGTACGATGTGGCTGCTTCCAGCTTCATCCAGATCACCGACACGCCGACGACCGCGAGCCACTACGCAGCAATCAACGGCGACGGCTCGCGCATCTCCTTCGCTAGCACCGCCGATCTAGTCCCTGGAGGCAACGCGGATGGCAATCAAGAGCTGTTCCTCTACGACCGCGGCGCCAACGCATTCACTCAGATCACCTCGACGGTGGGTGGGCACACCGACACGAGCAGTCTGGACTGGTCGGGCAATCTGGTGGCCTTCGACTCCACCGCCGATGTCGTCCCTGGAGGAAACACGGACGGCAACACCGAGCTGTACGTCTACGATGTGCAGGCGGGCACTACCACGCAGATCACGAGTACGGTGGGTGGTGGAAGCTATGCCCCCTCGCTGTCGAGGAACGGCGAGTGGATTTCGTTTCAGTCCAATCGAGACCTCGTTCCTGGAGGAAACACGGACGGGAGCCTCGAGGTATTCCTGTACAACATGGCCAGCGCCACCTTCACCCAGGTAACGGATCTCGTCGGGAGCGAAAGTTACGGGACCTCGATCGATTGGCCAGGGAGATGGGTCGCCTTCGCGTCGTTCAACGATCCTGTCGGCATGAATCCAGATGGGAACAACGAGCTGTTTCTCTACGATGCGGCAGCCGGCCCGATCATGCAGATCACCGACACGACCGGACCGCCGTTCTTCTACATGATGGACACGGCAATCAGCGACGACGGTCAGCGGATAGCCTTCGACTCCTTCAGCGACCCGACTGGGGAAAACGGCGATGGGAACGGTGAGATCTTCCTCGCAACATGTGCCTCGACCCTCGCCCCGGCAATTCCCACCACCTCGACTACGGGTGGGATCTCTTTGCTGATACTGATGTTGGTGGCCGCTGGCTGGATCCTGCGCAGATCGGCTTGAGCGCCGCCCTTGACCGTTCTCGCGGGCGTGGCTAGCATACGAACTTGATAGACGATGGCGTCGTCCAAGCGGCGCCGCGGTGATGGAGTCCACCGGCGACACTGCCCGCAATGGGCTGATGACTCCTGCTGAGGGGAGGCCCCGGCGGGAGCCGTGATTCCATCCAGATGCTCCCGTCGGGTTCTCCGGCAGGAGCTTTTTGATGCCCGGATCACGAGCCCACGAAGCGAGTCCCTACCTCACGTCCACCGGGAGGTGGGCGGGGGAGGATGGCCTCGGTCTTCGTCTGCAAGAAACCGAGGTCGAGGTGCGCGAGATCGAAGGGGCGCGATGAGCCCATTGAACGAGGCGCAACGCCGTTACGTTCTCACCACGTTTCACCAGATCGACGAGATCGCGAGCGAGGTGGTGGAAACCCTGAGGCGCGGCACGGAGGGATTCGCCTCGCCCTTCGCCGACCTGGTGCCCGACGCGACGCCGGTGCAGGCGCAGGAGCTCGCCGCCGCGGTGACGGGCTTTCGCCGGGTTCTGGTCGCTGCGCTCGCGGGCTGGGATATCGATACCCCGCCGCCCAAGACCGGCGCCGTCTGGTCGGCGCGCGTTCACCTGGGAGCGATCCAGGTGGCGCTGGCCGATCTCAAGAGCAGCAGGCTCAGGGCGTACGGCAGCGTCGACCCCGATGCCGTCCGGGCGGTCGAGGAGGTAGCGGCCGAGCTTCGCTCCTTGGTGAGCCGGATGCAGGAGCTGCTGACACCGGGCCCAGGCCCCGATCACGATCCCGACTCCGCATCTCGTTAGACTTGGAGCGTTCGGCGAAGCGGACCGGAACCCGCCGCAATGCCCGAGGAGCGGGCAAGCGCTTGGCGGGCCCGTCCGCACCGACGGTGAAGAAAGGAGAGACAGATGCCCGAGTCAGCCGATTCGTTCAAGGAGAAGTTAAGCCACGGTCCCACCCATTACCTGGTCTTCTCGGCTTCGTTGCGAGAGGGCTCTCTCAACACCAAGCTGGCGCGCCTGGTGGCGCGCGTCATCGAGGAGCACGGAGGAGAGGTCGATCTCGCCTCGATGAGCGAATTCGACTCGCCCTCTTTCAACCAGGACGTCGAGGACAACGAGGGCTTTCCCGTGGGGGCCGCGGAGCTCAAGCGCCGGCTCGAGGCCAACGACGCCTTCGTCATCGTCTCGCCGGAGTACAACGCCTCGATGCCCGGGCATCTCAAGAACGCCCTCGACTGGGTGTCGCGCTACCGCCCGCAGCCCTTCAGCGAGCGTCATGCGCTCCTCCTCTCCGCCTCGCCCTCGATGGCGGGCGGCAACCGCGGCTTGTGGTCGCTCCGCATCCCCCTCGAGCACCTGGGGGCGCGGGTCTACCCCGACATGTTCTCGCTCGCGACGGCGCACACCGCCCTCGACGAGGCGGGCGAGATCCTCAACCCGACGCTGGCCGAGCGTTTCGCCGGCACCGTCACGGGGTTCATGGATCTCGCCGAGGCGGCCAAGCACTATCCGTGCTTGAAGCGGGCCTGGACCGAGTTCCTGGGCGAGCAGCCCGACCTGATCGCGGTCTCCTGAGCTCCTAGGGGAAGAGCCCGCGGATGCGCGTCGCCTCCGCTACTCGGTCGACCCCGAGCACCATGGCGCCGGTCCGCATGTCGGTCTTGTTGGCCGTGGCCCGGTCCAAGGTCTCGCGGAAGGCGCGGCGGATCGTCTTGGTCAGGTGCTCGTAGACGAAATCGGCCTCCCAGAAGAACGAATAGAGGTCCTGCACCCATTCGAAGTAGGAGACCGTGACGCCACCAGCGTTGGCGAGGATGTCGGGGATCACCATCGCGCCCTTGCGGAAGAGGATGTCGTCGGCCTTGGGCGTGGTCGGTCCATTAGCGGCCTCGGCGATGATCTTGGCCTTGACCCGAGGGGCGTTCTTCGAGGTGATGACGCCTTCGAGCGCGGCGGGGACGAGAACGTCGACCGGGAGCTGGAGGAGCGCCTCGTTCGAGATGCTCTGGGACTTGCCCCGATAGCCGCCTACCCGTCCGGTCTTCTCCTTGGCGGCGATCACCTTGTCGATCGGGAGCCCCGCGGGGTTGTGGATTCCTCCCTGCGAGTCGGAGACCGCGACGACCTTGGCTCCCGCTTCCCAGAGAAGACGCGCGCAGATCGACCCGGCGTTGCCGAAGCCCTGGACCGCGACCTTGGCGCCCTTCATCTCCATTCCCTTGTTGCCCATCGCCTCTTCGATGGCCACCACGCAGCCGCGCGCCGTCGCTTCGTTGCGCCCGGCCGAGCCGCCCAGCGCGATGGGTTTCCCGGTGACGACTCCCAGGGTCGAGTAGCCCTTGGTCATCGACATCGTGTCCATCATCCAGGCCATCACCTGCGGATTGGTGTAGACGTCAGGAGCGGGGATGTCGCGATCGTGGCCGATGATGATCGAGATCTCCGAGGTGAAACGCCGGGTCATGCGCTCGAGCTCGGTCTGGGACATGGACTTGGGATCGCAGATCACGCCGCCCTTGCCGCCGCCGAAGGGGATGTTGACCACCGCGCACTTCCAGGTCATCCAGGAGGCGAGGGCCTTGACCTCATCGAGCGAGACGCGGGGGTGATAGCGGATTCCGCCTTTCGCGGGACCGCGGGCGATGTTGTGCTGAACCCGGTAGCCTTCGAAGACGCGGATCGAACCGTCGTCCATCTTGGTGGGGATGGAGACGATCAGTTGGCGCTTGGGCTGGCGCAAGATCGCACGCAGACCATGATCGAGACCGAGGATGTCGGCCGCACGGTTGAACTGTTCGACGGCTTGGGCGAAAGGAGTGATGTTGGCGCTGGCCTGCTTCTTGGCGGACCGAGCTTGGGGCATTCAGGATTCCTCCCTCACGAGTTGAGTGGAGCTGGGGTGAAAACGGTGAGGCGGCGCGCTGCCGAAGCCGCTTGCCGCCCGCGACGAAGTGCCATCTCCGCGCCGGCTCGATCGCGAACGAGAGCCGGGCGTTGGAGATGGCGATGTGGAAGAGAGTTGCTCGGTGCAGGCCAGGAGGTGGCGAGGGGGTCGGCGCCATCGCCCGCCTGATCGAGCGCGGACGAAGGTGTCTTCGGAACTGACCGAGAGAGTGCTTATCATCCCCGCTCTGTGAAGCTCGCAGAGTTCCCGCCGTCGACGACCAACGAGGGAACATCTCTTGCGGCCTCGAGCCGTCGATGGAAGGTCTTCGCGCTGAGTGTATGCCCCGTGCAAAGGAGCGTCAAACGGCGCTTTCGCCTTGAGCGGCGCGACGACTCTCGAGCCGGGAGAAACGGCCCGCGCCCTCCTTCCCTTTCCCGCCTAGCTTCGTTTCTTAATCCCTGTAACGCTCCTGCCCGTTTCGACACTAACTAGGCAGAAGCGCTGATCGATAGCACGGCGCCGTGCCAACAGCTCGGTTTGCGACCCAAGGAAGGTCGCGGGAAAGGAGGGTTTCAGGTGAAGAAGACGATCGGAAGTCTAGTGATGGTGTTGGCGATCAGCATGGCTGGACTCAGTGTCACGTCCTTGTGGGGGATCACGCCAACAGCACCGAAGCACAAGTGCTTCGAAGATTTTGAAGCTTGCAGTATCTGGGCCGCGATGCGAGACACATTCCTCCAGCGGACGCTTGCAGAAGCCGACTGTGAGCTAGATCTCGCATCTTGCATCGCGAATGCGTTCTGAGAGCAAGTCTGACCCCGGTAGCGCTGTCTGAGTACTTTTATGCAAATTCCAGAAGTCACGTCTAAGTGTAAGCATCAGGATTCTTACGGCGCTCCACCTGGCAGGCTCCCTCTCCGACGACAGGCCGAGGCCTTGGCGCTCGGCCTTGCGTCTCTTCTCCTACTTAACATGTGCGTCCGAGCGGCTACAGCCAGAACCGAGCAAGATGCTCCACGGCCGCTGTCGATTCACGAGGCTCTTGAGGTTTTGGGTCCCCTGGGCGGGCGAAGCATGGAGGGAACGCGGGTATGGCTTCTCGGCGCAGAGACGCATCGTCTCCTCTTGCTGGAGTTTGGCGAGGCCCATGCGGTCAGAATTGCTGGAGATTTCCAGCTTCGAGGACTGTCCGATGATTCGACGCTACGAGGGCTAGCGGTGCTTCCCAACGGCCCGATTCTCACGATCAAGGATCGACGGGAGCTTCTGAAGATCGATCGTGCTCTGGGTACAGTTGAGCCGGTGACACGCCTTCGTCGGCCCGCTTTCGGCCTCTGGAACTGGGGGAAGACGGTGGTCTTGAACCCAGCCTATCCCATGATGTCGAACGGCGGGGGGATGCTGAGAGCGCGATCCGGAAACGAGTGGAAGCGCTTTTCGAACTGGAGGTACCGCGACTCCAAGAGCGCGTTGCGCAGCCTAATAATCAACCAAGTAGCTTGCGGCCTACCTTTCACAGGCGGAAGGTTCTGCTGGCGGCTAATCGAGCCGCAGGAGCTCAGGGTGATCGCAGATGACGGCGAGGAGACCCCGTTCACCCTTTCCGATTCGGGTGGCTCACTGGCTGAGTTGCAGCTCGGGCCAGTTGGACCCGCACAGACCGTGATACGAGACGTGGCTCCGACACCTCAAGGCGGCGCTGTCGTACTTAGGGTGCATGGGAAGCGAATCTCGCTGGCCAAGCTTGAAAGTGCCGGCTTCGAGTCATCAGACCTCGGCTGGTACGGTCAGAAAGGGGATCTTGAGGCGACGAGACAGCTCCAGCCCAATGGAGTGCGTCTCCTTCACGTAGACGAAGATGGCGCCGTTGCCGTTCTCTCGCGGGAGAGGACTATTGTGATCGTGAGGAAGCCGTGAAAATGCGCTCTCGGTTGTCGATTGCCTCGCGGATTCTCGGTGTGCAACCGGTGCTCGTCTGCGTCCTGCTCTTGGTGGAGGTCGAGACGCTGCGCCTAGCATTCTTCAAACCTAGCGGTCTAGTTGCAGATCTGCCGGGTCTTCTTCTCGTGATTCAGATGTTTGCCGCAAGCACGGGGTATGCGCGAGCTGCGGGATCGGGTCGCCTCGATCCACTTCTGCTATCGAGCCCTCGGCGTTGGGAGAGCGGCTTGCTGCTCCTCTGTGCCGCCACATGGCCTGGCCTTCTGGCGTGGGCTCTGATTGGCGTCTGCCAGTGGACTGCGCTCGGATGGCACAAGGCCACCTGCTTCCACCTGCCTGGCCTCACGGCCTTCTTCTTCGTCTCTGCAATCGCTTGGGCGGCAAACCTGACGCTCCCCCGGTACACGAGCGGGCTTCTGTGGGTCCTGGTCATGGTGACCCTACCAATGTTGGTGACTCGCCCCT
>JBJKRB010000169.1:0-8119 GCA_046704885.1 Thermoanaerobaculia bacterium | reverse complement strand
TCCCACCAGTCGAGCTCGTGGATCTCGGACCATGGCAGGCGCCGCAGGCGCTTCCCCACCGCGAGCGGAGTCAGGAGGACGGGGTGGTGGCTCTCGGCCAGGGCGCGAAGCGTCGGACGGTCGAGATGGTCGTAGTGGTCGTGACTCAAGAGCACGGCGTCGAGCGGGGGGAGATCGGCGAGCGCGATCCCGGGCGCGCGGCGCCTCCGCGGTCCCGCCCAGGAGACCGGGCTCGCGCGCTCTGACCAGACCGGGTCGGTCAGGAAGTTGCTGCCGGCGATCTGGAGAAGCACCGTCGAGTGCCCCACCCAGGTCACTCTGAGGTCGGCGACGGAACGCGGCGGCGCCGGTCCCGGCCCGCCGGGCAGATCGCGCCAAACGCCCTTCTCCCGCGTCTTCATCCAGCGCCAGAGGTCGCGGAAGCCGTGACCCTCGAAGCCGGGGTTGAAGAATCGTCGTCCGTCGAAGTGATCGCTCGGAGGACCTTCATGGCGCGGAGCGCGAAACATGCGAGCCCGAGTCTGACACGGCTCGCTCGCGCCGGCGGTCATGCCTCTCGCTCGCTAGGACGCTCGCCGCCAGCAGGCCGGAATTGATAGAATTGCCTCGTTCCGCCTCGCAGCCGTTCTCTTGCCCGCTTTGGGGGCCCGAACCCAGCCGCGTAGCGTGAAGGATAGCTAGGCGGCCTCCAAGGGCCAGGATGAAAGTCTCTCCGGTGGAGCTTTCTTTCCTCACGAGAGATCGGCACCGGAAGGAGAACTTAGGGAAGATGATCGCGCAGGAGAAACGAGAGAGCGTCACGGCGTACTGGAGCAGGATCCTCGCCCCCTACAAGAGACCGGATCGGCGGCGAGCCCTGATCCAGCTCTTCGATACCGCGGCGCCGTTCATCGGCCTGTGGGTCATGATGCTGGTGAGCCTCAAGATCTCCTATCTCCTGACCTTGCTTCTGGCGATTCCGACCGCCGGGCTCCTGGTCAGGCTCTTCATCATCCAGCACGACTGCGGGCACGGCTCGTTCTGGCGATCGCAACGTGCCAACCACGCGCTCGGCTTCGTTCTCGGAGTCGTGACGCTGACTCCCTACCGCTACTGGCGGCGCACCCACGCGATCCACCATGCGACCTCGGGAAACCTCGACCGGCGCGAGCTGGGCGACGTCACAACCCTGACGGTCTCGGAGTACCGCGCCGCCGGCCGCTGGCGGCGGATCGCTTACCGGATCTACCGCAACCCGATCGTGCTCTTGGTTGTCGGACCCATCTGGCAGTTCTTGATCAAGCATCGGTTGCCGTGGGATGCGCCACGCGGTTGGAAGTCCGAGTGGGCGAGCGTGTTGTGGACGGACCTGATCCTGGCCGCGATCGTCACCACCATGGCGCTGACGGTCGGGATCGTGCCCTTTCTCCTCGTCTGGGCGCCCGTCTTCGTCCTCTCGGGCGCGGCGGGAGTGTGGCTCTTCTACGTCCAGCATCAGTTCGAGGACACCTACTGGGAGCGCCAGGAGGAGTGGGACTTCCATCTCGCGGGAATCCAGGGGAGCTCTTTCTACGATCTGCCCGCCGTTGCCCACTGGTTCACCGGCAACATCGGCTACCACCACGTCCACCACCTGTCGAGCCGGATCCCCAACTATCGCTTGCGTGAGTGCATGGCCGAGGTCCCCGACCTGGCGCACGTGACGCGGCTCACCTTCCGCCAGAGCCTCGCCTCTCTCAACCTGACGCTCTGGGACGAGCAGGCGGGGCGGCTGGTGCGCTTCCGCGACCTGCGCTGAAACCGAGCTCTGTCGTTCTCTACTGGCCGACCGTCCCCAGGTGGTCGTAGCTCAAGATCGCGTTGGTGACCAGGGGGTAGCTCCCCACCGTTTCGCCGCGCCAGACCGGGTTGATGGCGAAGAGCAGCAGGTGACCCTTGCCGAGCGGCGAGTCGACCACCGCGGGCCGGCCGGCGAGGGCGGAGCCGTGGTCGAGAAGCCCCGAGATCAGTAACGACCCCGCGTCGGCGAAGCGCAGGATGACCCGTGGCCGCATGTCCGGCGGGATGACCGTCGGGTTGTTGCGCATCTGCTCGCTGCTCAGGGGAGGCGCCTCCCAGGGAACGGTCTTGATAGCGGGGGGCGGCGCGACGTAGGGACGGCCCTGGGGGATGTCGTGCCCCTCGGCGCTGCCCCGTCCGGTGGGCCGCTCGCTGGGACGCCGGCGCCAACCGCCGAAGGTCATGTTGCTAACCTCGAAGCTCATCCCCGAGGAGCTGTAGACCGGGAGGCGATCGCCGTAGCCGTAAGCGACCGGGCTCTTGGCGTCGACGAACTGTGCCCCGAGGACCGATCCCGCGACCTCGAGGTCGCCACGCGGGGTGATCGTCACGCCGGCGGCGAACCCCTCATCGATCAGAAGCCGCGCCGTGTCCTCGGCCGCGACCAGGAGGCCGCCGTCCTCGACGAACTTCTGGAGGTGGGCGAGGCCGTCGAATCCGAGCCCGGGGCGCAGATCGGGGGTCGAGTCGATGCGCCCGAGGTTGGGAGTGAGCGCCGTCTTCTCCCAGGGGAGAGGATTGCCCCACATGGGAAGGCCGGTGACGATCAGCTTGGGATCGCGAAAGCCGACCGGCGGAAAGAGGATGACGTCGAACTTGGCGCGAAGATTGGGGTCGGCGGCTACCTTCTGGGTGCTCAAGACGGTGTAGGGGACGCCGAGCCGGTCGAGGGTTTCCCGCCACCAGCCGGCGCTCTGGGTGTCGAGCCAGGTGTGGAGAATCGCGATTCGAGGCTTGGCGAGGGAGTGCTCGGCCACCTGGGGGGCGCGCGCCGTCGAAGCGAAGTCGATGCCGAGCTTCGCGGCGAGCGGCTTCAAGGCGTCGGCGCCGACGCCGCTCACGATCGCGGTGCCGGCAGGGTAGCTCGTTCCATCGCGTGAGAAGCCGGCCTCGGTGACCGCGATCGAGGCGTCGGGGAGGGCGTAGCGCAGGCTCGCCAAGGCGCTTCCATCGACGCTCGAGGCGAGGAAGACGGGTCCACCCCCGACCGTTCCGGCGAGGGGGAGGGGTCCCTCGTAAAGCTTCATCGGCGCCTTGAGGATCGAAGTATCGGTGACCCGCGCGACCTCGACGTTGAAGAGATCGCCCAGGGTCCAGCCGGTGTCGTCGTAGGGATGGCGCTGGGGATCGTCGGGGCTCCAGTACTGGTGGTCGAGCAGGGCGTCGGCGATGCGGCTGTAGGGCTGATCCATGCGGATGACGAAGCTTCCCGCTGGGAAGGTGCGGGTGACGGTGGTCTCCGCCTGGGCGCCGTCGTGATCCGCGGCGCTCGCGCCGCCTGAGAGCTTGATCGTCACCGGCGCCTCCGTGCGCGAGATCTCGCAGTGCTGCAGGCGCAGGATCTCGAGGAGATCGCCCTGGGAGATCGTGCGCGGATCGTCGGCGGGAAGAACGTACGCCGCCGGCCCGCTGTTCTCCGGCTTCAAGATCGAGCGCTTGCTCTTCAAGTAGAAGTCATCGAGCAGGCGCTGGGAGTTGTCGGCGAAGTAAGCGAGCGAGACCAGGAGCCCGGTCTCCTCGTAGTTGTTGTTGTCGCGCTGCGACCAGAGAACGGTTGGGTAGGGCGGGTTCTGCCGGTACCAGGTGCGCGCGTACTGGTCCGGCCGCAGGACCCGTTTTTCGGTGTCGGCGCCGCCGTTGCCGAAGGTCTCGTAGAGGCGGCTGATGCCGTTGTGCATGGCGGCGATGAACATCAGATACCCCGGGCTCCAGGTGTCGAACTGGCCGTGGGTGAAGACCCCCGGCATGCCCAGCTTGGTCATCGCCGCGACGTTGTACCAGCCGATGAGCTGCCACTCGTTGGTGAGAATGGGATCGACCCAGGCGTTGTAGGGGCCGTCGCCCACCGTGTTGTCGTAGAGGAAGGGCACCGACTCGTGCAGATCGTGGAGCACCTGGGCGTGCCAGCCGACGTAGGTGTCGAGGACGTGGCGAGTGAGGTCCAGGGTGACGGTCAGGGCGTCACGATTGTTGTCGTGCGCCACGTAGTGTCCCCAGTAGACCAGGTGCGGCCAGTTCTCCTTGAGGTGGGCGCGGTGCCAACGATAGATGTCGACCATCCGGTCGCGCCCGTCGACCTCGGTGATCGGGGTGATCAAGGTGATCACGTGCTTGCGGATGTTGCGGATGTAGGGGCTGTTGTCGACCGCCAGGCGGTAGGCAAGCTCCATCAGCGCGGTGGGGGCGCCGGTCTCGGGCGAGTGGATGGTCCCGGTGATGTAGTAGACGGGGACCGTGTCGCGCTCGATCTCTCGCGCTTTAGCGTCGTTCATTCCGATCGTGCGCGGATCGGCGAGCTCGGCCAAGCGGGCGCCGTTGGCCTTGCGCCGCGCCAGGTTCTTGGCCGAGGAGACCGCCACCGCGATCATCTCCCGGCCCTCCTCGGTCTTGCCGATCGAAAAGACCTCGACCCGCGGCGTGGCCTTGGCGAGCTCACGGAAGTAGCGGTAGACCTGGGCCGAGTAAGGGAGCATGTTGGGGGCGCCGGCGATGTCGCCCAAGACCGCCTCCGGCGTCGGCACCGTCGAAGAGGCGGGAAGGTAGTCGGTCAACGGCGAGTTGAGCGTGGGCTCGGTCGTGTACTTCTGGATCTTCGCCGTGTAGGCCTGGTCGATCGGCTGGTGCGGATCGCGCGCGAAGGAGCCGGGAAGCTGAGGTTGGGCGGCGAGCGGCGCCGTCAGGGCCAGAGTGGCGAGCAGGAGGAGGACGGAGGCGAGATTGCGCATACGGGTTTCTCCACCAATCGATCGTGATCGCCGCTTCTCGAGGGAAGGGGATCGGAGAGGTTTACTCAAACGAGCATGCGAGCTGCATCGGCGAAGAGAAAATGTAGCACAGCTGATTGGGCCAGAGGGGGCGCGGAATCAACGTTTCTTGGGCGACAGGTCCGCGAAGGCTCCCGTGACGTCGACGTGGTGCTTCCCCGACTTGTCGCGCGCGGAGGCCTCGAAGGTTCCAGAGTAGAACGAACCCGTGTGCGTGAGCTTCAGAGTTCCGGTGACCCCGAATCCATAGTCGACGCAAGCGGAGCTGTCGCCGCCGTTCATCAACATGGAGCAGTTGAGCTCGAACGCCGTTGGCTTGCCCTTCATCTCGACATTGTGGATGGGGTATGTGCCCGGCTTGAGGTCCTTGTTGAAATAGACGCTGATATAGCCCATGAACGGTCCGGCGCCGGCGAGGTTCAGGTTCGGGCTGTAATTGTGCTCGCCGTCCGGTCCCGCCAAGTACAGATTGAGGAAGTCGGAGGTCCTCAGGGTCGCGTTGAGGCTTCCCCGGACCGTGACTCTGACCGTTGGGATAACCGCGGCAAACGCCGCGGGAGCCATGAGGGCGCCGGTCATCGCCGCCGCGCCGAGGAATGCCATCGTTCGATTTGCCCATGTCTTGCGCATTCTCACCTCCAAGAGAGAAACTGGATCAATGAAGCCTAATGGTACCTCTCGCCGGAGATTCGGGTTCTTCGGGTTGGGAGCTGAGAGGTCGAGCGCCTTCGGAAGGAAAGTTCAGGGATCGGCCGGCGTCGACGTGCGCGAGCTCGATCGTGCAAAGAGACGAGGTGGCAGAGGAGCCGGCTTGAGATAGGGTTTCGCGGTGGCCGAGACGACCGCTCACGTACCGTACACCCGCGGCGAGGAGATCGCCCACAGCGTGCTTCACGGGGTCGGGATCCTGCTCTCGATCGGAGGCCTCGCGGTGCTCGTGGCGTTCGCGGCCCTCTCCGGCAGCGCCCGGGCGATCGTCGGCGTCTCGGTCTTCGGGGCGACCCTGATTCTCCTCTACGTCGCCTCGACCCTGTACCACTCGATCCCCTGGATCGGCGCCAAGCGCGTCCTTCGCGCCCTCGACCACGCCGCGATCTTTCTCCTGATCGCGGGGACCTATACGCCGTTTACCCTGGTGAGCCTCAAGGGCCCCTGGGGGTGGAGCCTCTTCGGGGTGATCTGGGGGTTAGCGGTCTTGGGAATCCTCTTCGATCTCACCCCGCTCGGGCGCTGGCGGCCGCTCCGCGTGGCGATCTATCTCGCCATGGGCTGGCTCATGGTGATCGCGTTCCGCCCCCTGATGGATCACCTCGCTCCAGGGGGATTGCTGCTCCTGCTCTTGGGCGGCGCCGCCTACAGCTGCGGGGCGCTCTTCTACCTATGGCGGCGGATGCCTTACAACCACGCCGTCTGGCACGCCTTCGTCCTCGCCGGAAGCGTGCTCCACTACTTCGCGGTGCTCTTCTACGTGGTGCCGGCCCGGCCCTGATGCAGGCTAGTGAACCTCGAAGATTTCGCGGTGACCGCCGGTGACGAGATCCATGTAGCCGGACATGATCCGATTGAGCTCCGGGTCCTTGGTTCGGTTCGCCACGGCGCCGAAGTAAGTCTCGAGCGACTCGGTCTCGAACTCCATCACCACCGTCCAGTAGCCGGCGACCGTGTCGGTCATCACCCGGAGCTTGCCGGCTCCCAGCTTGTCGAGGTGGGGCGCCGCTTCCTTGAAGACGGCGACGAGGTCCTTGGCCATGCCGGGTTTCGCTTGAAAGACGTCACGGATGAGGTACATGGAACTCTCCTTCCTCTTGAGTTTCGTGCTGCACGACGACGGAACCGCTGCGGCGCATTCTATCTTGTCGATCAGTCCGACCACGCCCGGGGCGCCAGGGCCTACTCGTTGTCGTCGCGATAACGCGAGGCGATCTGGGTCTGGCGCGCCGCGGCGGCGAGGAGGGCACGCTCGGCGGCGACCAGCTCCTCGAGCTTGCCCGTGTTCTCGAGCCCGGGAACGCAGAGCGACTCGCCGGCGGCGAGCCCCGCCATCGCGGCCCGGACCACATCCTCCGCGCTCATCCGTGGCAGGTGCGAGAGGTCCATGCCTTGCACGGTGTGAAATTCAGTCGCGACGACCCCGGGACAGCACACCATGGCGCGCACTCCCGTTCCCTCGAGCTCGTGGGCGAGGGTGCGGGTGAAGGTGGCGACCAGCGACTTGCCGCCGGCGTACGAGGCGCGCTGCGGCATTCCCCGCCCGGGAGGGAGCGAGCCGCTGAAGGCAAGGAGCGAGGCTATGTTGATCACCGCCCCCCGCCTTCTCTCGACCATTCCCTCGAGGGCGGCGTGGGTGAGAAGCACCGGGGTCACGGCTTCGAGCTCGAGAATCGCCAGCGCCTCTTCGCGGCTGAGCTCGACGAACGGCCGGTAGCGGCCGGCCCCGGCGTTGTTGATCAGGAGCTCGAGACGCGAGCTCTCGCGCAAGCGCTCTTCGACGACGAGGCGCTGGCCGCCATCCGTGAGGTCGGCGGCGAGCACCTCTACGGCGACGCCGTGTCCTTCCCGCAGGCGGCGGGCGAGCCCTTCGAGGCGCTGCTTGCGGCGCGCGACGACGGCGAGGTCATAGCCCTCGCGAGCCAGCCGTTCGGCGAAGGCGGCGCCGATCCCCGAGGATGCGCCGGTGACGAGGGCGAGAGGACGGGAAGCTGTCATAAGCGTCTCCAAATGGGGAATCGCGGTCTCAGGCGCGCGAGGAACGTTGCCCCGCCTCCCAGCGGTCGAGGGGAGTCAGAAGCCCGGCGCAGTAGTGCTCGCGCGTCTCGCGGCCGGTGAGGCGCCCCCAGAGCTGTGGCAGCGAGCGCATCTCGCAACCGGGAGTGGGGAGAAAGGCGGCGAGGAGGAAGGAGACGCCGAGGTGCCCAAAGGCATAGAAAATGAGGAGGAGGGCGGCGGCGATCAGGGACGGCCCCGCGATCTTGCCCCAGGCGAGCTCACTCACCCCTATCGCGCCGAGGACGACGAGGGCTGCCGTCAAGCGGACGTAAGCCGCCCGCCAAGCGCGCCCGAAGCCGACGTTCACGATCTCGGGGAGAAGGTAGATCGCCAGCGCCAGGCTGATCCAGGCGCCCGCGGGAAAGCTTCCGGCGCGGCGCGCTTCGATGCGTGCGACGCCGGAGCCGGCGACCTGTACCGCGAAGGCGACACAGAAGAATCCCGCGGCAAAACGCGCCAGCCGGCCGATCGGCCCGGGGGGGGCGATGCTGCCAGGCTCCCTGAAATCTCCTTCACCTTCTCGCATTTGGATTTCCTCGATGAGAGACCAT
>JBJKRB010000168.1:0-5727 GCA_046704885.1 Thermoanaerobaculia bacterium | reverse complement strand
GAGAGCGATCCCACCGAGCGGCGCAAGGTCATGATCTTGGGCTCCGGGCCCAATCGTATCGGCCAAGGGATCGAGTTCGACTACTGCTGCGTCCACGCCGCCTACGCGCTGCGCGACGCCGGGGTCGAGACCATCATGGTCAACTGCAACCCAGAGACGGTATCGACCGACTACGACACCTCGGACCGCCTCTACTTCGAGCCGTTGACCCTCGAGCACGTGCTGGCGGTGATCGAGCGCGAGCATCCCGAAGCGGTCATCGTCCAGCTCGGGGGCCAGACGCCGCTCAAGCTCGCAAACGGCCTCGAGGCGGCGGGCGTGAAGATTCTCGGAACCTCCCCGGAGGCGATCGACCTGGCAGAGGACCGTCGCCGCTTCGGCGAGCTACTGGCACGGCTCGGCATTCGCCAACCCCGAGGGGGCGGTGCCCATTCACTCGAGGGAGGCCTCGCGATCGCGAACGACATCGGCTATCCGGTGCTGGTCCGCCCGAGCTACGTCCTCGGCGGACGCGCCATGGCGATCTGCTACGACGAGGGCACGCTCCGCCGCTTTCTGACCCAGGCGGCGGAGGTGGCGAACGGCCATCCGGTGCTCCTCGACCGCTTCCTCGAGGATGCCTTCGAGGTGGACCTCGACCTCATCGCCGATGGGCGGGAAGCGGTGGTAGCGGGCATCCTGCAGCACATCGAGGAGGCCGGGATCCACTCCGGCGACTCCGCCGCCGTGCTTCCCCCCTACAAGGTCTCGAAAGAAGAGCAGGATCGAATGCGCGAGATCGCTCGCCGTCTGGCGCTCGAGCTGGGCGTCGTGGGCTTGATGAACGTTCAGTTCGCGCTCAAGGACGGAGAGATTTACGTCCTCGAGGTCAATCCGCGCGCCTCGCGCACCGTGCCCTTCATCGCCAAGGCGGTGGGAATTCCCTTGGTGCGGATCGCCACCCGCGTGATGTTGGGCGAGAGTCTCGAGGAGACGGGCTTCGTGCGCGAGCCCGAGGTGCCGGGCGTCTTCGTCAAGGCACCCGTCTTTCCCTTCCGCCGCTTCCCCGAGTTCGACCCATTGCTCGGTCCCGAGATGCGCTCGACCGGAGAGGTGATGGGCGCGAGCGACGATTTTGGCAACGCCTTCGCCAAGGCCTGGCTGGGAGCGAATCAGCGACTTCCGACCAGCGGAACGGTCTTTCTCTCGGTTCATGATCGCGACAAGAACGGCTTGCTCGAGAGCGCCAGGGCTTTCGCCGCGCTCGGCTTCCGGCTCGTCGCCACCGCGGGGACGGCGCGCTTCCTGGAGGAGCGGGGTCTCGTGGTCGAGACCGTGCGGAAGGTGCACGAGGCGAGGCCGCACGTGGTGGACCGGATCATCGATGAGGAGATCGATCTGGTCGTGAACACCCCGTTGGGGCCCGCTTCGCAAGCGGACGATGCGGTCATTCGCAAGACCGCCCTCAAGTACGGTATTCCTTGCATCACCACTCTATCGGGAGCGCTCGCCGCTGCCCGGGGGATCACTTCCCTCGAGCGGGACGGGCTGCGGGTGCAGTCACTCCAAGAGCGAACCGCAAGCGCCGCAGACGAGGGCGCTCCCGCTATCGCCGAAACCTAGATACTTCACAGGAGATTCTTCGATGAGCAAGACAAGAGCCGAAAGCGACAGTCTCGGACCGGTGGAAGTGCCGGCCGAGTTCTACTGGGGAGCTCAGACCGAGCGAGCGCGCCAAAACTTCCCGATCTCGGGCCTCCGCTTCCACCGCCGATTCATCGCCGCCTTGGGGATGCTGAAGAGCGAGGCGGCAATGGTGAACGAGGAGCTCGGGGTGGTCGACGGCGAGCTGGCCGACGCGATTCGCGAGGCCGCCGAAGAGGTGGTCGCGGGCAAGCTCGACGCGAGCTTTCCCCTCGACATCTTTCAGACCGGCTCCGGGACCTCGACCAACATGAACGCCAACGAGGTCATCTCGAATCGGGCGATCGAGATACTGGGTGGCGAGATGGGCTCGAAGAAGCCCGTCCATCCCAACGATCACGTCAACGCCGGCCAGTCCTCGAACGACACCATTCCCACGACCATTCACGTCGCCGCGTACGGGGCCTTGGTCGAGGACCTGAGGCCCGAGCTCGAGCAGCTGGCCAAGGCCCTCGGCGCCAAGGCGAAAGAGCTCGACGACGTCATCAAGATCGGACGCACTCACCTCCAGGACGCGGTCCCCGTGCGCCTCGGCCAGGAGTTCTCGGGTTACGCCCGGCAGATCAAGAACGGCATCGAGCGGATCGACGCGGCCCTTCCCCGCCTCGCCGAGCTCGCTCTGGGCGGGACCGCGGTCGGCACCGGTTTGAACGCCCGGCCCGGCTTTCCCGAAAAGGTCATCGAGCGCGTCGCCGCGCGCACCGGCTACCCCTTCGTTCCGGCGCGCAACACCTTCGAGGCCCTCGCCGCGAAAGATGCGGCGGTGGAGGTCTCCGGAGTTCTGAAGACCATCGCGGTCTCCCTGACCAAGATCGCGAATGACCTCCGGTGGCTGGGCTCGGGACCGCGCTGCGGCATCGGCGAGATCTCGCTCCCTAGCCTCCAGCCGGGCAGCTCGATCATGCCCGGAAAGGTCAACCCGGTGATCCCAGAATCGGTGGTGATGGTCGCGGCGCAGGTCATCGGCAACGACGCGACGATCACCGTTGGCGGCATGTCGGGAAACTTCGAGCTCAACGTGATGATGCCGGTCATAGCCTACAACCTGCTCCAGTCGATCGACATACTCGCCAACGCGTCGCGTGGGCTCGTCGAGCGCTGCGTCGAGGGAATCGAGGCCAATCGTGAGCGCTGCCGCGACATGGTGGAGCGCTCGCTCGCCATGGTCACGGCGCTCGCCCCCAAGATCGGCTACGATCGCGCCGCCGAGATCGCCAAGGAGGCCTTCAAGACCGGGCGCACGGTGCGTGAGCTCGCCGAGGAGAAGAAGGTGCTTCCCGTGGCCGAACTCGAGGCGGCGCTCGACCCGCGCGGTCAGACCGAGGGCGGGCGCATGGGCTGAGGCTGAGGGGCGCTGATGGCGGGCGAGCGATCCCAGGAGCCGGCGGGGACGGGCCGTCGCATTCTGCACTGCGACATGGACTGCTTCTACGCCGCGGTCCACATTCGCGATGACCCGTCGCTCGCCGGTCGCCCCGTGATCGTCGCCTGGGACCCGAAGGACCGCGGAGTCGTGGTCGCGGCGAGCTATGAGGCACGGCGCTACGGGGTCCATTCGGCGCTGCCCTCCGTGCTAGCGCATCGGCTCTGTCCCCAGGGCGTCTATCTCAAGCCGGACTTTGCCCGTTACCGGCGCGAATCGCGGGCCATCTTCGAGATCTTTCGCGGCTTCTCGCCACTGATCGAGACCCTCTCCCTGGACGAGGCCTACCTCGACGTGAGCGACCGGGTGACCGAGTGGGGGAGCGCCACCCGCATCGCCCGAGCGGTCCGGGCGCGAGTCCGGGAGGAACGCCGTCTCGCCGTTTCGGTGGGGGTCGCGCCCAACAAGCTTGTGGCCAAGATCGCGTCCGACTTTCACAAGCCGGACGGGCTCACGGTCGTTCCGCCCCGGCGCGTCCAGGAGTTCCTCGACCCGCTGCCGGTGCGCAGCATTCCCGGGGTCGGACCAGCAACCGAGAAGGTTCTGCTCGAGATGGGCCTGACGACGATCGCGGAGCTCAGGAGATCTAATCCGGGAGCTCTCCTCGAGCGCTTCGGGGCGAACGGCGAGCGCCTGATTCTCTACGCTCACGGTCGCGACGAGCGCCCGGTCGAGACCTCGCGCGAGCGCAAGAGCTTGTCGAGCGAGCGAAGCTTCGCGCCCGATCTCGCCGACCCCAAGGCGATTCGCGAGCGTCTGCGCGGGCTCGCCCGCGAGGTTGCGCAGGGCCTCGCTACCCGCAACCTTTCAGCCTGCACGGTGACGATCAAGGTCCGCTACCCGGACTTCACCACCGTCACCCGCTCTTTGACGTCGGCGTCGCCGGTGGTCTCGGCCGCCGCGATCGGGGAGCTCGCGGAGCGCTTGCTCGACCGCACCGAGGGCGAGAAACTCGGCGTTCGATTGTTGGGAGTCGGCACGGCCAACTTCATTCACCAGAGGATCGACCAGCTCGACCTCTTCTAGGTCGCGCAATCCGCCCTCCTATAATCGAACGGGGGGGTGGAAGGAGTTCGTGATGGCGAAGAACGTTACCCAGAAGTTGATCGAGACCCACCTCGTTGATGGCGAGATGGCGCCGGGCGAGGAGATCGGGCTCAGGATCGATCAGACTCTGACCCAGGATGCGACCGGCACCCTGGTCATGCTCGAGCTCGAGGCGATGGATCTCGACCGGGCGCAAACCGAGACCTCGGTCCAGTACGTCGACCACAACCTGATCCAGGAGGACTTCAAGAACCCCGACGATCACCTCTTCCTACGTAGCGCCTGCCGCCGCTTCGGGCTCTGGTTCAGCCGTCCGGGCAACGGAGTGAGCCATCCGGTGCACCAGGAGCGCTTCGGCAAGCCGGGCAAGACCCTGGCCGGCTCCGACAGCCACACGCCGGCGGCGGGAGCGATGGGGATGCTGGCGATCGGCGCCGGCGGCCTCGAGGTGGCGCTCGCCATCGCCGGCGAGCCGCTCTACGTCAAGATGCCAGAAGTCTGGGGAATCCGGCTCGAGGGGGAGCTCCCGCCTTGGGTGAGCGCCAAGGACGTGATCCTCGAGCTCCTGCGCCGCCACGGAGTCGATGGCGGGGTGGGTAAGGTGCTCGAGTACTTCGGTCCCGGCCTCGCCACGCTCTCCGCCATGGATCGGCACGTGATCGCCAACATGGGGACCGAGCTCGGCGCCACTTCGTCGGTGTTTCCCGCGGATGGGGAGGTCCGGCGCTTTCTCGCCGCGCAGGGGCGCGAGGAGGACTGGAGCGAGTGGGTGGCCGACCCGGGCGCCCAATACGACGAGGTGGAGACCCTCGATCTCGCCAGCATCGAGCCGATGATCGCCATGCCGTCCTCGCCGGGCAACGTCGAGCGGGTGCGGGACGTCGCGGGCCGGCCGATCTACCAGGCCTACGTCGGCTCGTCGGCCAACCCGGGCTTCCGCGACTTCGCCATGGCCGCCGCGATGGTCGCGGGGAATCGCGTGGCGCCCGACGTCTCCTTCGATGTCAACCCGGCGTCTCGCCAGATCCTGGCCAACCTAGTCCGCGGTGGTCAGCTCGCCTCCCTGATCGCTTCCGGAGCGCGCATTCATCAAGCGGGCTGCAACGGTTGCATCGGCATGGGGCAGGCGCCGGCGACCGGCAAGATCAGCCTGCGGACGGTGCCGCGCAACTTCCCCGGCCGCTCCGGCACCAAAGACGACCAGGTCTGTCTTGTGAGCCCGGAGACGGCCACCGCTTCGGCGATCGCCGGGGTGATCAGCGATCCGCGCGACATGGAGATGGACTATCCGCGGATCGAAGAGCCGGAAGAGCCGATCTTGATCACCGATCTCATCGAGCCGCCCGTCGCCGCCGAGGAGGCGCGCGAGGTCGAGCTCGCCAAGGGCCCGAACATCGTCTCACTGCCCGACTTCGATCCGCTTCCCGAGCGGCTCGGGGTTCAAGTGCTCCTCAAGGTCGGCGACGACATCTCGACCGACGAGATCATGCCGGCCGGGGCGCGGGTGCTCCCCTTCCGCAGCAACATTCCCAAGATCAGCGAGTTCTGCTTCGATATGGTCGACGAGACCTACC
>JBJKRB010000167.1:0-6054 GCA_046704885.1 Thermoanaerobaculia bacterium | reverse complement strand
GTGCCGGTGAAGCCGGACGGGTTGACCAGCTTGACCCATTGCTCCGCGGCAGTCCTGACCTGCGTCGCATTCGCGCCCTTCTTGGTGATCAAGTACTTGGCCATACCCCAGGTCGAGCGAGATAGGTTGCAGGGGCAGCAGCAGGTAGCCGCCGAATAGTCCTTGCAGCAGGGAGCGGGCATGTCCGCCAGGGCGTCCTGGCGGATCTTCTCCTCCGCCGGCTTCAGCCTGATCTCTTGGTCGTAACGGATGAACTGCTCGACCTGAGCCCTGCTGCCGGTGAGCTCGACCAGCGTCGTCGAGCTTGCCTGGGTCTTGGCGCCGTAGGCGGCCGCGGCACTCACAACCAGGGCCGCGGCGACGAGCAAGGCGCCGAGGCCGAGGCTGATCAGGATGCTCTTTCTTGCCATGACTTGAATTCTCCTTCTTAGAGATGCCGGGGGCACGCGTGGCCAACGCGGTCCCCGGCGATCGAGTTCAATTTCCCGACACAGTAACGGTGATCTCCATGTGATTGCTCGCGTCGCCGGCTTGGTCATAGCCGCAGAAGTCGTAGTGGTAATCGCCATCGACCGCGTTCATTCCGGTGCAGCCGTAGTCATCATGATCGTCCTGGTAGCAGTAGATGCCGTCTCCCGGGACATCATCTCCGTGGGTTCCATCGTCATAGAGCATGAAGGTGCCGTTGCGGTTCATCATCCCCATCGACCCGGGACGCTGATAGGCGACCTCGATCCGCTGCCCGGGGTACGGTGCCCCGTCGCGAAGGAGCGTTGCCTGAAACCGGGTGACCCCGTTTCGCACATGACTCATGCTGAGGGTCTGGCCGTTGACCGGCTGACCGTTGACCGCTAGCGAGGCGCTGGTCAAGAGCATGTTGGGCCTGGTGCTCGAGGTCGGGCTCGAGCCCCCGCACGCGATGAGCGCGAGGGCTCCCACCAGAGACGCCAGGAGGGCGATCAGGGGAGCGGGTCTTCTACGATGGGTTCGTTCGATTGGCTTGTGCATTTCTCATCTCCTGATTGAAGTGTTTTGAGCTCTTTCTGCGGGTTAGGAAACGAGCGCCGGACCGTCGCTTCCTCCTTTCCTAGTTTCCTGCCTCGTGGCTGTTCTGCTCCTCGTCGTAGAGCGGCGTCTTGGCGAGCGGCAGCGAGCGCCAGATGAAGTACATCGCGGGGAAGACCAGCAGGCCGCCGATGAAAGAGGTCACGACCCCGCCTACCATCGGCGCGGCGATTCTCCGCATCACGTCAGCGCCGGATCCGGTCGCCCAGAGCACGGGGCCAAGGGACAGAAGGATCGCCATGATCGTCATCATCATGGGGCGAATGCGCTTGACCGCGCCGTTGCGGACCGCTTGCGCGAGATCCCCGTAGGTGGCCATGCGCCCTTCCCGCTGCCAGGTGTCGTAGGCGATGTCGAGATACAAGAGCATCACCACCCCCGTTTCCGCGGCGAGACCGGCGAGCGCGATCAACCCCACCCAGACCGCGATCGACCAGTTGTAGTGCAGGAGGTAGAGGAGCCAGACCGATCCCACCACCGAGAGCGGCACCGCGAGCAGGACGATCGCCGTTTTGACCAGCGACTTGGTGTTGATGTAGAGGATGAGGAAGATCAGGCACAGGGTGATTGGGACGATCAGCATGAGGCGCTTCTTCGCCCGCTGCATGTACTCGTACTGGCCGGACCAGAAAATGCTGTAGCCCGGCGGCAGCTTGATCTTCTCCGCCACCACCTTCTTGGCGCGCTCGACCCAAGTGCCGACGTCGATCCCGCGCAGGTCGATGTAGACCCAAGCGTTGGGGCGGGCGTTCTCCGACTTGATCGCCGGAGGGCCCTGATGGATGTCGATCGAGGCGAGCTGCCCGAGCGGAACCTGAAGCCCGGACGGGGTCGCCACCAGGATCTCGCGCAGTTGCTCGAGGTTGTCGCGGAGCTCGCGTGGGTAGCGGATGTTGATCGGGTAGCGCTCGAGACCCTCGACCGTCCACGAGACGTTCATTCCGCCGATTGCCGACTGAATGACATCCTGGACGTCGCCTACGGTGAGCCCGTAGCGGGCCGCCGCCTCGCGGCTGATCTTGAAGTCGAGGTAGTTTCCGCCCATTACCCGCTCGGCATACACGGAGAGCGTTCCGGGGAGATCCTTGACCGCCGCCTCGACCTGTTTGCCGAGGTTCTGCAAGACGTTCAGGTCGGGTCCCGCGATCTTCACTCCCACCGGCGTCTTGATCCCGGTCGAGAGCATGTCGATGCGGGTCTTGATCGGCATCGTCCAGGCGTTGGTGACGCCGGGGAAGTGGATCGCCTTGTCCATCTGCTCGATGAGCTTGTCCTTGGTCATCCCCTTGGGCCACTCGGACGGGTCCTTCAGACGGATCGTGGTCTCGAACATCGAAAGCGGCGCCGGGTCGGTGGCGGTGTCCGCCCTTCCGGCCTTGCCGAAGACGCTCTCGACCTCGGGAAAGCTCTTCAGGATCTTGTCCGTCTGCTGCAGGAGCTCCTTGGCCTTGGTGATCGAGATTCCCGGAAAGGTGGTCGGCATGTAGAGCAGATCGCCCTCCCATAGCGGCGGCATGAACTCCGAGCCCATTCGATGCATGGGGATCCAGGTGATCGCGACCAGGATGAGGCTTCCCACAATCACCGCCCACCGCCACTTCAGGGCAAAGGTGAGAAGCGGCGTGTAGAGCTTCTGCAGGATCTTCGAGACCGGGTGACGCTCTTCGCTATAGATCTTGCCGCGCACGAACCAGTACATCAGGACCGGAATCACCGTGACCGCGATCAGCGAGGAGGCGCCGATGGCGTAGGTCTTGGTGAAGGCGAGCGGCTTGAAGAGACGTCCTTCCTGGGACTGCAGGGTGAAGACCGGCATGAAGGAGACGGTGATCACCAGCAAGGTGAAGAAGAGGGTCGGTCCCACCTCTTGCGCCGAGCGCAAGATGATCTCGAAGTGCGATCGTTTGCCGCGCCACTCCTCATAGTGCTTGTGGGCATTCTCGACCATGATGATCGCGGCATCGACCAGGACTCCAATCGAGATCGCGATTCCTCCCAGCGACATGATGTTGGCGCCCAGCCCCTGCACCTTCATCACCATGAAGGCGATGAGGATCGACAACGGGATCGAAAAGATGGCGACGAACGCCGAGCGAAAGTGGAAGAGAAAGATGATGCAAACCAAAGCCACGATGATCGACTCTTCGAGGAGCGTGTGGGTGAGGGTGTGGACCGAGCGTTCGATCAACGCCGTCCGGTCGTAGGCGACCGAGATCTTGACGTCGGGAGGAAGTCCCTTCTCGAGCTCGGCCAGTCGCGCCTTCACCTTGCGAATGGTGGTCAGGGTGTCGGCGCCGGCGCGGACGATGACTACGCCTCCGACCGTCTCTCCCTTGCCGTTCCAATCGGCGAGGCCGCGTCTCATCTCTGGCCCGATCGTCACGTTGGCAACGTCGCGGAGAAGAATCGGCGTCCCTCCTGGCCCGACCCCGAGGACGATCTGCTCCAAGTCCTTGACCTGTTTGATGTAGCCCAGGCCGCGTACCATGAACTCCTTCTCCGACATCTCGACCACCCCGCCGCCGACGTCGTTGTTCGAGCGCTGGATGGCGTGTTTTACCTGCTGGAGGGAGACGCCGTAGGCGCGCATCTTCACCGGGTCGACCTCGACCTGGTACTGGCGGACGAAGCCGCCGATCGAGGCCACCTCGGAGACGCCGTCGACGGCCGTCAGTCCGTACTTCAAGTACCAGTCCTGGTAGCTACGGAGCTGAGCGAGCGAGCGCTTGTCGGAGTTCAGGACGTACATGAAGGCCCAGCCGACGCCGGTCGCGTCGGGCCCAAGCTGCGGCGTGACGCCGGGAGGCAGCTGGCTCGCCAGGCCTGACAGGTACTCGAGAACGCGTGAACGCGCCCAATAGAGATCGGTGCCGTCGTCAAAGATGACGTAGACGAACGAGTAGCCGAAGAAGGAGTAGCCTCGTACGACCTTGGCGTAGGGGACCGACAGCATCTTGGTGGTGATCGGGTAGGTTACCTGGTCCTCGACCACGCGCGGCGCCTGGCCCGGGTACTTGGTGAAGATGATCACCTGGACGTCCGAGAGGTCGGGGATCGCGTCGAGGCGGATCTCCTTGATCGCCCAGGTGCCGCCGAGGATGATGAAGAGTACCGCCACCATCACCAGCAGCTGATTCTTGAGCGACCATTCGATGAGCCTATTGAGCATCGTCGGCCCCCTTCCCCTTGCCCTTCATCTCCATCTTCATCGGGGCCTTCGCCGAGGCCTTCTTTGCCGCCTTGGCGATGAGCTGTTGAATCGCCTCGCGCAGGTTGGACTCGGAGTCGATCAGGAACTGCGAGGAAGTCACGACCTGCTCGCCGGCCGTGAGGCCAGAGAGGATCTGTGTATAGCCGTTGCCCTCCGCCCCCAGCACCACCCGGCGGGGCGCGAAACGGCCGTGTCCCAGGGCCACGATCACCACGTTGCGTTCGCCGGTCCGGAGGATCGCCAGTGATGGGACGACGATCGTGTCCTTGGCCATGACCGGCTGGAAGACCACGGTGGCGTACATCCCGGCGCGCAACCGGCCATCGGGATTGGCAACCTCGAGCCGCAAGCCCACCGTGCGGGTCTTCTCCGAGACGTCGGGCTCGACGTAGCGCACCTTGCCCTTGAAGGTCTCGCCGGGAAAGTAGCTCAGTGAAATCTCGGCTTCGCTCCCCGGGTGCAGCCAGGGGAGCTGATCCTCGAAGACCTCGACCGAGAGCCAGAGGGTCGAGAGGTCGGCGATGTGCATGAGCTCCATGCCCGGCTTGACCGCCATCCCCTCGAGCCCCGGCATGCGCATCATGATCAGGCCGCTCGCCGGAGCGAACACGGTCACGTTCTTGATGATCTTGCCGCTCTTCTCGAGCTTGGCGATCTGCCTCGCGGTGATATCCCAGTATCCGAGGCGGGTCTCGGCCGCGGTGACCAGCTCTTCGGCGCGCCGCCGGGCGTCGGCCGGGGCGTCCTTCATTCTTCGCGCGAAGTCGATCGCCGAGAGGAGCTCCTGCTCGGTCTGCACCAGCTCGGGAGAGTAGATAGCGAAGAGTGGCTCACCCCTCTTGACCGGCTGGCCGAGGTAGTTGACGTACGCTTTCGCGATCCAACCCGGGTACTTGGTCGTGACCGAGACCATCTTGCCTTGGTCGTAGTCGAGGTAGCCCACCGTTCGGATCCGGCGGCTCAAGTTTCGCTTCTCGACCGGAGCGGTCACCACGTTCATGTTCTGGACGACTGCCGGATCGATGGTCACGGCCGCCCCCTGCTCCCCCGGAGTTCCGGCCTCGTCGGCATAGACGGGGACGTAGTCCATTCCCATCGAGTCCTTGGCGGGGACCGGCGAGGTGATCGTCGGATCCATCGGATTGCGATAGAAGAGGATCTTGCGCTGGCCCTTGCTCTCATCCCCATGCTTGGCTTCCGCCGCGGGCTTGGCGCCCTCGGCCTCGTCGGCGTAGACAGGGACGTAGTCCATGCCCATCGAGTCTTTGGTGGGGACCGGCGATGTGATGGTGGGGTCCATCGGGTTGCGGTAGAAGAGGATCTTGCGCTTGCCCGAAGCCACCGCCTTCTGGGTGTCCATGGCGGCCGTCTGCATGCTTTCGGAGTGGCCGAGGAGGCGATGGATCCAGGTGTCGACCGGGTGGATCTTGAGAGGGATGGCGATGATCGCCACGATGACGACGGCGCCGCCCAACCACCACAAGAGGTGGCGCCGGCGCCGCGCCTTCTTCGTCCCGCCGTCGGTGAGCTCGTACTTCTGGCGGATGTCCTGCGGATCATTGTTCTTCTCAGTCACTTCGAATCTCCTTCAGCAGCGGCGGCGGGAGAAAGTGGTGCGCCCACCGCCCCTTCCAGCTGCGCTAACGCGATGTCGTAGTCGGCCTGGGCCCGGGCGGTCGCGGTTCTGACTTGCAGCAGCACGCGCTCGGCATCGAGCAGGTCGAGGGCCTTGAGGGTTCCCGCGGCGTACCCCGCCTCGGCGGAACGCAGGGCCTCTT
>JBJKRB010000166.1:0-2947 GCA_046704885.1 Thermoanaerobaculia bacterium | reverse complement strand
AAGGCAACACAACACTGACCCACATGGTCCACGCTTCGCGGCGCCCCGCTAAAAAACAACGCTCAGAGCGTGGCGGACGGCCTTCATTCGAGGCCTACCGCCACCTCATCCATCGCGAGAAAAGCCATGATCCGACAAAGGGGAATTACGCTTCTCGAGTTGTTGGTGGTCTTCGCCATCCTCGGCGTCGCCTTCGTCTTCGGCTTCCCCCTCTTGAGTGGAGCGAGCCGCTCCCTCGAGGGAAGGCTGGCTGCCGACGAGCTGGCTTCGGTCTTGGCCCTGGCGCGCTCCATGGCGATGCGCCTCGATGTCAAAGTCGCGGTGCGTTTCGTCGCCCGAGACCGCAGTCGCGTGGAATATGCGCTCTATCGCGACGGGGACGGAGACGGAGTGCGAAACGCCGACATCGCGGCCGGCGTCGATCCGCGGATCTCGCCTTTCCAACGTCTGCGTCATTTTGGGAGCGCGGTTCGCTTCGGCTTCCCTTCCGGAATGCGCCCGCCCGTCCCCGGCGACCCCTCGCACCGTTTGAGCCGACTCGGTGATCCCATTCGCTTCAACCGCTCAGACCTCGCATCCTTCAATCCGTTGGGAGGAGCCACCCCGGGCTCCCTCTACTTCACGGCGGGGCGGCGCGATCTGTGGGTGGTTCGCCTCCTGGGGAGGACCGGTCGAGTCCGGATTCTCCACTACGATCCGGCAACCCGCCGCTGGCGCCACTGATTGACGGCGCGACGGGCATGAAGTAAGTTTGTTCTGCTATGGGAGCGATGGTCGTCCTCACCACGGTCGGGACCGAAGAGCAGGCTTTCCTCATCGCGGAGGAGTTGGTGCGCCGCCGCCATTCGTGCTGCGTGAACATCGTACCCGGCATCCGATCCGTGTATCGATGGAAGGGAAAACTCTGCCGCGACGGGGAGTACATGCTCATTGTCAAGACCCTCGAGTCCGAATTCGACGAGCTCGCCGACGCCATCCGCGAGCTCCATAGCTATGAGCTTCCGGAGATCGTCTGCTTCAAGATGGAGGGCGGAGACCCCGACTTCCTGAGTTGGATCGAGGATTCACTCGACAAGACCCGCATCTTGGCCAATTCCGACGAGGACGAGAGCTCGGGCTTCGACGATTCGAGCTTCTGAGCGAGATTGAGCGACTCGAACCACTCGACCGGTTCCAGCGCAGCCGACGAGAGTGAGCAGCTACGGCTCCTGGGGCTCTTCCATCTCGTCGTCGCCGCGATCATCTTCCTCTTTTCGCTGATTCCCCTCCTTCAGCTGCTGCCGGCAATGGCTCTGCTCGGAGGGTCGCTGGCGGGGCCTGAGCGCGACGTGGGCGGCGCCTTGGCCGGAGGTCTCTGGGCCGCCGCCGCTGCCGCTCTCCTGCTCGCCTCCTGGCTCCTGGTCTGCGGCCTGATCTTGTCGGGGGCGTTCCTTCGTCGGCGCAAGCACTACTCGTTCTGCCTGGTGGTGAGCGCCGTCGTCTTCTTCGCCGTGCCTCTGGGAACGGTCGTTGCCGTGATCAGCGGGATCATTCTCCTGCGGCCGGGGGTCCAGGCGCTCTTTGCCGAGGCGAAAGCGACATGACGCGAAGCGAGAAAGCCAAGAAGATTCAGCGCATCCTCGATCGGCTCTATCCCGATCCGGCGATCCCGCTCGACCACCGCGATCCCTTTACCCTGCTGATCGCGGTGCTCCTTTCGGCGCAGACCACCGACAAGAAGGTCAACGAGGTGACCCCAGCGCTCTTTGCCCGGGCCTCGACACCGGAGGCGATGGCGAAGCTCTCGGTGGCGGAGATCCATCGCTACATTCGCCAAATCGGGCTCGCCAATCAGAAGGCGAAGAACATCAAGAAGCTCTCGCAGATCCTCGCGGCGCAAGGGGGCGAGGTGCCGCACACGCTGGAGGAGCTCGAGAAGCTTCCCGGCGTCGGGCACAAGACCGCGTCGGCGGTGGTGGCGCAGGCTTTCGGCACGCCGGCCTTTCCCGTCGACACTCATATCCACCGTCTGGCGGAGCGCTGGGGTCTATCGGACGGGTCGAGCGTCAAGAAGACCGAAGCGGACCTCAAGAAGGTCTTTCCTCGGGAGAGCTGGGCCAAGCTCCATCTCCAGATCATCTACTTCGGACGTGAACGCTGCCCGGCTCTCTATCACGACCTCGCGAGCTGCCCGATATGCTCCTGGGCCGCGACTGCAAAGCGCAAGCGCGAAGAGGCGAAGCGCAATCGGGAGCTGCGCAAGAGAAGATCGCTCTAGAGCGCGCCGGCGGCGGGGCCGACGTTGCTAGACTGGCTGTATGGGCGCCTTTCTCGCTGCCGCGGTTCAGCTCAACAGCACATCGGATGAGGAGCGAAACCTCAAACAGGCCGAGAGCCTGATCCTGCGCGCCGCGGGATACGGCGCGAAGCTCGTCGCTACTCCAGAGAACACCAACTTTCTCGGACCGCACGAGCAAAAGGTCGAGCGCGCGCAGAGCCTCGACGGTCCCGTTTGTCGGCGCTTCTCGGCGCTGGCGAAGCGCCTCGAGATTCACCTGCTGTTGGGATCGTTCAACGAGGCGAGCAGAGATCCCAAACACTGCTACAACAGCTCGGTCCTGTTTGGCCCGGATGGCGGACGGCTCGCCGTCTATCGCAAGATTCATTTGTTCGATATCGACCTAGCCGGCGAGCTCTCTTTTCTCGAGTCCGAGACGGTGGAAGCCGGCGGTGAGACGGTGGTGGCGCCCACCGAGCTCGGGCGCCTAGGTCTGTCGATCTGTTACGACCTTCGTTTCGCCGAGCTATATCGCCGTCTGCGCCAGGGGGGTGCGGAGATCCTTCTCGTCCCCTCCGCCTTTACCCAGCCTACCGGGCGCGCCCACTGGTTCCCTCTTCTTCGCGCCCGGGCGATCGAGAACCAGTGCTACGTGATCGCTCCGGCTCAGGATGGCAGGCACGACGATCA
>JBJKRB010000165.1:0-3740 GCA_046704885.1 Thermoanaerobaculia bacterium | reverse complement strand
TTTCCTCGTTCAGACTCAAAATCCGTCAACAAATCACCAAGACCCTCACAGGCACTACGTGAAGACGGGGGCAAATCAAGCCCCCCCTACCTCACGCCGAAGACTCTCAAATCAAGCACCCCAACTTTCGGGAGGCGAGTGATAGCGATCCTCATGCCGCATCGATGTCCCGCCCCAAGAGATCGCGGAGCCAGTTCTCGAAAGTGTCCCGTCGCCATCCCACCCGGCCACTTGAGATCCGCCTCCGCCTAGGGATGTCGCCCCTCTTTTCCATCCGGCAAAGAGTTTGCCGACTGAGCCCGAGTCGTCGAGTTGCCTCCTGAATGTAGACCACCTCGCATCGAGTCGCACCGCTACGCCGCATCGCTCGCCTCTCGCTTGGAGTCAAGCCATGCATCGAACTTGTCGAGATCCACAAACAGCCGTCTCCCGATCTTGATCACGGCCACGCCCAGGCCGTTTTCTCGTCGCTGGAACAGCCACCAGCGCCACGCGCCAGGGGTGAACGGATACCTCGACGGCACATCTTGGGCTGCAACTAATCTTTCTGCATTCACTCAGTATCCCCCGTAGATTGTTGGTTCTAGCTCTCTGCTGAAATAAGGATACATTGTGAGATTTGACATGTCAATCGCAAATTATTGAAAACAAAGAAGTTGCTAGTAGGTTATACCCTACTCCACTCTTTCTGGGAGGGGATCTAGGATCTAGGGGATGGGTCGCCAAGGTTCGCCAAGACACGGTCCGGCGAGTCGTCACCACTCCCTTCCGCGCTGCACCATATTTGCACCACGACTAGGCGACCGGCTGCAAGGCCCCCTACGAGACCTCGCATAACTTATTGCATTTATTTGGTTTAACTGGTGGGCCGTCGGGGGCTCGAACCCCGGACCCGCGGATTAAAAGTCCGCTGCTCTGCCAGCTGAGCTAACGGCCCGTAGCGTTCCTCTCAATGACTCTCGAAGTCGCGGACTCAGCCCGACTTCATCACTTATCCTTCTGACGACACCGTTCGCTACTCGTGCGCGCACGAGATCGCACCCGGCGCTGCGTCTCAGGCCGTGCAGCATCCTGCCACGGACACCCGCCTTGCTGCAACCCGTCGCTCGGGCGGCAGGAAATCCAACAACACTCGAGGGTGCAACCGCTGAATCCCTTTGTGGGGCGCCCAAGCCCGCTTGACACTGTCCTCTCTTGCGGCTAACTTTCCTCTCAAGTTCTTCCGCTTCAGGGTGCTCGAGAGGCATCCGCTACAACTTGAAAGGAGATCGCATGCTTTCTCGGTCGAGAAGTATTCTCTTGCTCAGCGCGATCGCGGCGCTCGTCGTCCTGACGCCGCAACTCAGGGCGCAGACGCATACGGTAGTCCTCGATGACTTTGCTTATCAGCCCTATGGGGATCACAATCCTGATGGGCTGTACACCACCGTCTCCTTCCCCACGTACACCCACCCAACGTTCACCCCGCTTAATGCCACTGGCTGGCAGTGGTGGTACACCGGTTACGGCACGCCGGCGACGGGCGCTCGCGACACAACGACCTTCTACACGAGTCCCGCTTCGTGGCGCTTCGAATTTCCCCAGAACGCCTTCGCCTCCGGCAACATGACCAACCAAGGGCCGATCGTGGGGACGAGATTCAACTCCAGCAGCTACGAGCCGCGGACGTTCGACCAGATCCTCGCCCAACTCGGGGAGCCTCCAATCGATTGGAGCAAGGTCGTGCGCTTCGCGGTGAACGTTCGCGCCAACTGGTCGCCCAACTCCGGAACCGGTACCTTCGGCAGGATCGAACAGGGAATCTTCGTGTTCCACTACTCGACCGGAACACAGAACTCGGTGAACGTCACCTACAATCCCACCATCAGCAACGACACCAGCTGGCACGAGGCCTCGATCGAAGTGCTCGGCAAGGACAGCAACGACAGATTCGACCTCGGGACCTACGGCGCGGTGGACTGGGACCCCACCGGCGCCAATGCCACTTTTCAGTCCCCCAAGCTCGACTTCTGGTTCGACAACCTACGAGTTATCTATACACCGCAATCCGTCACGCAAATCCCGGCCCTGTCGATCTTTGGGCTACTGGCATTGTGCGCCTTGCTTGCCGGCGCCGGATTCTGGATGGTGAAGCGGTAGAGGGTCCTCTGGGCGCGAGAGGACCGGCAGCAACACGTGCGAGCGTGTTGCGTTAACCGCGCAAGGAAGTGCCGCGCCCCGCAACGATGCTGTCGAGGAGGTTCTCGGTCAGGCGGCGGAGCGCCGCTACCTCGCGGACGATCGTCTCTTCGCGCCGCGGTCCGCTCGAGATGATTCCGACCGGAGCCTCGAGAGCGTCCTCGATGAAGGAGACGTAGTCCTTTGCCGGCTGGGGCAGATCGATGTAGTCGACCACCCCGGTGGTGTCCGCCTTCCAGCCCGGGCGAACCTCGAAGACCGGTTCGGCGTTCTCGAGGATGCCGAGCTCCGAGGGGAAGTCGCGGAGCACCTCGCCCTTGTAGCGATAGCCGACGCAGACCGGGATCTCTTCCAGGTGGTCGAGGATGTCGAGCTTGGTCAAGGCGATGACGTCGACGCCGGTGACCAGCTGGGCGTGGCGCGCCGCCACCATGTCGAGCCAGCCGCAGCGGCGTGGGCGTCCCGTGGTGGTGCCGTACTCGTTGCCCCGCTTGCGGAGCTCCTCGCCCATCTCGGCACTGGAGTCACGGAGCTCGCCGACGAAGGGACCGCCTCCGACTCGCGTCGTGTAGGCTTTGAGAACGCCCAACACGCCGTCGATCGCGGTCGGAGGGACCCCGCTCCCGGTCGCCGCTCCGCCCGCCGTGGCGTTCGAGGAGGTAACGAAGGGATAGGTGCCGTGATCGACGTCGAGAAGCGCCCCCTGGGCGCCCTCGAAAAGCAGGTTCTTGCCAGTCGCGAGCCACTGGTTGAGCTGGCGCGACGTGTCCTTCAGATAGGGAGCCAGGCGGCCCGCCCAGGTGCGGCACTGCTCCTCCAGATCATCCACCGAGGGAATCTCCGCGCCGCCGAGCTGGTTAAGCTCGTGGGAGACACGCTGGTGCTGAGCCTCGAGCCGGTCCCTGAGCTCGGCGCTCGCCAGGTCTCCGAGGCGGAGGCCGATGCGCGACGCCTTGAGCTCGTAGGCCGGCCCGATGCCGCGCGCCGTCGTGCCGATCTTCCCTTCCCCGAGGGCTCCTTCGCGCGCCTGGTCGAGGATCGAATGAAGCGGCAAGATCGCCTGGGCGCGGTTCGAAACGAAGAGGTTGCCCTCGAGCTCGACGCCGGCCGCGACGAGGTTGTCGACCTCCTCGAAGAAGGCATCGGGGTTGATCACCATGCCGTTGCCGAGGACGCAGTTGATACCTGGATGAAGGACGCCCGACGGGATAAGATGGAGGGAGAAATGGCGGTCCCCGAACTTCACCGTGTGGCCCGCGTTGTGCCCCCCCTGATAGCGAACGACGACCTCGAACGCCGGACAAAGCAAGTCGACGATCTTCCCTTTGCCTTCGTCGCCCCACTGCATTCCAATAATGACCAGATTGCTCATGATTTCTGCTCGCTCCAGAGTCCGAGCGATGCTACCATTTAGCGGACGCAGGCCGTAAGCCTGAGCGCCGGAGAATCATTGTGGCCGGATTTCTCAATATTGCCGTTGTGCTGCTACCGCTCGGCTACCTGATCGCCACGGTCGCGTACGGCCTCCTCTTCTACCTGCGCTCCGAGACCGCGGGCCGTTG